>JALOSW010000130.1 GCA_025458245.1 Burkholderiales bacterium
ATGCCCGGTCTCCGCTGCGCAAAGCGGAGACGCTAACACGGCAACGCGGCGGCCCGCCAGCCGCGGTCACGCCCGGCCCTCGCCCGGGGCGGAGGCGCCAGTGCGCACCTCGGCCAGCAGTTCGCGGGCCGCACAGGCGCATTTGCCGCAACACGTCCCCAACTCGAGCCGTTCGCGCAGGTCGGCGAGCGACGTCGCACCGGAGTGGGCGGCCTGGCGGACCGCGCGGTCGGACACGGCTTTGCAGACGCAGATGTACATGATGGAACCGGGGCGGGATGGCGCCGAGCGACGAGATAATGAGAATTGTTATCATTATTGGCCGCGTTGTCAAGCGGCTCGGGCCCCGGACGGCCGGGGCGGGGGACGGCCGCTCCCGGAGCGACGACGCCGGCCCGGGCGATCCGCGCGGACCTGCCGTCAGACCCCGATTCGGGGCATCTCGAAGCCGAGCGCCTGCAGTGCCCCGAAGAGTTCGGACTCCTGCGTCGGCGTCAGCTCGACGAGCGGGGGACGCACTGTGCGCCACTCGGGATCGCCGGCGTAGTGCGCGATGGTCGCCTTGAGCGCCGGGATCATCGGGAACTTCTGCAGCGCGGCGCGCACCGCATCGATCGCCGCTTGCTGTTTTTCGGCATCGGGCGCCTGCCAGTTGCGGAACAGACGATCGATGGGACCGGGGTTCACGTTGGCACCGGCGGTGATGCACCCCGCCCCGCCCGCGCTCATGTTTCGCAGGAGGAACGTCTCGCTCCCGGCAAACACGTCGAAGCCGCGTGCGCCGAAGCGTTCGTTCAATGCCGCCGTGTTCGACCAGTCGCCCGACGAGTCCTTGATGCCGGCCACCGCTGCGGGATAGCGGTCGAGCAGGCGCTCGATCACCGCGAACGGCACGCCCACCTGCGACACCGGGGGGATGTGATAGAGGTAGACGGCCAGGCGCGCGTCCGCCACGCGCTCGATGGTCTCGGCGAAGCTGCGATACACGCCTTCGTCGGTGACCCCCTTGTAGTAGAAAGGCGGGAGCATGAGGACACCGGCGCATCCGAGCGCGGTCGCGTGCGCGGAGAGCCGCACGGTGTCGGTGAGCGCGCAACAGCCGGTTCCCGGGACGAGCTTCGCTGCCGGAACACCCGCCTGCACGAGTTGTTCCAGAAGCACCATCCGCTCTTCGACGGAAAGCGAGTTCGCCTCGCTGTTCGTCCCGAACACGGCGAGCCCTGCGCACCCGTTCGCGAGCAGCCACTGGCAGTGACGCACGAACCGTTCGGCGTCGGGCGAGAGGTCGGCCTTGAATGGCGTGACGACCGGAGAAAGCACACCGCGCAAGCGCGGCGGCGCCGATGGAATCGACATGCGTGCTCCTCTCGAGATGCCGATCGGTTACGTCGCGGCCTCGACGGCCGCTTTTTCGCGGGCGCTCGCGCGCCGTGCGGCCGCGCGCGCCAGGTTCGCCTTCAGATAAGCCTCGAGCCGTGGGGTGGGCAGCGGCAACCGGTTCGACGCGCCCCACGCGAGGCCATGGGTCACGAAGATGTCGGCAGCGGTGAAACGGTCCCCGACGAGACATGCACGCTCGCCGAGCGCGCGATCCACGAGTCGCGCGGCGGCCTCGAACTCCCAGCCGGCCGTGGGCTCGATGCCCGCGACACGGTGTTCTTTCGGGAGAGCGAAGCGATGCTTCGCGATGGTCCAGGACGGCTGCTCCAGCTCGCCCACGGTGAAGAACATCCAGCGCAGGACATCCGCGCGCAGCGTCGGGACCGCGGGAAGAAGACCGCTCTCCGGGAACTTGTCGGCGAGATACGCGACGATCGCGCCCGACTCGGTGAGGGTGAAGTCGCCGTCCACGAGCACGGGCAGCTTTCCGCCCGGATTCACCGCCAGGAACTCGGGCTTGCGGCCCTCGCCCTTGAAGAGATTCACGAACGCGTAGTCATACGCCGCGCCGCATTCCTCGAGCGCCCACACAGCGCGGAACGAGCGGGTGTTGTGGCAGCCGTAGAGCTTCATTTCAGGATTCAGGATTCGGGATTCAGGATTCGGGATTCGGGATTCGGGATTCGGGATCGGGGGCGGGCTTCGGATCGCGGTTCACGGATGCCGATGCCTGCGCCCGCAGGAAATCGAAGTCGCATCCCTGGTCCGCCTGCAGGACGTGCTCGAAATACAACCTGCGATAGCCGCGGACCGGCGGCCCCGCGGCCGGCCGCCACGCGGCGCGGCGGCGTGCGAGCTCTGCTTCGTCGACGAGCAGGTCGATGCGCCGCTCGCGCACGGAGAGCCGGATCCGGTCGCCGTTGCGCACGAGCGCGAGCGGCCCGCCGAGCGTCGCCTCCGGGGTGACGTGCAGCACGATCGTGCCGTAGGCCGTGCCGCTCATGCGCGCATCCGAGATGCGCACCATGTCCTTCACCCCGGCGCGAGCGAGCTTTGCAGGAATCGGCAGGTAACCGGCCTCGGGCATGCCCGAGTTCGACTTCGGGCCGGCGTTTTGCAGCACGAGAAAATCGTCCGCCGTCACGTCGAGGTCGGGCGCGTCGATGCGCGCCGCCAGGTCTTCGAGGGAGGCGAACACCACGGCGCGGCCTTCCTTCTCGAAAAGCGCCGGGTCGGCCGCAGAGCGCTTGAGGATCGCGCCGCCCGGCGCGAGCGACCCGAACAGCGCGACGAGCCCGCCCTGCGGCTGGTGGGGCTCGGAAAAGGGGCGGACGATGTCGCGATCCACATACGACAGCGGCGCGGCGAGACGCTCGCCGAGCGCCTCGCCGGTGACCGTGAGCGCGTCGAGATGGAGCAGATGCGCGAGCTCGCGCAGCACGGCCCCGACGCCGCCCGCCGCGAAGAGGTCGGCCATGTAGTGCTGGCCCGTCGGTTTGAGGTCGACGAGCACCGGCGTCGAGTCGGACAGTTCGTTCAGCCGTGCGAGCGAGACCTCGACGCCGACGCGCCCGGCGATCGCCGCGAGATGCAGGATCGCGTTGGTCGATCCGCCGATCGCGAGCAGCACGCGCAGCGCGTTCTCGACCGATTTCGCGGTGATGACATCGCTCGGCCGGATCGGATTCGCCGCGAGCGCGACCGCCAGGCGCCCGCTCGCCTCGCCCGCGCGCAAGCGGTCGGCGTGCACCGCTGGAATCGCCGCGCTGCCGGGAAGCGCCATCCCGAGCGCCTCGGCGATCGCCGCCATGGTGCTCGCCGTGCCCATCACCGCGCACGTGCCCGCAGTGGTCGCGAGATTCCCCTCGACGGCCTCGATCTCGCCGGAAGCGAGTTTCCCGGCGCGGTACTGGGCCCAGAAGCGCCGGCAGTCCGTGCACGCGCCGAGCCGCTCGCCGCGGAAGGAGGTCGGCATCATCGGCCCCGCAACGAGCATGACCGAGGGAACGTCGGCGGACGCCGCGCCCATGAGCTGCGCGGGCACGGTCTTGTCGCAGCCGCCGAGCAGCACGGCGGCGTCCATGGGCTGCGCGCGCAGCATCTCCTCGGTGTCCATCGCCATCAGGTTGCGATAGACGAGGCTGGTCGGATGCAGGAACACCTCGCCGAGCGAGATCGTCGGGAACTCGAGCGGCAGCCCGCCGGCGGCGAGCACGCCGCGCTTCACCGCCTCGGCGAGCTCCGGCAGGCCGCGGTGACAGTTGTTGAAGCCGCTCGACGTCTGCGCGATGCCGACCACCGGGCGCGCGAGCAGCTCGCCCGAGAACCCCATCGAGCGCGCGAACGAGCGCCGCAGATAGAGCGAGAAGTCCGCGTCGCCGTACTGCGTGAGTCCGCGCCCGAGGCCCCGCCCCGCCTGCCCTCCATCCGTCATCCGTCGCCTCCGATGCCCGATTCTAGCTGCGCCGCGGCGCGATCCGCTCCTCGTAGAGCTCGAACAGCAGCTCGCGCATCCAGCGGTTGCCCGCGTCCTCGGTAAAGCGCTCGTGCCAGTGCACCTGTACATCTGCCGCGGGAATGCGCAGCGGCGGCGCGAGCGTCTTGAAATCGCCCGTCTGCGCGAAGCTCGCGGCGATCCGGCCGGGCAGCGTCGCGATGAGGTCGGTGCGCGCGAGGATCATGGGCACGACCACGAAATGCGGCACACGCAGCGCGATGCGGCGATGCAGGCCCGCCGCGAGAAGCGCCGCCTCGACCGCCTGGTGGCCGGTGCCCACGGAGGAAACCACTACGTGGGACGCCTCCAGGAACTGTCGGCGCGCGAGCCTGCTGCCGATGCTCGGGTGATCGGCACGCACGAGCGAAAGATAGGGATCGCGGAACAGCCGCCGCGAGCGCACCGGCGGACCGACACCGGGAAGCGCACCGAGCGCGAGATCGATCGCGCCGGTGGCGAGCGACTCCTCCAGGTCGCCTTGCGCGAGCGACACCGCCTCGACGCGCACGCCGGGCGCGGCGCGGTGCAGCCGCTCGAGCAGCGGCGGCAGGAACACCATCTCGCCGATGTCGGACATGTTGAAGCGGAACATCCGCTCGGACGTCGACGGATCGAAGCCCGCCCGGCTCGCGAGCGCGGCGTCGATCAGTCCGAGCGCCTGCCGCACCGGGTCGGCGATCGAGCGCGCGAAGGGCGTCGGCTGCATGCCCTCGGGGCCGCGCACGAACAGCGCATCGCCGAACGCGGCGCGCAGCCGCGCGAGCGCGTTCGACATGGCGGGCTGCGTCAGCCCGACGCGCTGGCCCGCCGCGGTGACGCTGCGGTCGCGCAGGATGGCGTCGAAGGCGCGCAGCAGGTTCAGGTCGATCTGGCTGACATTCATTATTGGAATGCTTTCGATGCGCTGCATGGATTTGACAAATGGAGTATCCGCTCCTACCCTGCGCGAGGCAAGGTGGGCGCCTGCGACTGCCGCAGGATGCCCGCAGCGCAGGCCGCGCGTCCGCCGGGCGCGTGCAGGGACGTGGGGGGAGATGAATCGTGAGCGCCAGCATCGACGCGGGCAAGGCTACCTCGGCCGCGCTGCCCGACCGGCCGGTGTGCATCCTCATCGCCGCGCTGGGCGGAGAAGGCGGGGGCGTGCTCGCCGACTGGATCGTCGGCGCGGCCACCGAGCAAGGGCTCCCGGTGCAGGCCACCTCGATCCCCGGCGTGGCGCAGCGCACCGGGGCGACCACCTATTACGTGGAGATCTATCCCGTCCCGCAGACGCGGCTCGGTGAGCGCCGGCCCGTCATGGCGCTCACGCCGTCGGCGGGGAACATCGACGTGATGGTCGCCTCGGAGCTCGTCGAGGCCGGGCGCGCGATGCAGAACGGCTTCGTGGCGCCGGACCGAACGACGCTCGTCGCCTCGACGCACCGCGTATACGCCACCGCGGAAAAGATCCCGATGGGCGACGGGCGCGCCGACAGCGATCGCATCCTCGCGGCCGCACGATCGCTCGCGAAGCGTGCGGTGCTCTTCGACATGGCGGCGATCGCACGGGCGCGGGGGACCGTGATCAACGCCGTTCTGTTCGGCGCAATGGCCGGCGCGGGTGCGCTGCCTCTCTCGCGCGAGGTCTGCGAGAACGCGATCCGGGCGCAGGGCCGCGGCGCGGAGGCCTCGCTCGCCGGCTTCGCAGCGGGCTACGCGCATGCATCGGGCACGCCCGCCGCCCCCGCGAGCGCGGCGGCGACCGGACGGCGAGCCGCCACGGCACGCGTGCGCGACGCCTTTCCCGCCGAGACCCAAGCGATCGTCGGCGAGGGTTTCGCCCGACTCGTCGACTATCAGGACGAGGCGTACGCGAACCTGTATCTCGATCGGCTCGAACCGATCGCCCGTCGCGACGAAAGCCAGAACGGCAGCGCGGACGGCTACGCGCTCACCAACGAGACGGCGCGGTTTCTCGCGCTCTGGATGAGCTACGACGACGTGATCCGCGTCGCCGACCTCAAGTCGCGCCGGTCGCGGCTCGATCGCGTCCGCAGCGAAGTCGGCGCGAAGCCGCACGAGCCGGTGCACGTGGTCGAGTACCTCAAACCGGGCGTCGAGGAGATCGCGGCACTCCTGCCGCCGAAGCCGGCCGGCCGGCTGCTCGCCTGGGCCGCTCGCCGGCAGGGGGGCGAGCCGCTCAACAAGGGGCTCTATGTGCGCACGACCGGAATCGCCGGATTCCTGCAGATGCGCCTCCTCGCCGCGCTGCGGCCGCTGCGCCGCTCGATGTCGCGGTTCCACGAAGAGCAGGCGCAGATCGAACGCTGGCTCGATGCGATCGGCGCGGCCGCCGCGAGCGACCGTGCGCTGGCGCTGGAGATCGCGTTGTGCGGCCGGCTGGTCAAGGGCTATGGCGACACCAACAGGCGCGGCAAGGAGAACCTCGCGAGGATCATGGACACGCTGGTCGCGGGCAGCGATCTAGCGCCCGGCGCCGGGCGCGCAGCAACGATCCGCCGCGCCCGCGAGGCCGCGCTCGCCGACCCGGACGGGCGCGGGCTCGAGCAATCGCTCGCGTCGGCGGGCATCGCTCCGCTCCCGCCGAAGGCGCAGCCGATCAGGTTCTATCGCCGCAAGCCGGCCGCCGACACCAGGCCGGCCGCGTGACATGAAAGCGACCTCGCGGACGTCGGCGCGGCTCTTCCCGGAAAACACCAGGGGGCGGTGCGCCGCGGCCTTGCCCCCGTTCATCGTTGCGAGCTGACATGGAACGCTCCTTCCACGAAGAAATCCGCTCGCTTCGCCTCGGCGACGGCGAGACGTTCCGCGGCGAGGGCATCCTCGCGGTGACGAAAGCGCTGCTGCAGTCGGGAGTCGCCTATATCGGCGGGTATCAGGGCGCGCCGGTGTCGCACCTCCTCGACGTGATGGTGCAGGCGAAAGACGATCTCGCCGAGCTCGGGGTCCACGTCGAGCCGTGCACCAACGAAGCGTCCGCTGCTGCGATGCTCGGCGCGTCGATCAACTATCCGCTGCGCGGCGCGGTGACGTGGAAGTCGATCGTC
>JALOSW010000131.1 GCA_025458245.1 Burkholderiales bacterium
GCCGACGCGACGCAGCTCGGCGTCATGCAGGTCGACGAGAACTGGCGGGTGGCCGGCTTCGAGGAGAAGCCCGCGATGCCGAAACCGATCCCGGGCAGCACGGATACGGCGCTCGGCTCGATGGGCATCTACGTCTTCAACGCGGCGTTTCTCTACGAGCAGCTCATCCGCGACGCGGACGACCGCAAGTCGTCGCACGATTTCGGCAAGGACATCATTCCCTATCTCGTCGGGCGCGGCTACCGCGTGTTCGCGCACCGCTTCGCCGACTCGTGCGTCAACATGGCCGATGGCAAACCCTACTGGCGCGACGTGGGGACGATCGACGCCTACTGGGAGGCGAACCTCGAGCTCACCAAGGTCACGCCCGACCTCAACATGTACGACCAGGACTGGCCGATCTGGACCTACCAGGAGCAGCTGCCGCCGGCGAAGTTCGTGTTCGACGAGGAAGACCGTCGCGGCGAGGGCATCGATTCGCTGGTCTCGGGCGGCTGCATCATTTCCGGCTCTCGCGTGCGCCGGTCGCTCCTCTTCTCGAACGTGCGCGTGCACAGCTACGGCGAGATCGAGGACTCCGTGATCCTGCCCAACGTCGAGATCGGGCGGAACGCGATCGTGAGGCGCGCCGTCATCGACAAGCACTGCCGCATCCCGCCCGAGATGCAGATCGGCGTCGACCTCGCCGCGGACCGCAAGCGCTTCTTCGTCACCGAGCGCGGCATCACGCTCGTCACCCCGGAGATGCTGGGGCAGCAGGTGCATCACTTGCGCTAGACGCTCACCGCAAAGGCGCGAACGGCGCGAAGGACCGCGAAGAAGGGTTCGGCGCCGCCTAGCGTCGGAGCAGCCGTCGATTCGACTTCGTCGCGCGAAGCACCCTGCTGGTGCATCGTTCAGCGCTGCGCCGACCGTTTTCCGGACCTGGGGCTCGCCGAGGGTAAGATAGCCCTTCCGCGCTCCTTTGCGCCTTTTGCGTTTTTGCGGTGAAGCCTTTCCGCGCCCGACCACGGTGACCAAGCCCCTCGACCTCGACCTCGACCTCGTCATCGTCTGGCACATGCACCAGCCGGACTACCGTGACCACGCGACCGGCGAGTTCCGCGAGCCCTGGGTGTACCTGCACGCGCTCAAGGACTACAGCGACATGGCGTGGCACCTCGAGTGCCACGAGGGCATGCGCGCGGTGGTGAACTTCACTCCTGTGCTGCTCGACCAGCTGGAGGACTACGCGCGCCAGTTCGCGAGCGCTCGCCTGGCCGATCCGTTGCTCGCGCTGCTTGCCCGCAGGGAGTCGACGCCGCTCACGCCCGCCGAGCGGGATGCGGCGATCCGGCACTGCTTCCGCGCCAACCACCACAACATGATCCGGCCTTTCGCGGCGTACGGCCGGCTGTTCGATCTGTTCCGGCAGGTGGACGGCCATGGCGACGAGTCGCTCGACTGGCTGTCGGACCGCTACCTCTACGACCTCGTCGTCTGGTATCACCTCGCCTGGACCGGCGAGACGGTGCGCCGCGAGTCGGCGCTCGTCGCGCGCCTGATGTCGCAGGGCAGCCTCTTCTCCGAGGCCGACCGGCTGGCGCTGTTCGATCTCACGCGCGAGGTCGTGAGCGGGATCCTGCCGCGCTGGCGCGCGCTCGCGGCGAGCGGACGCATCGAGCTCTCGACCACGCCGCACCATCACCCGATCTCGCCGCTCCTCATCGATCTCGCGGCAGCGCGCGAGACCGAGCCCAAGGCGCCGCTGCCGGCTGCGCCTGCGTACCCCGGCGGGCGCGAGCGCGCCGACGCGCAACTGCGGTCCGCCATCGAGAGCCACGCGCACCGGTTCGGCGAGGCGCCCGAGGGTTTGTGGCCGGCGGAGGGGGCGCTGTCGGGGCCGTTCCTGCGCCTGCTGGGCGCACGCGGCCTCGCGTGGACGGCAACGGGCGAGGGCGTGCTCGCATCGAGCGTCCGCCAGTTTCAGGGACGCCCGATGGATCGCGCCCGCGATCTCTATCGTCCGTACCGCTTTCCGACCCTCGCCCCCGACCTCGCGGTGTTCTTCCGCGACGACCGGCTCTCCGATCTCGTCGGCTTCGAGTACCAGCGCTGGGTCGGGCCGGACGCGGCGGCGAATTTCGTCGCCGAGCTGCACGCGGTCGCGGCGGCCGTACCGGAGGGCGAGCGCCCGGTAGTAAGCGTGATTCTCGACGGCGAGAACCCGTGGGAATACTACCCGTACAACGGGTGGTATTTCCTCGATGCCCTGTACGAGCAGCTCGTCGCCGACGCGGCCGTTCGTCCGACGACATACCGTGCCTATCTCGCCGCGCGCCGCGCACCGCGCGACGAGGGCGGGGACGCGCTTGCGCCCGCCGCCTACGGAGAGCTCGCCGGCATCACTGCCGGAAGCTGGGTGTACGGAAACCTCGCCACCTGGATCGGCTCGCCGGACAAGAACCGCGCGTGGGACCTGCTCGTTGCCGCGAAGCAGAGCTACGACCTCGTCGTCGGCAGCGGCCGTCTCGACGAGGCGGCGCGCGCGGCGGCGGCGCGCGCGCTGGGCGACTGCGAGGCCTCCGACTGGTTCTGGTGGTTCGGCGATTACAACCCCGCGGAAGCGGTCGCGAGCTTCGACCGTCTGTATCGGACGAAGCTCGCGCATCTCTACCGAACGCTCGGATTGCCCGTCCCGCAGGCGGTCGAGGTGCCGATCAGCCGCGGCGCAGGGCACCCCGAAGCCGGCGGTGCCATGCGCCGCTCGGCGGCCGGTTAGCGCGCGACCCCATGCGGGCGCGCTCCGAGCGCCCGGCCGTGATGCCGGTTGACCGGCATCAAAACTTGCCGGCGCCGTAGACGCATACTCCCTTCGAGAATCGCCCGGGACGTGAATCGGGCGTCGTCGCCGTTCGCCGACACGAGGCGAGGGAGGGCAACGTGGATCTCGCGGTCGCAGCAGTGGCATGGCGCAGAGCGGTGCTGCCGCCCTCGCGTGTGCCGCGCGACGGTCCCCGGCCATGACCACACCGCCATGGCATTGCGATCGAAACGCACGCCGAGCCGGATCATTCCGTTCGCGCGGCCGATGGGCGCGCCCGAGCGCGGGCATCCGTCGCCGCCTGTCGGAGGGCGCGCCATGATGACGCTGGCGGCGCGCGACTTCCTGGAGATCGACGGCTCCCACGGCGAGGGCGGCGGGCAACTGGTGCGCACCGCGGTTGCGCTCGCGGCGATCACCGGGACGCGCATCCGGATCGCGAACATTCGCGCCAAGCGCGACAAGCCGGGGCTCGCCGCGCAGCACGTCGCCGCGATCCGCGCCGTTGCGGCGCTGTGCGGCGCGCAGGTGGAAGGCCTCGCGATCGGCGCCGAGTCGATCGGCTTCGCGCCCGGCGCGCTCGCGGGCGGCGAATTTCGATTCGATGTCGGCACGGCCGGCAGCGTGTCGCTCGTCGCGCAGGCGTTGCTGCCGGTCATGGTGGCGGCCAATGCGCCGGGCAAGGTCCGCATCACCGGCGGCACCGATGTGCGGCAGGCGCCGCCGGTCGACTATCTGCGCTTCGTGCTGTTCCCGCTGCTCGCTCACCTCGGCGTGAGCGCGCGCATCGACGTGGTGCGGCGCGGCTACTACCCGCGCGGCGGCGGCGAGATCGACCTCGTCGTGGCGCCGACGGAGCTTCGACCCGCCATCTTCGGCGTGCCGAGTGCCGAGCGCGCGGTGCGCGGCACGGCGCACGTCGCGAACCTCGACGAGAAAATCGCCGCGCGGATGCGAAAAAGCGCGCTCGAGCGGCTCGCGCTCGGCGGGCTGCGCGACGCGTCGATCGAGACGCGCGTCCTCGGCCCGCTCGAGGCGAAGGGGCAGGGCGGCGCGATCGTCGTCTGGGCGCGGTCGGACGCCACCGTGCTCGGCGCGGCGCGCGTCGCGGAGCGCGGCGTGCGCGCCGAGGAGCTGGGCGAGGCCGTGGCCACGGAGCTGGCGGTCGATCTCCTGAATGGCGCCGCGCTCGACGTGCACGCAGCCGACCAGATCCTGCCGTTCCTCGCGCTCGCGGGCGGCGGCGGGTTCACGACGCGCACGTTCTCGAGCCACGCCAACACGGCGAGCTGGCTCATCGAGCGGTTCCTGCCGGTGCGGTACTCGATCGAACAGCGCGGCTCGCTCACGCGGCTGACCGTCGTGCCGCGTTGAGCGTGCGCTGCGCGTCTCCGAAGCCCGGCGAGCGCGGCCCGCGGTGTCGGCGCGGACGCCGGCGGGGCCGACTCTTGGACCGGGGTTCACCCCGAAAACCGGGCCGTCGCGCGGCGAGGGCTGGCGATACTGCGTTCTGCCGCGACAGGCATTACCATCGGGCGAGCGAGGGGCCCGGCACGCTCGACGATGCGCGCCGCCGGGAAACCGTCGCGGGACTCGCGGGCGCGCTCGGCCGGCTCGCGGGCATCGATCCGCAGCAGGGAGAGGGAGATGGTTGAAAACGAACAGGTCGTCAAGGACGTGCACGCGGCGCTCGAGCACGGCGCGCATCTCGATCCGCACGCGTGGCCCGTCCGGGTGGAAGTGCACGGCGCGACCGTGACGCTGGAGGGCGAAGTCGGCGACATCGTGGCGAAGCGGCGGGCGGTCGAACAGGTCGCGAAAGTGCCCGGCGTGAACGGCGTCGTGGATCGGCTGCGCCTGCGCCCGGTCGAGCGGCGCAGCGACGGCGAGGTGGGAGCGGCGCTGGCGGACCTGCTCACGGGCGACGCCGAGCTCGTGAACGTGTCGGTGCGCATGCTGGAGTACGGCAAGGCGCACGTGCTTCACGATGCCGGCCCCGACGGCGCCGGCGCGATCGACTACGAAGTGCGCGACGGCGTGGTCACGCTCACCGGGCGCGTCATCAGCCTGTCGCACAAGCGCATCGCCGGGGTGATGGCCTGGTGGGTGCCGGGCAGCGTCGAGGTCGTGAACGGCATCGAGGTCGTACCGGCGGAGCAGGACAACGACGACGAGATCGTCGACGCGCTGCGGCTCGTGCTGGAGACCGATCCGTTCGTGCCCGCGGGCCAGATCCGCGTGGCCTCGCGCAACGGCGTCGTCACGCTCGATGGCTACGTGCCGAATGCACAGGACCGCGACCTCGCCGAGCACGACGCCTGGTACACGCTCGGCGTGCGCGGCGTGGTGAACAACATCAAGATCGGCGTCTGAGAAAAGGGGGCGCGCCGAACTGCGCACTGCCGGATCGCGCGCACCCAATCTTCCCGCGGTCCACCGGTGGCCGGGCCCGAACGTCGCGGCGTCGCACTCGCCGGTCGCCTCGTGGTGGCGGAGGATGAACGTGTCGCCGTCAGCGGCGGCGCAGCGGACGTCCCGCGTAGCGGGCGAGATCGGGCGATCCGCGAGCGCCGTTACCTCGACGCGGCGCTCGCCGAGCCGGAACGCGCGCGGCTCCTGTTCGCCGAGAAAGCGCGGGCGGGTTTCGATAGGATTGGACGAGCCACGATCGCGATCCGCTCCATGCGCCCCATCCTCGACGCACGCCTCGTAAACGACGCCTTCGGCGACCCCGGGGTCTATGTCGACTTCCGCTTCGAGAAGCGCGCGCTCGCGTTCGACCTCGGCGACAACGCCGCGCTCGCGCCGCGACATCTGCTCCGGCTCTCCCATGTGTTCGTTTCGCACACGCACATGGACCACTTCATCGGCTTCGACCGGCTGGTGCGCATCTGCGTCGGGCGGCACGCGGGCATGCGGCTCTTCGGGCCGCCGGGATTCGTCGATCAGGTCGAGCGACGCCTCGCCTCCTACACCTGGGATCGGGTCGATCGCTACGACGTCGAGCTCGTGCTCACCGCGACCGAGATCGACGAGCGCGGTGCGACCCGCAGCGCACGGTTCCGAACGCGCAGCGGGTTCGCCCGCGAGCCGCTGCCGGAGGGCATCGCTCCGGGCGGCCTGCTCACAGACGAGGAGACCTTCCGCGTTCGCTGCGCGCTGCTCGATCACCGCACGCCGTGCCTCGGCTTCGCGCTCGAGGAGAAGACGCACGTCAACGTCTGGAAGAATCGCCTCGAGGAGATGGGGCTGCGCGTCGGGCCCTGGGTGGCCGAGCTGAAGCGTGCCGCGCTCGCGGGAGCGGCGAAGGACACGCCGATCGAGGCGCGCTGGCAGGATGCCGACGGCGCTCGCTCGCGCACTTGCCCGCTCGGCGATCTCGAGAGCGCGCTCGAGTTCGTGCCTGGCCAGAAGATCGCGTACGTGACCGACGTCGTCTTTCACGACGCGAACGTGGCGCGCATCGTCGACCTCGCACGCGACGCGGACATGCTCTTCATCGAGAGCGTGTTCCTCGCCGCGGACGGCGCGCATGCCTCGCAGAAGCAGCATCTGACCGCGCGGCAGGCCGGCACCATCGCGCGGCTTGCCGGCGCGCGCGGCGTGACACCGTTCCACTTCTCGCCGCGCTACGCCGAACGCGAATCGGCGCTGCGCGTGGAGCTCGACGCTGCGTGGCGAGGAAACGGCTGAACGCGGGCGCTCGCCGCTGCGCGCGCTCCGACTTCGCGTCGGCGCGCCGTGGACGTCGCCGCTTACGCCGTCGGCGAGCCGAGCGTCGCACGCAGCCCGCGACGGCTCACGGCGCCGCGGACCGCTCCGGTCGGGCTAGCGTTCCCGACTCGGCGCCTCGTCCGGGTCCACGCTCTCGACCCGCGGGATGTCGCGCTGCGGATGCTGCCGCACGATGCGTGCGAGCTGCTCCTGCCGTGCGATCGACCGTTCGCCGCCCGAAGGCGACTCGAGCGCGGCGAGATCGATCTGGTAGCGCGAATCCTGGATCGGCATAGCGTGCTCCTCGGATGGCGCGGCTCCGCGGGGTGGTGAATGCGCTTGGCTCGAAGAATAGCGCGGTCGCGAGAGCGCGGGCGCAGTTCCCGCGGAAAATGTCGCAACCGTCGCGTTGACCGCGCTGCGCGCATTCGAGTTCCGGCTATCGCGGTGCAGCATCGAATCTCCCGCGCCGTCCCGTGCGGGCGGTGGCTCGCGCGCCTGCTTCCGCGGGCGGGCCGACCATCCCACGGCGATTGACCTATCCCGTTGACTTTCGGCTGGTTCCGCTCCGGTTCCCGCGCCTTTGATCTTCATCAACCATGCCCGCCCGGCGCGGCCTAGTCTGGAATCGGGCTCCAAGGCCCCTGCGCGAAAGCGCAGATCCGGAACGCTTTTCGAGGAGGTCTCCATGAAAGCGAACCGTAGCGGCTGGCAAACCATCCGTCGCGAACAGCTGATGGACCAGGTGCGGCACGATGCCTACAAGGCCAAAGCCAAGCTGCCCGAACCGACCCGTTGCCCGGACTGCGGTGCCGTCTATACCAAGGGCCGCTGGACGTGGGGCACGGCGCCGCAGGGCGCGCACGAGGAGCGCTGCCCGGCCTGTCATCGGATCCACGACCGGTTCCCGGCCGGTTACGTGACGCTCGGCGGCGGGTTCGTCGCCGCGCATCGCGACGAGTTGCTCGCCCGCGCGCACAACGTCGAGTCGCGCGAGAAAGGCGAACATCCTCTCGAGCGCATCATGGCGGTCGAGGACACGGGCGACGGCGTGCTGCTCACGACGACGTCGGTGCACCTCGCGCGCGCGATCGGCGATGCGGTCGCCGACGCCTACAAGGGCGAGCTCGAGTATCACTACAACGACGCTGAAAATCTCCTGCGGGTGAACTGGGCGCGCGCACGATAGCGCCGCCGCGCTCGCGGGGCGAAAGGCAAGAAATGCTGGTTCCGCTGCAAGTGACGTATCGGCATATGGAACATTCCGACGCGCTCGACGCCGTCATCCGCGAGCGCGCCGGCCGGATGGCGGAGTCGTATCCGGATCTCCTGAGCTGCCGGGTCGTGGTCGAGGAGGAGCGCCTGCATCAGCGGCAGGGGCATCTGTACGGCGTGCGCCTCGATCTGCACCTCCCGGGGCGCGAGTTCGCGGTCACGCGCGACAAGAACGAGGACCCGTTCGTCGCGGTGCGCGATGCGTTCGATGCCGCCAAGCGCAAGCTCGACGACGAGCTGCGGGTGATGCGCGGTGACGTGAAAGCGAAGGGCTGAGCACGCTGCCGGGCGCCGTGCCCGGGCGCCGGAGCCGGGGCGCGCGCGGCACGGACGGAAAGTGCGCCTGGAACAGCATCGGCGCGAGGGGTTCGCGTTGGCCGTGGCGTCGGTTCAGCGCGCGAGCGAGCGCGCGAACCATGCCGCCGCGAGGCGCGCCACCTCCTCGAGCGCTCCCGGCTCTTCGAAAAGATGCGTGGCGCGCGGGACGATGACGAGCTGCTTCTCGCAGGTGAGCCGTGCGTACGCCGCTTCGTTCAGCTCGATCACGCCGTAGTCGGCGCCGCCGACGATGAGTAGCGTCGGCGCGCGCACCTTCGCGAGAGCCTGCGCCCCTGCGAGATCGGGCCGCCCGCCGCGCGAAACGACCGCGCCGATTTCGTGGGGCTGGCTCGCAGCGACCTGAAGCGCCGCCGCAGCGCCCGTGCTCGCGCCGAACAGGCCCACCGGGAGCAAGCCCACTGCGGGCTCCTGCCGCAGCCAGCGCACCGCGTCGGCGAGGCGCTCGGCGAGCAGCGTGATGGCGAAGCGCGTCTCGTAGTCGCGATCCTCGTCGCGCGTGAGGAGGTCCAGCAGCAGGGTGCCGAGCCCGGCCTTGCGCAACTCGGCCGCGACGAAATTGTTGCGCGGCGAGAGGCGCGACGAGCCGCTCCCGTGCGCGAAGAGCACCATGCCCGGCGCATTCGGCGGCGCCTCGAGCACGCCCTCCATGCGGACGTCGCCGGAGGGGATGTGGACGAGGCTGCCGGCGCCGGTCATGCGGGCCGCTTGCCGGCGCGGCCGCTCTCGGCGAGCAGCGCGATCACTTCGTCGTCCTCCACCTGCCGGAACTCGCCGTAGAACTGCCCCACGGCATAGAAGACCTCCGGCGCCTCGAGGCAGACGACCTCGTCGGCATAAGGACGGACGTGCTCGAGACTCTCCGGCGCGGCGACCGGCACCGCGCAGACGAGCTTCGCGGGCTTCTTCGCTCGCACTGCATGCAGCGCTGCGATCATCGTGGCGCCGGTCGCGAGGCCATCGTCGACGACGATCGCGATCCGGCCCGCGGGGTCGATCGGCGGGCGGGCAGGGGTGTACTCGCGCCGGCGGCGCTGCAGCGTTTCGAGTTGCACCGCCTTCTCGCGTTCGAGATAGCGGTCGTCGGCGCCCGCGCTCGCCGCGTGCGGCGCGACGTACGCCCACCCCGTTTCGTCCATCGCGCCAACGGCGAACTCGGGCGAAAAGGGCGAGCGAAGCTTCCGCACCAGCACCACGTCGAGTTCGCCGCCGAGACGGTCGGCCAGCACGCGGCCCATTTCGACCGCCCCCCGCGGAATCGCGAGCACGAGCGGGTTCGTCCCCTGGTAGGACGCGAGGGCGGTGGCGAGACGCTCTGCAGCGTCGATGCGGTCGCGGAACATGGGGGATCAATGATCAGAGAGCGGGATTTCGGGCCTCGGGTTCAACGTTCGGAACACGGTTCCGAGCCGGCCGCCCCTTCCTCCTGCGAGGGGGGGAAGGTTGGGATGGGGGTGTCGCTGTGGGCGGAGATCCAACCCCCACCGTGACCCTCCCCCTGGCAGGGAGAGGGAACCCAGCCAACTGCCCTCCGAACCAGGCGCGATACCCTCTGCCCGTTCATTCTGTTCTCTCTGCGTTCCTCTGCGTCCTTCGCGTCCTCCGCGTCGAGGCTCTTTCTAAGCCGTTCGCGCCGGCTGGCACAAGTCGATCCGGAACACGGGCTCGTACGGTGGCACGTTGCACTCGATGATGTCGCCGGGCGCGACGTCGAGGCGCGCGCCGACGATGTCCGTCCGGATCGGAAGCCGCGCGACATCGCGGTCCACCAGCACGACGGTGCGGATCTCCGCCGGGGACTTGCGCGCCAGCCATTCGACGGCACGCAGCATCGAGTGGCCCTGGTACATCACGTCGTCCACGACCATCACCGTGCGCCCGGCGAGATCGAGCGACGAATGCGCGGGGTTCTCCACGAGCGCCGTCTCGGGGTGCAGCAGCGTGAGGTCGTCGGCGTAGCGCTTGATCTGCAGTTCGAGGAGCGGGATCGTTGCGAACCCGAAGTCGCGCACCAGCCGCTCGCGCAGCATCTCCGCGATGGGTACCCCGCGCCGGCGGATGCCGACGAGCAGCACGTCGGGACGCCCCGTGAGGAGACCCGCCGCGCGGCGCGCCATGCGATGCACGATCGCGTCGAGCTGGCGCGCGTCGTACAGGGAAACCCGCTTTCCCGCGGGAGTGCTCAAGGCCGCCTCCGGTACGCGCAGTCCCAACGCCGGCACACCAATCGTGAACCCGATTTCACCATAGCGGCGCGCTCACCGGCGCGCTTGCTCTAGGTCAAACGAAGCGCGCCGCCCTGCTGCGCCGGGGTCCGGCAGCGGCGATAATCGCGCCATGTCCGCGACGAAAAATCTCAAGGGAGGATCCATGCGCCGCGTCACCCTCACCCAGTATCTCCTCGAGCAGCAGCGCGATGCGGGGACCATTCCCGCCGACTTGCGCCTGCTGATCGAGGTGGTGGCGCGCGCCTGCAAGGTGATCTCGAACGCCGTCTCGAAGGGCGCGCTCGGCGGCGTTCTCGGCGGCGCCGGCACCGACAACGTGCAGGGCGAAGCGCAGAAGAAGCTCGACGTGCTCTCGAACGAGATCCTCATCGAGGCGAACGAGTGGGGCGGCCACCTCGCCGCGATGGCCTCCGAGGAGATGGAGGGTCCGCACCAGATTCCGCACCGCTATCCGCGCGGCGAGTACCTGCTGCTGTTCGATCCGCTCGACGGCTCGTCGAACATCGACGTCAACGTGTCGATCGGCACGATCTTCTCGGTGCTGCGTGCGCCGGAAGGCGACGCCGTCGCCGACGAGAAGGCGTTCCTGCAGCCCGGGCGCGCGCAGGTCGCCGCCGGCTTCGCGGTGTACGGCCCGACGACCATCCTGGTCCTGACGGTCGGCAATGGCACCGTCGGATTCACGCTGGATCGCGAGCTCGGGAGCTTCATCATGACCGCGCCCGACATCCGCATTCCGGCCGACACCGCCGAGTTCGCGATCAACATGTCGAACATGCGCAACTGGGGCGAGCCGGTGAAGCGCTACATCGACGAATGCCTCGCCGGCAAGGCGGGGCCGCGCGGCAAGGACTTCAACATGCGCTGGGTGGCATCGATGGTCGCGGACGTCTATCGGATCCTCTCGCGCGGCGGCGTGTTCATGTATCCGGCCGACGCGAAGCACAAGGAGGGCCGGCTGCGGCTGATGTACGAAGCGAACCCGATGGCGTTGGTGGTCGAGCAGGCGGGCGGCGCGGCGACCAACGGCCGGCAGCGCATCCTCGACATCCAGCCGACCACCCTGCATCAGCGGGTGGGCGTGATCCTCGGATCGAAGAACGAAGTCGAGCGGGCGACGTCGTACCACTCGGCCGGCGGGTAAAGCCGAACCGCGAAGGCGCAAAGGGCGCAAAGGGACGCAAAAGTCTGGTGCGTGTCGTGGGGCGCCCGGCGCATCGGCTCTACCGGCCTTCACCGCACGGCGA
>JALOSW010000132.1 GCA_025458245.1 Burkholderiales bacterium
GACGCTGGCGCCTCGGCGCCACCGTCGTTGCGACTGCGGGCATTCTTGGCTCCCCCGAGCGGCCGTGCTAGCATCCCGCGGCGCTTTCGGCGTGGCAGGGGCGGCCCGGATGGGGCCGGTTCCGGCGACGTCAACCCGCAACGTCCCAAGGCCGTTAACAACACCGGAATTCGGTCTGGCGCTGTCGCTTCGGCGCGGCGCGGAGCACGCGATTTCCCTCAACCATCGAAGGAGCACCCATGAAGTCGATTCTCATCGCCGTGGCCGCCGCGGGCAGTCTTCTGGTCGCCGGCGCCGCCTCCGCGCAGGACGCGGCTGAACTCGCCAAGAAAAGCGGCTGCCTGAACTGCCACGCGGTCGATACCAAGAAGGCCGGCCCGGCGCTGAAGGACGTCGCCGCCAAGTACAAGGGCAACAAGGAGGCGGAAGGCAAGCTCGTCGGCGCGCTCGCCGAGGGCAAGGGCCATCCGAAGGTCAATGCGTCGCAGGCCGACATCACCGCGATGGTGAAGTGGGTTCTCGCGATGTAACGCGAGCCACGTGCTCGTAAGAGAAAGCCGGCCGCGCGCCGGCTTTTTTTCGGCTCGACTGCGCCCTGCGCCGACGCCGCCGCGAGGCCTCGGCGCAGGCGCGCGCTGGGTTACAATCCACCGCGCTGCGACGCGCCCCGCGAGGAACTTCCGCGTGTGGCCGAAGGTCTCTCGAATCAACGCGTTCTCACCCCGTCGCTCCGCGACCGATCACCCATGAAGCCTCGGAACAAGCGCATCGCGATCATCGTCAGCGGACTCGCCGTACTCGGCGTCGCGGCGGGGCTGGTGCTGAACGCGTTCCAGTCGAACCTCGTGTTCTTCTTCAGTCCGAGCCAGGTGAAGGCCAACGAGGCGCCGAAGGAGAAAACCTTCCGCATCGGCGGCCTCGTCGAGGAAGGCAGCGTCAAGCGCGAAGGCGTCAGCGTCCAGTTCAAGGTGACCGACACCGCGCATGCGATCCCGGTGGTGTACTCGGGCATCCTTCCCGACCTGTTCAAGGAAGGCAAGGGCGTCGTGGCGCAGGGCAAGCTCGGACCGGACGGCGTGTTCCGCGCCTCCGAGGTGCTCGCGAAGCACGACGAGAACTACATGCCGCCCGAGGCGGCCCACGCAGTCGAGCAGGCCGCGAAGGCCCAGAAGACGATCAAGGCGCAATGAAGGAGGGGACGGCGTGATTCCCGAAATCGGACATTTCGCGCTCATCCTCGCCCTGCTGCTCGCGATCGTGCAGGGCGTCTTTCCGATCGCCGGCGCGGCGAGGCGGATTCCCGCCTGGATGGCGCTCGCGCGGCCGGCGGCGTGGGGTCAGTTCCTGTTCGTGCTGATCGCGTTCCTCGCGCTCGCGTGGTCGTTCGCGAACGACGATTTCTCCGTGCTCAACGTCGCGACGAACTCCAACTCGCAGACGCCGATGCACTACAAGATCGCGGCGTCATGGGGCTCGCACGAGGGCTCGATGCTGCTCTGGTCCCTGATGCTCGCCGGCTGGACGTTCGCCGTCACGCTGTTCTCGCGCCATCTTCCCGAGGAGATGGTCGCACGCGTCGTCGGCGTCATGGGTCTGGTGAGCTCCGGGTTCCTGCTCTTCATCCTCACCACGTCCGATCCTTTCGATCGCCTGTTCCCGCCTGCGCCCGACGGGCGGGACCTGAATCCGCTCCTGCAGGACCCGGGCATGGTGTTCCATCCGCCGATGCTCTACATGGGCTATGTCGGGTTCTCGGTGGCGTTCGCGTTCGCGCTCGCGGCGCTCCTCGGCGGCAAGCTCGACGCCACCTGGGCGCGCTGGTCGCGTCCGTGGACGACCGTCGCCTGGAGCTTTCTCACCGGCGGCATCGCGCTCGGAAGCTGGTGGGCGTACTACGAGCTCGGCTGGGGCGGCTGGTGGTTCTGGGATCCGGTGGAGAACGCCTCGTTCATGCCCTGGCTCGTCGGAACCGCGCTCATCCACTCGCTCGCCGCCACCGAGAAGCGCGGCAGCTTCAAGAGCTGGACCGTGCTGCTCGCGATCTTCGCGTTCTCGCTCTCGCTCCTCGGCACGTTCCTCGTGCGCTCGGGCGTGCTCACCTCGGTGCACGCGTTCGCGACCGATCCGAAGCGCGGCGTGTTCATCCTCGGCTTCCTGGTGCTCGTGATCGGCGGCTCGCTCGCGCTCTACGCCTGGCGGGCGCCGAAGGTCGGGCTCGGCGGCAAGTTCGAGACGACTTCCCGCGAGTCGATGCTGCTCGTCAACAACGTGTTGCTGGTCGTCGCCGCCGGCTCGGTGATGCTCGGGACGCTTTATCCGCTCTTCCTCGACGCCCTGTCCGGCGGGCAGAGCAAGATTTCGGTCGGTCCGCCGTATTTCGACTCGGTGTTCGTGCCCATCATGACGCCGCTCGTCTTCCTCATGGGCGTGGGACCGATCGTGCGCTGGAAGGCCGACACCGTGCTCGACCTGTGGAGCAAGCTCAAGTGGGCGCTCGGCGTCGCGCTGGTGAGCGCGGCGCTGCTGCCGTTCGCGATGGGCCGCTGGTCGCCGCTCGTCGCGTTCGGCCTGGCGCTCGCCCTGTGGGTCTTCGCGGCGTCCTTCGTCGCGGTCAACGAGCGCCTGCGTAACGCGCCGCGCGGCCAGCGCCTCGCGCGCCTCGCAACGCAGCCGCGCGCCTTCTGGGGCATGGTGCTCGCGCATGTCGGCGTCGGCGTCTTCATCGTCGGGGTAACCCTCGTCAAGGGCTACGAGGTCGAACGCGACGTGCGCATGGAGGTCGGCGACACCGTGGCGATCGGCGACTTCACGTTCCGCTTCCAGGGCACGAAGGACATCACCGGACCCAACTACGGCGGGGCGCGCGGCGAGGTCGAGGTGACGAAGAACGGCAGGTTCGTGGAGAAGCTCTACCCGGAAAAGCGCATCTACCACGCCCAGCAGATGCCCATGACGGAGGCCGCGATCGACACCGGCATCCTCGGCGACCTCTACGTTTCGCTCGGCGACCCGGTGGAAGGGCAGGCATGGACGGTGCGCGTTTACTCCAAGCCGTTCGTGACGTGGATCTGGGGCGGCGCGTTCCTGATGGCGCTCGGCGGCTTCCTCGCGATTTCGGACCGCCGCTACCGTTTCGCCGCACGCCGCGAGGACGCGGCGCTCGCGAGACGGGCGACCGCGTGAGTCGCAGCGGAGGCCTGCAGTGAAACGCGCGCTCGTTTTCGCCATTCCGCTCGCGATCTTCGTCGTGCTCGCGCTGTTTCTCCTGCGCGGGCTCGGTCTCAACCCGCGCGAGGTGCCATCGCCGCTCATCGGCAAGCCCGCGCCGCAGTTCCAGCTGAAGCAGCTCGCCGACCCTGCCGTCGCGTTCTCCGGCAAGGACATGGCGGGCAAGGTGTGGCTGCTCAACGTCTGGGCATCCTGGTGCGTGGCGTGCCGCGAGGAGCATCCGCTGCTCGTGGAGGTCGCGAGAAAGAACCTCGTGCCGATCGTCGGCCTCAACTACAAGGACGAGCCGGCCGACGCGAAGGCCTGGCTCAAGCAGTTCGGCGATCCGTACTCGCTCTCCGTGACCGATCGCGACGGACGCGTCGGCATCGACTTCGGCGTGTATGGCGTGCCCGAGACCTTCCTCATCGACAAGGCGGGGGTGATCCGCTTGAAGCAGATCGGGCCGATCACGCCGGAGGCATGGGAGAAAAAGATCATGCCCATGGTGCGGGAGCTCGAGAAAGCGTGAGCGCGGTGCGATCGACCCATAGGCACTTACCGACGGCGTTCGCCCCGGAGTCGGGGAGCTACGAAGGGGCTTGCCCCCTGGTTCCAGCGGGCATCATGCCCATGGTGCGGGAGCTCGAGAAAGCGTGAAGTCGCTCCTCGCCGTCATCGTGTTCCTCGCCGCCGCGGGCGCCGCCGTCGCGCAGCAGCCGGCCTCGCCCGGTGCGCCGGCGGAGACCGCCAAGGAGGCGCTGCCCACGCCGAAGGATCCCGTGGCCGCCAAGCGTGCAGTCGCGCTGGGGGCCGAGCTCCGCTGCCTCGTCTGCCAGAACCAGTCGATCGAGGAGTCGAACGCCGAGCTGGCCGTCGACCTGCGGCGGCAGATTCGCGAGCTCATCTCGCAGGGCAAGACGGACGGCGAGATCATCGACTACATGGTCGCGCGCTACGGCGATTTCGTGCTCTACCGCCCGCCGTTCAAGGCGACCACCGCGCTCCTCTGGATCGGTCCGTTCCTGCTGCTGCTGGTCGGCATCGTGGTGCTTCGCCGGGTGCTCGCGTCGCGACGCGAGCGCGCCGACGATCGGCCTCTCACCGAGGCCGAGCGGCGCGAGGCGGAGCGCCTGCTCGCGGGCACCGGCAAGACGAAATGACCGCTTTTTTCGCCATCGCCGTCTTCATGACGGCTGTCGCCCTCGCGCTCATCGTGCGCCCGCTCCTCTTCGGTGTTCGGGCGCGAAGCGGCGTCGCGCGCGCCGCGTCGAACCTCGACGTCCTGAAGGACCAGGTCGCGGAGCTGGAGAGCGACCTTCGTGCGGGCACGATCTCGGAAGTGCAGTACCGGGAGGCGCGGGCGGAACTCGAGCGGCGCGTGCTCGAGGAAGCCCGGGCCGAGCCGGGCGAAAAGTCGGCGCCCACGCCGCGCGGCGTGGCCACGGCGCTTGCGCTCATCGTGCTGCTGCCGCTCGTCGCCGGGCTCATGTACTGGCAGTTCGGCACCCCGTCGGCGCTCTCGCCCGAGGCGCAGCAGCTCGCCGCCCAGGGCGGGGACGCCCACCAGTTCACGCCCGAAGAGATCGAGAAAATGATTGCGCGGGCGGAAGACAAGCTGAAGCAGAACCCGGACGACGCGCAGGGCTGGGCCGTGCTCGCCCGCACGTACTACTCGATG
This sequence comes from Burkholderiales bacterium, assembly GCA_025458245.1. Classification (GTDB taxonomy): domain Bacteria; phylum Pseudomonadota; class Gammaproteobacteria; order Burkholderiales; family SG8-39; genus JAOAEA01. The sequence continues at coordinate 4,889 of JALOSW010000132.1, forward strand.
CAGCGCTTTCCTGAGGCGGCGCGCGCGTTTGCCGAGCTCGCGCGTCTGGTGCCGAACGACGCCGACGTGCTCGCCGATTACGCAGACACGCTTGCGATGGCGCAGGGGCGCACGCTCACGGGCAAGCCGATGGAACTCGTGCAGCGCGCGCTCAAGGCGGATCCGAACCACTGGAAGGCGCTCGCGCTCGCCGGCAGCGACGCGATGAATCGCAAGGACTACAAGACCGCACTCGCCTACTGGGAGCGGCTCGCCGTCGTCGTGCCGGCAGGCTCGGAGATGGCACAGGCGGTCGCCTCGAACATCGCGGAAGCGCGCGACCTCGGCGGCATCAAGGCGCCGACTGCGACCGCCGCAAAGCCCGCCTTGACCGCGCCTTCCGCGCCCGCGGCGCCCGTCGCCGGCGCCGCTGCGGTAGGCGGCACCGTCAGCCTGAGCCCGGCGCTCGCGGCGAAGGTGAACCCCGACGACGCGGTGTTCATCTTCGCGCGACCCGCAGAAGGCGCGCGCATGCCGCTCGCGATCATCCGCAAGCAGGTCAAAGACCTCCCTGCGACGTTCTCTCTCGACGACTCGATGGCGATGGCGCCGAACATGAAGCTCTCCGGCTTCGCCGACGTCGTCGTCGGTGCACGCGTGTCGAAGACCGGCAGCGCGATGCCGCAGGCCGGTGACTTCGAGGGCCTCTCGACGCCGGTGAAGACCGGGACGGCGAACCTTGCGATCGTCATAGACAAGGTCGTTCCGTGACCATGCGTCGGCGCGATGCACAGACTCGCGCGCGTTTGACCTAGGTCAAAAAACCTGCACACCTCGCCTACGGGCGGTTGCGCGCTCCAGCGCGCCGCACGGAGAATCGCGCGCAACGGTGGCCATAGTTCCATCGGCGGATGCCAGCCTCGTCGTGCGGGGAAGCGGCTTGCGGTGGTTCCGCCGATAGACTCAGCCGAAAGACCTCATCCGCAATCTGGCTTCTCAGGGAGGAAGCATGAGACAGGCAACCCTCGGCCGCGCGATGCGGCTCCTCGCATCGGCTGCGCTCGCTTTCGCGCTCGCGTCCGGCACCGCGCTCGCCCAGCAGGCCAAGCCCGCCGCGTCTGCGGCCGCGAAGCCGGAGAGCATCAAGGTCGATACCTGCTTCGGCTGCCACTCGAACATGAAGGAGTTCCACGCCGCCGGGAAGCACAAGAACGTGAGCTGTGCGAGTTGCCACGAGGGCCTCGCCGCACACCTCGGCAACCCGACCTCGCGGCCGAAGACGAGCATGGCGCCCGCGACCTGCGGCACGTGTCACAAGGCCCAGTACGACACGATGTACACCATGGATTGGCATCGGACCGGCCGCACCGAGAAGAAGCTCATGACCGGTCCCGCGCCGAACCCGGCATTCGACCGCCTCATGACGCCCCACGGATTCACGCGCGAGCACAACCTGCCGCGCTCCCACTCGTTCGCCGTGCTCGACCAGTTCGTCGTGGATCGCGGGTTCGGCGGACGCTTCGCGCCGAAGGACGGTTGGCAGTACCTCACGCGTGCCGGCGGCGACTTCAAGGTCTGGGACGTGATCTACGACCAGTACCCCGACAACAGCGACCAGAAGCCCTTCAAGCCGGGCACCGCGGCGGCTGCGAACCCGGTGTGCTGGACCTGCAAGTCGACCGACCTGATCCTCGATTGGGCCTACCTGGGCGACCCGGTGCCGGGTGCCAAGTGGAGCCGCACGTCGAAAGTCGTGGACCTCGTCAAAGAAGTCAACCACGCGGTGAACTGCAATTTCTGCCACGACCCGCACGCCGCCAAGCCGCGCATCGTGCGCGACGCGCTGATTCAGGCCGTGACGCGCACCGATTTCCCGACGCTCTACTCGCAGGATCCGCGCAAGCAGAAGATCGACGTCAAGACGCTCGGCATGCGCGGCTTCGAGCGCAAGGTCGGCATGCTCGA
>JALOSW010000259.1 GCA_025458245.1 Burkholderiales bacterium
GAACGGCATCGCGGCGCCCGCGCGCACGCCGGCGCCGATCGTCGAGCGGCTCAATCGCGAGATCAACGCGGTGCTCGCGCTCCCCGACATCCGCCAGCGTTTCCTCGAGCTCGGCGTGGTACCGCGCCCGAGCACGCCCGCGGAGCACAAGGCGCTGCTCGTCGCGGAGATCGCGAAGTGGCGTGACGTGATCACCGGGGCGAGGATCGAGAAGCAGTGAGTGAACCGCAAAAGCGCAAAGGGCGCGAAGTAACACAAAAGGTGATGTTTCGAAGAGTCGCGGGACCTGAACCTTTCGCCCGAGCGACCTTACTGGCACGCCCATGCTGAACAAACACCCCTCCCTTTGCGAACCTTTGCGGCTTTCGCGACTTTGCGGTTCCGCTCTGGAATGAGCGCGTCGCTTCCCATCCGCAAGGTCGCGCTCATCGGTTTCGGCGAAGCCGGATCGATCTTCGGCGCGGACCTCGCGAAGCAGGGGCTCGACGTCGCGGCGTACGACATCCTGCTCGATTCGCCCGGCACGCGGGCTGCGATGCTGGCGCGGGCCGAAGCGGCCGGCGCGACCCCATGCGGTACCCACGCGGACGCGGTGCGCGGCGCGGATCTCATCATCTCCGCCGTGACCGCTTCGGCGGCAGCGGAAGTGGCGCGGGAGGCGGCGCGGCACTTGCAGCCCGCGCAGATCTTCCTCGACATCAACTCGGTCTCGCCCGAGACGAAGCGCGGGAACGCCCGCGCCGTCGAGGCGTCGGGTGCCTGTTATGTCGAGGCGGCGGTCATGGCGCCTGTGCCGCCGCAGCGGCTGGGGGTGCCGATTCTCCTCGGCGGCCGGCGGGCGGCGGAGCTGGCCGAGGCGCTCAAGGCGCTCGGCATGAACGCGACCGCGGCGGCAGAGGAAATCGGTACGGCGTCGGCGATCAAGATGTGCCGCAGCATAATGATCAAGGGCCTGGAAGCCCTGACGGTCGAGTGCCTGTTCGCGGCACGCAGGTTCGGCGCGGAGGATGCGGTGCTCGCATCGCTCGACAAGACTTTTCCGAGCATGGGCTGGACGGGGAAGCTGCCTGATTACCTCGTCAGCCGCGTCGCCGAGCACGGGAAGCGACGCGCCGCCGAGATGCGGGAGGTCGCGCAGACCGAACGCGACGCCGGTCTCGAGCCCACGATGGCGGTGGCGACTTCGACCCGGCACGACGCGCTCGTGGACGCGATGGCCGCGGCAGGGATCGCCTACCGCGAGCCCTTCTCGTGGCGCGAGTTGGCGGACGCGCTCGCGCCGCGGCCCGGCGCGGAGGGAGGTGAGCGATGAGCGGGGCCGGAGCTGCCGAGCGGGGTGCGGTGTTCGTGAGCGAGAAGCTGATCCGCTTCCATCACTGCGACCCGGCCGGGATCGTCTTCTATCCGCAGTACTTCGTGCTGTTCAACGAACTCGTGGAGGACTGGTTCACGCACGGGCTGCACGAGGACTACGCGACCATGATCGCGGTCGACCGCGTCGGCTCGCCGATGGCCCACGTCGATTGCGACTTCGTCTCGCCGAGCAAGATCGGTGACACGCTCCGGCTGGAGCTCCGCGTAAAGCGCGTGGGCCGAAGCTCGCTCTCCCTCTACGTCGAGGGCAGCTCGCGTGGGGAACTGCGCGTGAAGGCGAACCTCGTGATCGTGTTCGCCTCACTCGTGGACACGCGCCCCGTGCCGATTCCCGATCACGTGCGCGAGCACATCGAACGGTTCCTGCACTAGGCGCTAGCGCCGCACGAGCTGCAGGAACTCCCGGCGCAACGCCTCGTTCTTCAGGAATGCGCCGCGCATGATGCTGTTGGTCATGTGCGACTCGTCTTTCACGCCGCGCCACTGCATGCAGAAGTGGTCGGCCGGTCGGCCTCGAGCACGATGGCGAGTCCTTCCGGGCGCAGCCGCGCTTCGAGGAGATCGGCGAGCTGCATCACCGCTTCCTCCTGGATCTGCGGCCGGCTCATCACCCAGTCGGCGATGCGCGAGTACTTGGACAGTCCGACGAGTTTCGATTTCTCGCTCGGCAGCACGCCGATCCAGAGCTTGCCGATGATCGGCACGAGGTGATGCGAGCAGGCGCTCCGCACGGTGATCGGCCCCACGATCATGAGCTCGTTGAGGCGCTCGGCGTTCGGGAACTCGGTGACGCGCGGCATCGGGTGATACCGGCCGCGGAACACTTCGTGCAGGAACATGCGCGCGACGCGCCGGGCGGTCCCGGTCGTGTTGTGGTCCGCCGCGGTGTCGATGACGAGCGACTCGAGCACATCCTGCATCCGCGCTGCCACCTCCTCCTCGAGCGCCTGAAGTTCGGCGTCGCTCTCGATGAAGTCGGCGATGCTGTCGTTCGCGTGGAAACGCCGGGCCGCGGCCCTGATGCGGGCGCGGATGCGATCGGAGACGGCGGTGCGCCGTGGATTGGCGGGTCGGGGCTTGGTTCGAGGCATCTGGACGAGTTCCCTGCGGCGATTGCTGCGCTGTGAATCTACTTTCGTGCCTTGCGCACCGTGCGGGCGGGTCGAGCAGCGGTCCCGCGAGCCGCTCGTGTTCCGCGAGGCGAGAAGCGCGCGATGAGCCGGGCTTCCTCGCGCACGAGCTCCGCTTCCGCTTCGATCAGGTGCGCTCGGAACTGGGCGGCGGGCGGGCTCGGAGCGTGTCCCTTGAGGCTGACGAGTCCGTATCGCGAGGATGCCCAAGGCTCGGTCCCGAGCACCACCAGCGTACCGCGGTCGATTTCGTCCCGCACGCAGGCGAGTGTGACCGGCGCGACTGCGTCGGAGTCCGCCAGCAGGCGTTTCACGCCTGCCAGCGACGTCAACTCGACCGCGGGAAACGGACGCCCCGGGCGGGCGGCCTCCGATTCCTGGCGCGCCGCGAGCATCGGCGCCAGGACGCGCGGCGGGTAGCGGCTCAGAGCGAGGAAGGGATAGGCGAACGTGTGCTCGGCCCGCACCACCGCGCGCCGCGTGAGGGGATGCCCGCTTCGGGCGACGAAATATGCCGGGTGCGGGCTCAACGGCTCGATGTCGAGATCGTTCTCGCCGTCGAGGGTGCTGGTCTCGGCCACGAAGAAATCGAGTTCCCGCGAGCGCAGCCGGCGCAGCAGCTCGTCCCAGTCGCCGCGGATCAGCACGCGCACGCGCACCAGCGGATGGGCAGCCACGAACCGCGTCAGCGCTGCGGGCACGATCGTGTCGCCCGGGTAGGGACCGGCCCCCACGAAGAGCTGGCCCGACCCGGGGGCGCGCCGGCGCCGAACCTCTTGGTCGAGTTCGTCGGCCGCCTGAATCAACACTTGGGCGCGCTGGATCAGCAGCCGGCCGTCGTCGGTCGGAGTCACGCCGGTGGCCGAGCGTTCGAACAACTCCGCGCCGATCTGCTCCTCGAGCACTTTCACGCTGCGCGATAGCGCTGGCTGCGTCATGTGCAGAGCCGCGGCGGCGCGCCCGAAGCTGCCGTGCTCGGCGAGCGCGAGGACATGTCGCAGCTGACGCAGATCGAAGGTCATGCTTGGAGTATATGGCTTCCAAATCGAAGGGGCATTGGACAGCCGCGGGGTCGGCGCGAATAATCGCCGCGCGAATAAGCGCGCCCATCGATCCCCCTGATGCGATCAGGGACGCGCGATCGCCGGGGTGCCGCGCGGGCTCCCATGTCATCGAAGTGAAACGATCCTGCCGGAGGCGAAGATGCGTCGGATTGCTCGAACCCAAGCGGTAGTGTTGTCGCTCCTCGCAGTCGTTCTGTCGGTCGCGAGTCATGCGCAGACGCCCGGCGCGTCGCTGATTCCGGCCGATGGCGGTGCGAGCGCGGCGAAGCATTTCGACCCGCTCGGACAGCCGCCCTCGAAGTTCACGCTGCAGCTTCGCAACGGGCAGAAGGCGCAGCTGCCCTTCGCCGACAAGCGCGACTTCGACGAGGCGAAGCGCGGGTTCATCGCCGAACCGCCCTACACCAAGATCATGGCCGAT
>JALOSW010000133.1 GCA_025458245.1 Burkholderiales bacterium
ATGATGTTGTCGAACGCGATCGAGCCGCAGATGAGGACGCGCATGCCGTATGAGAGAGGAGAGTGGGTCGTGAATCGGGCGGCGAAGGATACCCGATCGTGCGCCGCTCAGGGCGTGTACAGCGCTTCGAGGCGAAAGCCCGCCGCCGTGACGCCGACCGTCTCGAAGGCGACTTTCACCGCGATCTCGCCGTTCGCCGCGATGCGGCCGTCGGCGCCCTTGAAGTAATCGCCCGGGGCGAGCAGCCGGCGCGCGACCGCCTGCTCGCGCGCGTCGGTGAGCGTGAGCTCGATCGAAGGCAGCGCCTGGTCGAAGTCGGCGCGATTGCGCAGCGTCGCGTACAGCGTCAGCACGTCGCCGCCCTCGGCTTCGAGATTGGCGCTCTCGACGGTGAGCAGGCTCGCGTGCTTGGGCAGGCCGATGTCGCACCCGATCCGCAGGCACGCCGCGTCGAGCCACGGCCGCGTCCAGGGCTGCAGCGCGGCCAATTCCGCGCGGAAGTAATACGCGGCCTGCGCGGCGAGGACGAAGAGAAGCGGCACGCTCGCGAGCGCCCAGAACAGATCCCGTCGCCGCCGGGCGCGCCGCGGCGCACCGAAGTCGAGCACATCGGGCTCGCCCGCGCCCTCGCGCGGCGCCTCCGCGAGCGACGGCGGCTCCTCGAACTCGGCCGGCGCGAGCGAGGGCGGCGGCAACGTGGCGGCATCGGGGCTCGCGATCGGCGCCGGTTTCGCGGGCGCGGCCGGGAGGATCCCGTCGGGCTCGGGCGGCGGCGCGGCGCGGCGCCCGACGGCGTGCTCGACGCTCGGCGGCTCGGCCGCGTTCGACGCGGCGTCCACCGGCACGACGATCGGGTTCGTGGTCGAGAGGGGCTGCGACAGATCGAGGTCGAGCGTCTCGAAGGGCTCCGGTTCGCCGACCGGTTCGGGCTGCGACAGCGCCGGCGGCTCGAGCACCTCGAGTTCGGCGCGGGCGTCGAACACGGTGCCGCATGCGCCGCACCGCACCTGTCCGCCGCGCGCCTCGAGCTGATGGCGATGCACGCGGAACGCCGTGCGGCAGGCGGGGCAGCGCGTGATGGTGTTCATCGGCGCGTGCCCGCGAGGAGCGCCCAGCCTTCTTCTTCCGCCGCGACGGCGAGATCGAAACTCGGCTCGTAGACCTCCACGAGCTCGGCTGCCTGGTCGATCAGAAGACCCGCCAGCGCGAGCCTGCCGCCGCGGCGCGTGTGCGCGGCGAGCACGGGGGCGAGCAGGCGCAGCGGATTCGCGAGGATGTTGGCAACCACGAGATCGGCCTTCCCATCGAGCCGCGCGGCAGCGGTGAGGAACGTCGCGTCGACGGCGTTGGCGCGCGCGTTCGCGCGGGCCTGCGCGACGGCGTCCGCGTCGATGTCGACGCCGATCGCACCGCCTGCGCCGAGCTTCATCGCGGCGATGGCCAATATACCCGAGCCGCAGCCGTAATCGAGCACGCGCTCGCCGCCGCGGACGTTCGCTTCGAGCCAGCGGAGGCACATGCGCGTGGTCGGATGCGCACCGGTGCCGAACGCCACGCCCGGATCGAGCATCAGATTGATCGCGCGGGGATCCGGCGGCGTGTGCCACGACGGCACCACCCAGAGCCGATCGGACACGCGGATCGGCTCGAACTGGGCCTGGGTGACGCGCACCCAGTCCTGGTCTTCGACCGCTTCGGCGGTGTAGGCGGGCGGCGCGCTCAGGCCCGCTTCGGAGGAGGCCGCGGCGACGAGCGCAGCGACGTCGGCGTCCTCGGCGACGAGTGCGCGGATGACGCTTCGCTCCCACGCCTCGCGCGCGGGCTCGGTGCCCGGCTCGCCGAACAGGGGCTTCTCGGCAGAGGTGCCCGCGTCCGCGTCCTCGACCGAAACCGAGAGCGCGCCCGCCTCGATGAGCGCGTCGCCGAGCGCCTCGGCAGCGCCCGCATCGACGGTGATCGACACCGAGCGGAGTGCCATCGCGTTCCGGCCGGCCGGTGCGCGCCGCCGGTTAGCGCTTCGCCGCGCGGGCGAGACGCTGCTCGAGGTAGTGGATGCTCGTGCCGCCCTTCATGAACTCGGTGTCGTGCAGGAGCTCGAGATGCAGCGGGATGTTCGTCTGGATGCCGTCGACGATCATTTCCGAGAGCGCGATGCGCATGCGGCGGATCGCCTGCTCGCGCGTCGTGCCGTAGGCGATGATCTTGCCGATCATCGAGTCGTAGTTCGGCGGCACGAAGTAGCCCGAGTAGGCGTGCGAATCGACGCGGATGCCGGGGCCGCCGGGCGGGTGCCACCAGCTGATCCTGCCCGGCGAGGGCGTGAACTTGAACGGGTCTTCGGCGTTCACGCGCACCTCGATCGCGTGCCCGGCGAACTGGATGTCGCGCTGCCGGAACGGGAGCTTCTCGCCCGCGGCGACGCGGATCTGCATCTGCACGAGGTCGATGCCGGTGATGAGCTCGGTCACCGGGTGCTCGACCTGGATGCGCGTGTTCATCTCGATGAAGTAGAACTCGCCCTTCTCGTACAGGAACTCGAAGGTGCCCGCGCCGCGGTAGTTGATCTTGCGGCACGCCTCGGCGCAGCGCTCGCCGATGCGCGTGCGCTCGCGCTCGGAGATGCCGGGCGCCGGCGCCTCCTCGATGATCTTCTGGTGACGCCGCTGCATCGAGCAGTCGCGCTCGCCGAGATACACCGCGTTCTTGTGCTCGTCGGCGAGCACCTGAATCTCGATGTGGCGCGGATTCTCGAGGAACTTCTCCATGTAGACGGTCGGATTGCCGAACGCCGCCTGCGCCTCGCCTTTGGTGAGGTTCACCGCCGACACGAGCGCCGCCTCGGTGTGCACGACGCGCATGCCGCGCCCGCCGCCGCCCCCGGCCGCCTTGATGATCACCGGGTACTTGATGGCGCGCGCCATTTTCACGATCTCGGCGGGATCGTCGGGCAGCGCGCCCTCGGATCCCGGCACCACCGGGACGCCCGCCTTGATCATGGCGTTCTTCGCGCTCACCTTGTCGCCCATCAGCCGGATGTTCTCCGGACGCGGCCCGATGAAGACGAACCCCGAGCGCTCCACCTTTTCGGCGAAGTCGGCGTTCTCGGAGAGGAAGCCGTAGCCGGGGTGGATCGCCTGGGCATCGGTGACCTCGGCCGCGCTGATGATGGCCGGGATGTTGAGGTAGCTCTGCGCCGAGGGCGCGGGCCCGATGCAGACCGACTCGTCGGCGAGCTTGACGTACTTGGCGTCGCGGTCGGCCTCGGAGTGCACGACCACGGTCTTGATGCCCATCTCGCGGCACGCGCGCTGCACCCTGAGCGCGATCTCGCCGCGGTTGGCTATGAGGATCTTGTCGAACATGGGAGGGCGCGCGCGGCGCGGTTACGCGCTGGCGCTCACTCGACGACGATCAGTGGTTCGCCGTACTCGACGGGGTCGCCGTTGTCGGCCAGGATCGCTTTCACGACGCCGTCCTTGTCGCACTCGATCTCGTTCATGAGCTTCATCGCCTCGATGATGCACACGGTCTGGCCCGCCTTCACCGTGTCGCCCACTTCGACGAACGGCTTCGCGCCCGGCGACGGCGAGCGGTAGAACGTGCCGACCATCGGCGATTTGACGAGATGCCCTTCAGGCACCGCGGGCGCTTCGCCCGGCGCGGCGGCGGGGGCGGAAGCGGGGGCCGGCGCCGCCATCGCGACCGGAGCGGCCTGCGGCGACATCACGTAGGTCACGTCCTGTCCGGCCGGGCCGCCGCGGACGATTTTCACCTTCTCCTCGCCCTCGGTGATCTCGAGCTCGGCGATGCCCGACTCCTGTACGAGGTCGATCAGCTTCTTCAGCTTCCTCAGGTCCATGTTGTTCTCTCCCCGCGGGCGGCCGCAGCCGCTCTTCTGGCCCTGCGCCGCTAGCCGCGGCCGAGCACGTATTCGAGCGCCAGGTCGTAGCCCCGGCTGCCGAGGCCGACGATCGAGCCGGCCGCGATGTCGGAAAAATAGGAATGCCGGCGGAAGGGTTCGCGCGCATGCACGTTCGAGAGGTGCACCTCGACGAACGGGATCGCCACGCCGGCGAGCGCGTCGCGCAGCGCGACGCTGGTGTGCGTGAGCCCGCCCGGGTTGATCACGATCCAGTCGACGCCTTCGTTGCGCGCCGCCTGCACGCGGTCGATCAGCGCGCCCTCGTGGTTGCTCTGGAACGCATCCAGCCGCGCCCCGTGCGCCGCCGCCTTCTCGGCGAGGCGCGCATTGACGAGCGCGAGGGTCTCGCGGCCGTAGATCTCCGGTTCGCGGACGCCGAGCAGGTTCAGGTTCGGTCCGTGCAGCACGAGAATTCGCTTCGCGCGCTTCGCCGCTGCCTTCCCGGCGCCGGTCTTCGTTTTCGCCATGGTGCGCAAGCTTGGGCCAGAGAAAGCCGAAAGTCCAGAAGATCGCTGCAATTCGCAGGAGATCGCGCTACGACGGCACTTTCGCGGCGACCAGCTTCTCGAGTTGGGCCTCGGTGAGCGCCCCGAGATGGGCGGCGGCGAAATTCCCTTGCCGATCAACGATGACCGTGAACGGTAAGGCGCCGGCGCGGTTTCCGAGCTGGGTCATCAGCTTGAAGAGTTCCGTGCCGCCGAGGAGCAGCGGATAGTTCACCTTCAGCTCCTCGCCGAAGGCGCGCACCTTGTCGGGTTCGTCGAGTGCGATGCCGACGACTTGGATACCGTTCGGCGCATATCGCTGCTGATAGCGCATCAAAGCCGGCATTTCCTCGCGGCAGGGCGGGCACCATGTCGCCCAGAAGTTGAGCACCACGACCTGGCCCTTCCAGTCCGCGAGCGACACCGGGGCGCCCTTCAGGTCGCGGAAGGCCGCCTTGGCGAGCGCCTGAGTCGCCTCGCGCGGCGAGGCCCCTTGCGTCCCGACCTGGCGGACGAGGATTCCGGCCGCGATGGCGATGGCCGCAGCGATCGCGAGCAGCGGCCACCAGCGTCTAGTCGATGGCATCGGGCTCCCCCACCCCTGGAACGAGCGCTTCGACCGCGGCGAGGCCGGCGCGCTCGATCGGGCGTCCATTGAGCGTCCCCTTGAGCGACGTTCGCTCGTCTTTCGCGGCATGTACGGCGATGTTCACCGGAATTCCGCCCCATTCGAGGCGCATGAGCGCCACCGATCGGGCCTCGTCGCCGGCAAATCGCCGCGCGTCGGAGATCTCGTAGGGCAGTCCCCGGTTGAGGAACAGCAGTTCCAGCGCTTTGAGGTCATCGGAGAAAAGCTGCAGGTCGATGTCGGAGTACCGTCCAGCGGTCCCTTTGAGGACCGGCCCCGAGAGATAGGGCTTGAACGCGGCGAGTTCGCGCATCACGTCCAGGGCCACCTGCCGCAGCTCGTCGATCCGCTCGCGCTGCTCGTCGCCCTGATACAGCGACTGATAGGCGCGGAGCTCCGCCTCGACCTCTTCGTTGGTGGGCAGGGAGTGCGTATCGCTCGCGCCGAGTTGCCTGGCGGCCTTGCGCTTCGCGAGCGCGAAGTCGTCGACACCGTCTTCCGCCATGATCTTCGCGGCGGCGGCGGCGAGCCGGGCGCGCATCTGCGCCTGTTTGGGCTTCTGCTCTTTTCTCATGGCGAATTGCTCCCCCGTAGCCCGGCGCCATGATACCGGATTCCGGAGAACAGCCGCGAATTGCCGGTAAAATGCAGCAAATGCACCTTCACATCCTCGGGATCTGCGGCACGTTCATGGGCGGTCTGGCGGCGATCGCACGCGCCGCCGGGCACCGTGTGACCGGCTCAGACACCGGCGTGTACCCGCCGATGAGCACCCAACTCGAATCGCTGGGCATCGAGATCGACGAAGGATTCAGCCCGGAACAGATCGGCCGGAACCCCGACCTGTGGGTGGTCGGCAACGTGATCACCCGCGGCAATCTGCTCATGGAGGAGATCCTGGACCGCGGGCTTCCGTACGTCTCAGGACCGCAATGGCTCGGAGAGCAGGTGCTTTCGCGTAAGTGGGTGCTCGCAGTCGCGGGAACCCACGGCAAGACGACCACCTCGGCGATGCTCGCCTGGATTCTCGAGCACGCGGGCCTTGCCCCCGGTTTCCTGATCGGCGGCGTGCCCCGGAATTTCGGCATCTCGGCGCGCCTGACCGATTCGCGGTTCTTCGTGATCGAGGCGGACGAGTACGACACGGCCTTTTTCGACAAGCGCTCCAAGTTCGTCCACTACCGGGCCAAGACCGCAGTCCTCAACAATCTCGAGTTCGATCATGCCGACATCTTCGGCGATCTTGCGGCGATCGAGACCCAATTCCACCATTTCGTGCGGATCGTGCCGCGGTCGGGCCGGATCGTCGCGAATGGCCGCGAAGCGAGCATCGACCGGGTGCTGAACCGGGGGTGCTGGTCGGAGCTCGAGCGCTTCGGCGTTCCGGCCGGATGGGACCTCGGCCCGAGCGACCCGGAGGGTTTCGAGGTGCGTCGCGACAGCCGGTCGCTCGGACGTGTGGAGTGGGCGCTCACCGGCGAGCACAACCGCATGAACGCCCTCGCCGCGATCGCGGCCGCGCAGCACGCAGGGGTCGCGCCCGAGGTGGCGATGGCCGCGCTCGGCGGGTTCCAGAACGTAAAGCGCCGGCTCGAACTGCGCGGCGACGTCGACGGCGTGGCCGTGTACGACGACTTCGCCCACCACCCGACCGCGATCGCCACGACCCTGGAAGGGCTGCGGCAGCGGGTCGGAAGCGCCCGGATTCTTGCCGTGCTCGAGCCGCGCTCGAACACCATGAAGCTCGGCGTCGCGCGTGGAAACCGACTTCGACCGGCTTCTCACGGCGATCGTCGCCGAATCGCGCCCGGGCGACCATGTGCTGGTGATGTCGAACGGCGGCTTCAACGGCATCCACGAGAAGCTGCTCGCGGCGCTGCGCGACCAACCCGCGGCGCGAGCGCGTCGATGATCGTCTACCTGCACGGCTTCAACA
>JALOSW010000134.1 GCA_025458245.1 Burkholderiales bacterium
TACGAGTGCATCCTGTGCGCATGCTGCTCGACGTCGTGCCCGTCGTTCTGGTGGAATCCGGACAAGTTCGTCGGCCCCGCGGGCCTGCTGCAGGCCTACCGATTCATCGCCGACACGCGCGACCAGGCGGCGGCGGAGCGCCTCGACAACCTCGAGGATCCCTACCGCCTGTTCCGCTGCCATTCGATCATGAACTGCGTGGACGTCTGTCCCAAAGGGCTCAATCCGACGCGGGCGATCGGCAAGATCAAGGACCTCATGGTGCGCAGGACGGTGTAGCGGAGCGGGCTTCCCGGGAAGCGGCGCGATGACGATCGGCGAAGTCGAGATGCGGCGGTTGCGGTGGCGGTGCCGGCGCGGGCTGCTCGAAAATGACCTCGTGCTGCAGCGCTTTCTCGACCGGCGCGGCGGCGACCTCGACGCGCCGCGGCTCGCGGCGCTCGACCGGCTGCTCGCGATGGACGACACCGACCTCTGGGATCTCGTTTCGGGCCGCGCCGAGTGCGCTGAGCCGGGGCTGCAGGAGATGCTGACGTGGCTGCGGGAAGCCTGAGCCCCGCCGCCGATCGGAGCACATTCGGGAGAGAAAAATGGGCAGTAACGACAAGGCGGTGCTGAACTACGGCGAAGGGCAGGCGGTCGAGCTGCCGATCATGAGCGGCTCCATGGGGCCCGACGTCGTCGACATCCGCCAGCTCTATGCGAAGACCGGGATGTTCACCTACGACCCCGGTTTCATGTCGACCGCGGCGTGCCGTTCGGCGATCACCTACATCGACGGCGACACGGGCGTGCTGCTCTATCGCGGCTACCCGATCGAGCAGCTCGCGCAGCAGTGCGACTTCCTCGAGGTCGCATACCTGATCCTGAACGGCGAACTGCCGAGCGCCGAACAGAAGGCGAAGTTCGTGTACACGGTCACGCGCCACACCATGGTGCACGACCAGCTCACCCGCTTCTACAGCGGCTTCCGGCGCGACTCGCACCCGATGGCGGTGATGGTCGGCGTGGTCGGGGCGCTCTCGGCCTTCTATCACGACTCGCTCGACATCAACGACCCGCATCACCGCGAGGTCGCCGCGTTCCGGCTGGTCGCGAAGATGCCGACGATCGTCGCGATGGCGTACAAGTACTCCATCGGCCTGCCGTTCATGTACCCGAAGAACGATCTCTCGTACACCGCGAACTTCATGCGCATGATGTTCGGCGTGCCGACCGAGGACTACGTCGTGAACGACGTGCTGGTGCGCGCGCTCGACCGCATCCTGATCCTGCACGCCGATCACGAGCAGAACGCGTCGACCTCCACGGTGCGGCTCGCCGGCTCGTCGGGCGCCAATCCGTTCGCGTGCATCGCCTCCGGGATCGCGTGCCTCTGGGGCCCGGCGCACGGCGGCGCGAACGAAGCGGCGCTCAACATGCTCGGCGACATCCAGAAGCAGGGCGGCGTCGCCAAGATCGGCGAGTTCATCAGGCAGGTGAAGGACAAGAACTCGACCGTCAAACTCATGGGCTTCGGGCACCGCGTGTACAAGAACTACGATCCGCGCGCGAAGCTGATGCGCGAGACCACGCACGAGGTGCTGCACGAGCTCGGTCTTCAGGACGACCCGCTCTTCAAGCTCGCGATCGCGCTGGAGAAGATCGCGCTCGAGGACGACTACTTCGTGAGCCGCAAGCTGTACCCGAACGTCGACTTCTACTCCGGCATCGTGCAGCGCGCGCTCGGCATTCCGACCGCCATGTTCACGTGCATCTTCGCGCTGGCGCGCACCGTCGGCTGGATCGCGCAGTGGAACGAGATGATCTCGGATTCCGAGCAGAAGATCGGCCGTCCGCGGCAGCTCTTCACCGGCGCGACCCGCCGCGACGTGGTGCCGATCGCGCAACGCTGAACCGATTCTGCCCTCGCGGTAGAGTGCGGGCGGGGCGACGACGCCCCGCCCTTGCTTTAGACGCCGGCCGCCGACCAACGCCCCGATTCCGATCCCTGGGAGAGCACCCCGATGATGAAGCAGATGCTCGCCAACTCGTACCTCTTCGGCGGCAACGCGCCGTTCGTCGAGGAGCTCTACGAGGCGTACCTCGCCAACCCGCAGTCCGTCAGTGACGAGTGGCGCGACTACTTTGACAAGCTGCAGCTCCTGCCGACCGCGGGCGGCGAGGTGGGCGCGGGCCGCGACGTCGCGCATGCGCCGATCGTCGAATCGTTCGCGCAGCGCGCGAAGCAGGGGCTGCTGCGCTCGCACGCGCCGGTCACCGAGCCGGGCATCGAGCGCAAGCAGGTCTACGTCCTGTTCCTGATCACCGCGCACCGCACCCTCGGCGTGCGCTGGGCCGACCTCGATCCGCTGAAGCGCACGCCGCGCCCGCAGATTCCCGAGCTCGAGCCCGCCTACTACGATCTCACCGAGGCGGACATGGAGCTGGTGTTCAACACCGGCACCCTGGTGGGCGTGCCGGAGCGCGCGACCCTGCGGGAGATCCTGCACCACCTGCGCGAAACCTACACGGGCTCGATCGGGGCCGAGTACATGTACATGTCCGATCCCGCACAGAAGCGGTGGATCCAGCAGCGGCTCGAAGGCGCGCGCGGCCGTGCGAACCTCACGCCCGAGCTCAAGCACCGCGTGCTCGAGCGGCTCACCGCCGCCGAGACGCTGGAGAAATACCTGCACACTCGCTACGTCGGGCAGAAGCGCTTTTCGCTCGAGGGCAGCGAGACCCTGATCGCGTCGATGGACGAGATCGTCCGCCGCGCGGGCACGCAGGGCGTCGAGGAACTCGTGATCGGCATGGCGCATCGCGGCCGGCTGAACGTGCTCGTGAACACGCTCGGCAAGGCGCCGAAGGACCTGTTCAGCGAGTTCGAGGGCAAGGCGGTCTCGGAGCTCTCGTCGGGGGACGTGAAGTACCACAACGGCTTCTCGTCGGACGTGTCCACCCCGGGCGGGCCGGTGCACCTCACGCTCGCGTTCAATCCGTCGCACCTGGAGATCGTGAACCCGGTGGTCGAGGGGTCGGTGCGCGCGCGCCAGCATCGGCGCAAGGACACTACGGGCGACAAGGTGATGTCGCTCCTCATCCACGGCGACGCTGCGTTCGCCGGGCAGGGCGTCGTGATGGAGACGCTCAACCTCGCGCAGACGCGCGGCTACGGCACGGGCGGGTCGGTGCACGTCATCGTGAACAACCAGATCGGGTTCACCACGTCGGATCCGCGCGACACGCGCTCGACGCTGTACTGCACCGACGTCGCGAAGATGATCGAGGCGCCGATCTTCCATGTGAACTCCGACGACCCGGAGGCGGTGATCTTCGTGACCCAGCTCGCGATGGATTTCCGCAAGGAGTTCAAGAAGGACGTGGTGATCGACATCATCTCGTTCCGGCGCCACGGCCACAACGAGCAGGACGAGCCCTTCGTCACGCAGCCGCTGATGTACCGCAAGATCACGCAGCATCCCGGCACGCGCAAGCTCTATGCCGACAAGCTGCTCGCCGAGGGCGCGATCGCCGAGGGCGAGGCCGAGCGGCTGGTCAAGGATTTCCGGCAGGCGCTCGACGAGGGCCGGCACACCTCGAGCCCGGTGCTCTCGAACTTCCAGCGGAAGTACGCGGTCGACTGGACGCCGTTCCTGAACGCGAAGTGGACGGACGCAGCCGACACGTCGGTGCCGATGGCGGAGCTTCAGCATCTGGGCGGGCGGCTGACGACCGTCCCCGAGGGATTCAAGCTCCACCCGTCGGTCGAGCGCGTGATGCAGGCGCGCCGCGAGATGGCGCAGGGCAGGAAGCTCCTCGATTGGGGCATGGCCGAGTCGCTCGCGTACGCGAGCCTGCTCGTGTCGGGCTACGGCGTGCGCATCTCCGGCCAGGACTGCGGACGCGGTACGTTCGCGCATCGCCACTCGGTGCTGCACGACCAGGCGCGCGAGAAGTGGGATGCGGGCTCGTATACGCCGCTGCAGCATGTGTCCGACACCCAGGCCGACTTCATGGTGATCGACTCGGTCCTCTCTGAGGAGGCGGTCCTCGGTTTCGAGTACGGCTACTCGTGCGCGGAGCCGAACGAACTGGTCGTCTGGGAGGCGCAGTTCGGCGATTTCGCGAACGGCGCACAGGTGGTGATCGACCAGTTCATCACCTCGGGCGAGGCGAAATGGGGGCGCATGTGCGGTCTCGTGATGCTGCTTCCGCACGGCTACGAGGGCCAGGGCCCGGAGCACTCGTCGGCGCGCCTCGAGCGCTACCTGCAGCTCACGGCGGAGCACAACATCCAGGTCTGCGTGCCCTCGACGCCCGCTCAGATCTTCCACCTGCTGCGGCGGCAGATGGTGCGCCCGTTCCGCAAGCCGCTCGTGGTCATGACGCCGAAGTCGCTGCTGCGCAAGCCCGATGCCGCGTCGAGCCTGAAGGAGCTGGCCAAGGGCGGCTTCCAGACGGTGATCGGCGAGATCGACGCGCTCGAGCCCGACCAGGTGACGCGCGTCGTCGCCTGCAGCGGCAAGGTCTACTACGACCTCGTCACGGCGCGGCGGGAGCGGCGCGCGGATCACGTCGCGATCATCCGCATCGAGCAGCTCTACCCCTTCCCGCACAAGCAGTTCGCGGCCGAGATGAAGCGCTACGCGAAGGCGAAGGAAGTGGTGTGGGCGCAGGAGGAGCCGCAGAACCAGGGCGCGTGGTACCAGATCCAGCACTACATGCAGGAGAACATGCGCCCCGACCAGAAGCTCCACTACGCCGGGCGGCCGTCTTCGGCGTCGCCCGCCGTCGGCTACGTCGCAAAGCACAACGAGCAGCAGAAGAAGCTCGTCGAGCAGGCGCTGGGCAAGTTGAAGTGAGCCGCCGCCGCGGGGCGCCGAACGGCGTCCGGGCAGGCCGGAGAATGAAGAGAGCAGTGCGGCAGTAGGGGTAGGGCCGCGGCGGAAGCGCCCTCCGGCCCCTCGTCCGGCGCGTTACGCGCTCGGGTTTTTGCAGTTCGCCGGCTGAAGCCAAGCCGAAGCCGGCGAAAAACCGAACGGAGAGATCATGCTCGTGGAAGTGAAAGTGCCGCAGCTCTCGGAGTCCGTCTCCGAAGCCACGCTGCTCACATGGCACAAGAAAGAGGGCGAGGCCGTCGCACGCGACGAGAACCTCATCGACATCGAGACCGACAAGGTCGTGCTCGAGCTGCCCGCTCCCGCCGACGGCGTCATCACGAAGATCATCAAGGGCGACGGCGGCACGGTCGTCTCGGGGGAGGTCATCGCCCAGATCGACACCGAGGCGAAAGCGGCGGCTGCCCCCTCGGCACCTGCGGCACCGGCGGTCCGCGCCGAGCCCGCGCCGGTCGCGCCCACGCCGGCGCCGCCGCCCGAGAAGGCGCGCGAGGACGCGCGGCTGATGCCGTCCGCACGCAAGCTGGTCGAGGAGCAGGGTGTCGATCCGACCAAGATCATCGGCAGCGGCCGCGACGGCCGCATCACCAAGGGTGACGTGCTCGAGCAGGCAACGAAGGCTCAGCCCGCGGCGGCCCCCGCGCCGGCCGCCGGCCCGGCGCCGAAGCCTGCGCTCGCCCAACCGCCGGCCCCCGTCAACCTCGAGAAGCTGCTGGCCGGCCGGCCGGAACAGCGCGTGCCCATGTCGCGGCTGCGCGCCCGCGTCGCCGAGCGCCTGCTTCAGTCGCAGTCCACCACCGCGTCGCTCACGACCTTCAACGAGGTCAACATGCAGCCGGTCATGGATCTGCGCAAGAAGCACGGCGAGAAGTTCGAGAAGGAGCACGGCGTCCGCCTCGGTTTCATGTCGTTCTTCGTCAGGGCGGCGGTCTACGCGCTCAAGAAATACCCGGTCGTGAACGCATCGGTGGACGGCAACGACATCGTCTACCACGGCTATTTCGACATCGGCGTGGCGGTGGGCAGTCCGCGCGGCCTCGTGGTGCCGGTGCTGCGCGACGCCGACCAGCTCTCGTTCGCCGACATCGAGAAGAAAATCGGCGAGTTCGGCAAGCGTGCGCAGGAAGGCAAGCTCTCGATCGAGGAGCTCACTGGCGGCACCTTCTCGATCTCGAACGGCGGCGTGTTCGGCTCGATGCTCTCGACGCCGATCATCAACCCGCCGCAGAGCGCGATCCTCGGCATCCACGCGACCAAGGACCGGCCCGTGGTCGAGAACGGCCAGGTCGTGATCCGGCCGATCAACTATCTCGCCCTTTCTTACGATCACCGGATCATCGACGGCCGCGAGGCGGTGCTCTCGCTCGTCGCGATCAAGGAAGCGCTCGAAGACCCGACGCGCCTGCTGCTCGAGCTCTGAGCCCCCGGGCCGGCCCACCCCCACTGTACGCACGGGACGCCGAGGCTTGCCGGGACGGCATGCGCACCCCGCCGCCTTCGCGTCCGTCGCGCTGAACGAGGAATCGAACGATGTCCCAGCAATTCGACGTGATCTACATCGGGTCCGGGCCCGCCGGCTACATCGGCGCCGTGCGGGCGGCCCAGCTCGGCATGAAAGTCGCCTGCGTCGAGGAGTGGCGCACGCCGTCGGGCGAGGGCGCGCTCGGCGGCACGTGCCTCAACGTGGGCTGCATTCCGTCCAAAGCCCTGCTCGCCTCGTCGGAGGAGTACGAGAAGGTGCTCCACCATATCGGCGACCACGGCATCAGCGTGACCGGCGCGAGCTTCGACCTAGCGAAGATGATGGCGCGCAAGGAGGCGATCGTCTCCAAGATGACCAAGGGCGTCGAGTTCCTGTTCAAGAAGAACAAGATCACCTGGCTCAAGGGCCAC
>JALOSW010000135.1 GCA_025458245.1 Burkholderiales bacterium
CCGGCCGTACTTGTTCATGATGTCGCGCTCGACCTGGATGCCGTTCGGCGGGCCGCCGCAGGTCTTCACGTACGCGATCGGGAAGCGCACGTCCTCGAGGCGGAGCGCGCGGATCGCCTTGAAGCCGAACACGTTGCCGACGAGCGAGGTGAACACGTTGACGACCGATCCCTCCTCGAAGAGGTCGATCGGGTAGGCGATGAACGCGTAGAAGCAGGTGTCGTCGCCGGGGACGTCCTCGATGCGGTAGGCGCGACCCTTGTAGTACTCGAGATCGGTGAGCAGGTCGGTCCACACGGTCGTCCAGGTGCCGGTGGACGACTCGGCCGCGACCGCCGCCGCCGCTTCCTCGCGGTCCACGCCCGGCTGCGGCGTGATCTTGAAGCAGGCCAGGATGTCGGTGTCCTTCACCCGGTAGGCCGGCTCCCAGTACGTGTGGCGGTAGTCTTTCACTCCCGCCTTGTAGGCTTTGGGCGATTCGCGCTTCATGCGTCTCTCCTGGTCGTGCGTCCGAGGTGGGGCGACTGTAGGCCCCCGGTGTCATAAGAGATATTCACAAGTTTTTATCGAATGGATAAGTTCCTGCTGATGCATTCGCGCCCGGCGTCAGCGGGTGAGGCCCAGGTAGAGAAGCGGCAGGCGCTCGGGAAGCCTCTCGAGGCGATCGACGACGGCGTAGCGATTCGCGCCGAAGATCCGGGCGACGTAGGCGTCCGCATCCGGGTCGAGACTGATGCAGAACGTGCCGATCCCGCTGCGGGCGAGCGCTTCGACGGCCTTGCGGGCGTCGTGCCGAAGGTACTGCGGGTCGCGCACGTCGACGTCCGCAGGCTCGCCATCGGTGAGGACGAGCAGGAGTTTCTTCGACTGCGGCACGCGTCGGAGGAACGCGCCCGCGTGCCGCATCGCTGCGCCCATCCGCGTCGAGAGCCGGCCGGTCATCGCGGCGAGCCGGCCCTTGGCCGCATCGGCGAAGTCGTCGCCGAAATCCTTGAAGCGGTAGTAGCCGACGTCGTGGCGCCCGTCGGAGGCGAAGCCGTGGATCGCGAACGGATCGCCGAGCCTCGCGAGCGACTCGGCGAGCAGCACGGTCGCTTGCCGGGAGAGATCGAGCACGGTCGCGTCGCCGCCCCGGATGCGGTCGTTGGTCGACTCGGAGAGGTCGAGGAGCAGCAGCACCGCGAGATCGCGCGTCTTGCGTATGGTGCGAATGCCGACGCGCGGGTCGGGGCCCGCGCCGAGGCGCAGGTCGACCATCGCGCGGACCGCCGCTTCGAGGTCGATCTCGTCGACGTCTTCCTGCTTGCGCAAGCGCTGGGCGCCCTGCGGCTGCAAGGCCTCGATGAGCCGCCCGAGCCGCGCAACGAGCGCCCGGTGCGCGGCGACGATGGCGTCCACCAATGCGGAATCGGCCGCGGCAACATGCTTTTCCAGGACGGCGCACCAGTTCGGCCGGTCCATTTGAATCTGGTAGTCCCACTCGGGATAGTGGACGGGGTCGGCGACCGGGGGCTTCCCCTCGAGCTCGTTGTAGCTCTTGCCTAGGTCTTCGTAGGGAAAGAGTTCCGTCGCGAGCGTCCAGATCTCCTGTGCGTCGTCGCCGGCCGTTTCGACGTCGATCTCGTTGACGAACTCCATGAGGCGCGCCCGCCGTCTGACTTGCCGCTCCTCCCAGGGTGCCGCGGTGCCGAACGCAGCGGCGTCCGCGCTCTCCCACAGGTAGCGGTTGTCGTCGCGGTAGGGCGTGGACAGGAAATCCTCCCGCGGGTTGAAGCCGAAGCCGAGGCTCGCCAGTTCGTGGGCAAGCACGAGACCGATGTCGAGCGACGCGCGGCTGCTCGCGAGCGCCGGCCGCGCCTCGTCCCACAGTCGGCGCGCCGCTGCGATCACGGGATGCGGATCGACATACTCGCGATCGGCGAGCGCCCGGGCGATGCGGTCGAAGAAGTCCCCGAGCCGCCCGCCACCTGCCGGCGTCGCGTCGTGCATGCCGCGCCAAAGCGAAGCGAGGCCCGGGAAATCCTGCGTCGCGAGCGCCTCGACCCGCGCATCCTCGACGAGCCCGATGACGGCCATGTGAAGCGGACTCAAAGCCTCCACGGACAGCGGCTCGCGCGTATGGATCAGGTGCGCGGCCGCGTGCGCGGCGCTCGCGCGATAGAGCTCCAGGCCCGCGATCCGTCCGCTCGGCCGCTCGAGGTCGTCGAGCGCATCGGGCAGGTGGATGACGAAGTTCTCGATGAAGGGGCGGTAGCCCTCGCGCGTCTCGAAGTCTCCGCTCGTCGGCCGCAGCCAGAAGTCGCGGCCCCAGAGCGCGCGCAGGTACATGCCCAGCCGCCGCTGCACGTCCACGAAGAGCGTGCCCTTGCGCTCCCGCTGCAGCATCGAGAGCGCGTCGGCGCTCGCGAGCGAAAAGTAGCGCTCCTGCGCCGGGTAGTCGGTGCGATGCGCCTGCGCGCCCCATAGCGCCCATCGGCGCAGGCCGCCGAGCGTCAGTTGCGCGAGCAGCCGGTCGAGCCGTTCCAGCATCGGCCGCACGCCGCGCGGCGCCTGCGCGAGCAGCTGCGCGAGGAACGCGAGATAGCCGCGAAAGAGGTCGGGGTCGCCGAGCCTCCGAGCGGCAGCCGGGCTGGTGGCGATGACAAGGGCGATGACCGGGCCGCTCGTTTTCGAGGCCATGGCGAGCGCAGCCTCGACGAGATCCGCCACCGCGTCTTCGCCGAGCTCGCGCGCGACTGCGGGCGCCTCCTGGACGAAGCTCGCGACGAGGTCGGCTCCGCGGCCGAGCGCGTGCAGCGCCCGCGCACCGCGCAAGTAGGTGTCGAGGCCCTTGGGGCCGAAGACGCGCGCCGCCTCCTGCCACGAAGCCTGCAGCACCGCGGCCGCGTCGGCGCCGAGATCCCCGAGGAGATCGCCGTGGTCGTCGAGGCTGAGGCTCATCGCCCCGTCCGCGGCCGATCAGAAGTAGGTGGCGACGGCCGCGTCGAGCGCGTCGCGCATGTCGGGGTCGTCGGTGATGGGCCGCACGAGCGCGACGCGGCACGCGGCAACGGGCGCCACGCCGCGGGCCATGAGCGAGGCGGCGTGCACCAGCATGCGCGTCGAGATCCCTTCGTCGAGGCCGTGCCCCTTGAGGTTGCGCGCACGCTCGGCGATCGAGACGAGCTTGCCAGCGAGCGCCGAGTCCACGCCAGCCTCGTGCGCGACGATCTCGGCCTCGATCGCGTGCGCCGGGTAGGAGAAGTCGAGCGCACCGAAGCGCTGCTTGGTGGACTGCTTCAGATCCTTGACGAGGCTCTGGTAGCCCGGGTTGTAGGAGATCACGAGCT
The DNA here is from genome assembly GCA_025458245.1 of Burkholderiales bacterium. GTDB lineage: Bacteria > Pseudomonadota > Gammaproteobacteria > Burkholderiales > SG8-39 > JAOAEA01. Next base: position 3,330 of record JALOSW010000135.1, read on the forward strand.
GGAAGTCGGCGTGCGCGCGCACCAGCTCGCCCTTCTTCTCGAGGGGCAGCACGCGCCGCGTGTCGGTGAGCGGGTGTATGACCACGGTGGTGTCCTGGCGGGCCTCCACCACCTCGTCGAGGTAACAGATCCCGCCATGGCGCGCTGCGAGCGCGAGCGGGCCGTCCTGCCAGCGCGTGCCCGCGGCGTCCAGCAGAAAGCGCCCGATCAGGTCGGACGCGGTCATGTCCTCGTTGCATGCGACCGTGACGAGCGGCCGTTCCAGCTTCCAGGCCATGTATTCGACGAAGCGCGTCTTGCCGCAGCCGGTCGGGCCCTTGAGCATCACCGGCATGCGCGCCGAGTAGGCTGCCTCGAACAGCGGGACTTCGTCGGCGACCGGAAGGTAGTAGGGCTCGCGCACGATGCGGTACGCATCGATCGGGGAGGGGACGGTCGGCATGGTGCGGTTCCTGGCTCGGAGTGCGGTCGGCCTCGGGGACGCCGCTCGCCGCGCAGTCTAGGTCTCGCGTAACATAAGAGAAATTCAGGGTTTGTTATGGTTTCGATCAGTTCTCGCTGATACTTGGGGAGGGGAGTCGATGCCCATGCGGCACGTCACGCTGCGCCAGCTCCGCGTGTTCGAGGCGGTTGCGCGCCATCGCTCGTTCTCGCGTGCCGCCGACGAGCTGCACCTCACGCAGCCGGCCGTGTCGATGCAGGTGAAGAGCCTCGAGGAGCAGGCCGGCATCGCGCTTTTCGAGCAGATCGGCAAGCGAATCTTCCTCACCGAGGCGGGCGAGGAGCTCTATGCGCGCGCGCACGCCGTCGCGCGGGAGCTCGATGCCGCCGACGAGGCGCTCGACGCGATGCGCGGGCTGGAACATGGCCGGCTCACGATCGGCATCGTGTCGACCGGCAAGTACTTCGCTCCGCAGCTCCTCGGCCGGTTTCTCAAGGCGCACCCGGGCGTGACGCTCAAGCTCTCGGTCAACAACCGGGAAGTCATGTTGCGCGAGCTCGCCGGCAACGAGGTGGACCTCGCGATTACCGGCCGCCCCCCCGAAGAACTCGACGTCGTGGCCATGCCGTTCGCTCGGCATCCGCACGTCGTCGTCGCGGCCGCCGACCACCCTCTCGCGGCGAAGAAGCGGATTGCGCTCGCGCGCGTCGCCGAGGAGCCGTTCCTGATGCGCGAACAGGGCTCGGGCACGAGAGGGCTCCTCGAGCGTCTGTTCGCCGAGCACGGGCTCCCGCTGAAAGTCGGCATGGAGATGCCGTCGAACGAAACCATCAAGCAGGCCGCGATGGCCGGAATGGGGGTCTCGTTCCTGTCGCTCCACACGGTCGCGCTCGAACTCGAGACGAAGCGGCTCGCGGTGCTCGACGTGGTCGGCCTGCCGGTCGTGCGCGACTGGTACGTCGTGCACCTCGCCGGCAAGCGCTTGTCGCCCCTGGCGGACGCGCTGAAGCGGTTCCTCGTGGAAGAGGCCGCCAGGCACCTGTGCGGCCAGGAGACGCCGCGCGCGCGGCGGTCGGCGGCAGGAGCCAAGCGCCTATAATCGCCGTCCTTTCCGCAAGCGCGCAGCGCAAGGAGAACGACGTGGCGAAGGTCGCATTCCTCGGGCTCGGCGTCATGGGCTTTCCCATGGCCGGCCATCTCAGAAGCAAGGGTCACGAGGTGACCGTCTACAACCGCTCGGCGGCGAAGGCCGAAGCGTGGGTCGCGAAGCACGGCGGCGCGACGGCGAAGACGCCCGCCGACGCGGCGAGGGGCGCGGAAATCGTGTTCTCGTGCGTGGGCGACGACCCGGACCTGCGCGCGGTCACGATCGGGCCGGACGGCGCGCTCGCGGCCATGGAGAGGGGCGCCATTTTCGTCGACCACACCACGGCCTCCGCGAAGATCGCGCAGGAGCTTTACGCCGAGGCGAAGAAGCGCGGCGTGCACTTCATCGACGCGCCGGTGTCCGGCGGCCAGGCCGGAGCGGAGAACGGCGTGCTCACGGTCATGTGCGGCGGCGATTCGGAGGCCTTCGAGCGCGCGAAGCCCGTGATCGCGTCGTTCGCACGCGCGGTGACGCTCATGGGCTCGGCCGGCGCCGGACAGCTGACCAAGATGGTCAATCAGATCTGCATCGCGGGCCTGCTCGAGGGCCTCTCCGAGGGCCTGAACCTCGCCATCCGCTCGGGGCTGGACGCAAAGCTCGTGCTCGACGTGATCTCGAAGGGCGCCGCGCAGTCCTGGCAGATGGAGAACCGCGGCAAGACCATGGTCGACGACAAGTTCGACTTCGGGTTCGCGGTGGACTGGATGCGGAAGGACCTGCGCATCGCCATGGAGCAGGCCGCCGCCGTCGGCGCCGACGTGCCGGTGACGAAGATCGTCGACGGCTTCTACGCCGACGTACAGAAGATGGGCGGCGGCCGGTGGGACACGTCGTCGCTCATCCGGCGGCTGAGCAAGGCCTGATGCGCGAGGCGGCGGGGCGCGCGATGATCGAGATGCCGTTCGCGGCGCCGCTCGACTACGTCCCGGGCGTCGCCGCGCCGGGCGAGCCGCATCCCGAGGCGCTGTGGTTCGTGTTCCGCGAGGCGCGGCTGCTCGTGGGCGACGGCACCATGCGGCTCCCGCCCGCACCGGCGGCGCTCGGGCTCGCCGCGTCGCGACATCAGTTTCTCGGCTCTCTCGCCGGACGCGAGATCTACGCGTGCGAGGTCGCCGCGGAGGCCGAGCCGCCGGCGGGATTTCGCTGGAGCGACCTGCGATCGCTCTTCTCGCGGCTCGACGATACCCTCTTCGCCCTCGCGGGCCGCGCGCTGCAGATCGTCGACTGGGACCGGACGCACCGTTTCTGCGGCCGGTGCGGAACGCCCACGGCGCTCCGCGTCGTCGAGCGCTCGCGCGAATGTCCGGCCTGCGGCCTCGTGGTCTATCCGCGGATCGCGCCCGCGGTAATGGCGCTCGTCAAGCGCGAACCGGACGAGATCCTGCTCGCCCGCTCGCAACGATTCCCGGCGGGGATGTACAGCGCGCTGGCCGGATTCGTGGAGCCCGGCGAAACACTCGAGCAATGCCTCGCCCGAGAGGTGGAGGAGGAAGTCGGGGTGCGGGTCGCGAACCCTCGCTACTTCGCCAGCCAGCCCTGGCCGTTTCCGCATTCGCTGATGATCGCGTTCGTCGCGGACTGGGCCAGCGGCGAAATTAGAGTGGATCCACTTGAAATCGAAACCGCTCAATGGTTTAAAATACACGGCTTGCCGCAGCTGCCGCAGCCGATCTCGATCGCGCGGCGGCTCATCGACGCGGTCGTCGGCAACATGCAGGCCGCAGCGGGGCGGTGAGAACCCGGGGGAGATGCGAGCGCATCTCCGATTGGGGGGTCTGCCCTATGTGAGTTTCACCGAACTTGCATAGGACAGGCCCCTAGGCGATCAGCTTGGGGAGTTTATGCAAATTGGACGGCA
>JALOSW010000136.1 GCA_025458245.1 Burkholderiales bacterium
CGACATGCCGATCACGCGCGAGAAAGTTTGGCGGCTCGTGGAGACGAGGCGCGGGCGCGCGTGATCGCCCGACGCTAGGGCCGATCGGCGGGCTGCGCGCTCGCGGAACGGTGTGCGCTCGGGAGGTCGCTGCCCGAGAACGCCCCGGTGGCCAGCGCGAGCAGGGCCACCACCAGCGCCGATGCGATCACCAGCTTCGTCATGGCTGCGCTCCTCGTCAGTCCGGTGCGGCGAGACAGCCGCGGACGAGTAGAGCGGAGCAACCGGCGTGCCCGTGGCGCGGCACGATCGTGAACTTCGCCGCGTCCGCAGGGCGAAACCCCGGGGCGGATCACCAGGGCCGCTGGCGGCGGCCGGCCGAAACGGATCAGGGCTTCGCGGTTCCGCGCAAGCCCGCGCGGTCGGCAGCGCGCTGGACGAGGCCTGACGCTTTCGCGTCTTCCGCGAACTGCCGCGCGTAGGGAAGGCCGGCGGGCCGGCCCTTCGGGATCGCGATGGCGAGATGCTCGAGCCCCCAGCGGCCGTCGAGGATGCGGCTTCCGGGCAGCGAATCGGCCATTTCGGAGAGGATCGCCTTATTGGTGGCGAACGCGTCGATCTCGCCCCTGGCGAGCATCTGGGCCGCCGCCTGGAGCGAGGACGCGGGCACGACGACGGCGTTCTTCAGCTCGCGTGTCAGCGTGGTTTGCGACGTGCTTCCCTGGGCAACGCCGACGCGGATGCCGGGGCGGTCGATCTCGGCGATCGCTGTCACGCGCGAGCCTTTCGCCACGAGATAGCCGAGCTCCAGATCGAGGATCGGCGCGGTGAAGTCGACCTCGGCCGCGCGCGCCGGCGTGGCGTTCGTCACGGTGAGATCGACCTGGCCCGCCTTCATCGCCTCGAGCACCAGCGCGAGGCGCGCGAATTCGACCTGCTCGTAGGGAACGCCGAGCCGCTCTGCGAACGCGCGTCCGAGATCCACGCTCACGCCGCGCGATTCGCCGGACGCATCGCGCACCAGCGAAGTGGGGCTGCCCTTGTACACGCCGACGCGCAGCTTGCCGGTCGGCGCGAGCGCGCTGCGGGCCTCCGCCGAGGGGCGCTCCGCGACCGTGGCGCAGCCGACAACGAGCAGCGCGGCGAAGGCGAGGAACGCTCGCCGCGTCCAGTGTGTCGCGCGGTTCAAATGCACCCTCCCGAGGTCCCGAAGTCGGCCGTCAATCGGGCTTGATGCCCGCTTCGCGGATCAGCTTCTCGTAGCGTGCGCGCTCCGCGCCGACCATCGCGACGAACTGCTCGCGCGCCGCCGGCAGCACCTCGCCGCCCGCGCTCGTCAGCCGCTCGCGCACTTCGGGCGTCCGGAGCGCCTTCTGCACTTCGTCGTGCAGGAGGGCCACGATCGCCGGGGGCAGGTTGGCCGGCCCGATCACCCCGTACCACACCGCCGCCTCGAAGCCGGGGTGTCCCGACTCGGCAATGGTCGGCGCGTCGGGGAAGAGCGGCGACCGGCCGGGGCTCATCACCGCGACGACGCGCAGCCTCCCGGCCTTCGCCTGCGGGAGCACTTCGAGTGCGTTGACTGCGACCACCTGGATCTGCCCGGAAAGCGTATCGGTGATCGCCTGGGAGCCGCCCTTGTAGGGCACGTGCGTCAGCGAGATGCCCGCCGCGCGCTCGAACAGCTCCACCGCGAGATGCGGCGTCGAGCCGTTGCCGGGCGTGCCGAAGGTGATCGTGCCGGGCTTCGCCTTCGCCGCGGCGACGAGCTGCGCGAGCGAACCGATGTCGGACTGCGCGTTCACCGCGAGCACCACCGGCACGCGGCCGACGAGTGAGACGAGGGTCACGTCGCGCGCGGGGTCGAACGGCGGCGGCTGGTAGAGCGTCGGGTTGGCGGCGAGCGCGTTGGCGGTGAGCATCAGCGTGTAGCCGTCGGGCGGGCTCTCGATGAGCGCGCGCATCGCGATGTTCGTGTTGGCGCCGGGCTTGTTCTCGACCACGATCGGCTGGCCGACGCTCGCGGAGATCTGCTGCCCGAGAACGCGCGCGATGATGTCGACCGCGCCGCCCGCGCTGTAGCCGACGAACACGCGGATCGGCTTGGACGGATACGCCTGCGCCTCCGCGCGCGGCACCGCGATCAGCATCGCGAAGGCGAACAGCGCAAGGGCAAGCAGGCCGGGCAGTCGCGTATTCATGCGGACCTCGTGGTCGCGTGGAAGGGGGGGCGTCGGCCGCGGGGGCGCCTTCAGTCCCGGAACCCGAGGAACATCGCGTTGAGGCGCACCTCGTCGCTGATGCTCGGGATGCTGTACTTCATGCCGAACTCCGAGCGCTTGATCGTGGCGCTCACGTTGCCGCCGCAGGCCATCTTCTTGTAAATCAGGTGATCCTTGCACACCCAGCGGTCGACCTTGAACGTGACCGGGCGCGTCACGCCGAGCAGCGTCATCTGGCCGTCGATCTCCGACGGGACCTCGCCGTTGAACTTGACGTCGGTGGACTTGAAGGTGATGCGCGGGAACTCGACGACGTTGAAGAAATCGGCGCTGCGCAGGTGCTCGTCGCGCGAACGCGTGCGCGCTCCGCGCTCGCCGTCGCCCGTGGTGAGCGACGCCGCCTCGATGACGAGCTCGAGCGTCCCTTTCTTCGCGGCGCGGTCCACGCTGAACTTGCCCGTGGTCTTGTCGAAACGCCCCGTGAACGTCGCGTAGCCGTGATACTCGAGCGAGAAGTGCGGGATCGTGTGCGGCGGGTCGATGGTGAAGCTCTCGACGTTGGCCGCGGCCGCGGCGGGCATCAGGGCAAGCGCAAGCAGGGCGAAACGCTGCATCGACTCTCTCCTCGATAGTGCTGTTGAACGGTGCCCGGCCCGCAGCGGCGAACCCCAGATCGCCTGCCGCGCCGCGCCCCCGCAGCTTCGAGTTCCATTCTAGGAACACCGGCCTCCGGCCGACACGCCCATCGCGGCCATAGCTGTTATGCCGCGGCGGCATGAGCGCCGCGCGTACCCGGACCGAGCCTGTTCGAACAATGCGCGCCCGCGGGCGTCGATCGAGCCGCCGCGTTACCGCGCGCCGGCGGGGCGCCGCGCGCGGCGCAGGCGTTGCGCCGGAGGGAGCCCTGCGCCGGTGTCCCGCGATCGGTCCGGGTCCGCGGGACCCGCGACGAGCCGATCGAACGCGAAGCGGACGAGATGCGCCGCGCGCGCGGCGGCGGACCTCGTTCCCGCCTGCGCCGCGAGAATGGACGCGCCGACGAAGCTCGCGTGGAGCAGGGCAATGTCGTCCGGCGGGCGCTCGACTCCCAGCCTGGCGAGCGTTTCGCGGAGGCGGTCGCGTAGTCGCCCGTCGCTCTCGGCGAGCCAGCGCCGCAGCGACGGATCCTCGTCCGCGGCGACCATGAGCGCCATCGACAGGCGCGCGAAGAGGGGGTCGCTGATCCGTTCGGCGAAGAACTCGCGCGCGCGCGACACCGCGCGGCCGCTTCGGCCCGGCCTCGGCACCGCCTCGCTCATCGCTTCGAGGATGCCGGCGTGGAGGTGGATCGCCACCTCCTTGATCAGGTCCTTGCGCGCCGGGAAGTAATAGGTCAGGTGGCTTTGGCGCACGCCGGCCTCGGCGGCGACGCGAGCCTGCGTGAGGCTGCGAACGCCCTCGGTCTGCACCAGTTCGACGGCGGCGAGCAGGATGCGGTCGCGGACGGAAAGCGCACCGGCGGCGCGCGGCGCGGCGCGACGTCGCGAGGGTCGGGGTCTCGCCGGATTCGTGACCATGACGGCAGCGAGCATACCGCAGAATTGGTTGGGCAACCAAAAATGCCGGCGGCGGTTGACGCATGTCAAGACGCGCGCCGCGCTACGGGACTACGCTGATTTCGAGGTCGATTCAAGACCGAACCCCGCGGTGCCGCGCGGCAGTCGGGCCCGGCGCCGACGCGAAACCGATTCCCGATCGTCGATCGAAAGTGAGCCATGACCAACCCCAAGCAAACGACTGATCTCCTCTCCCGTCGCCGGTTCCTCCAGACTGCCGGCGTCGCCGCGGGCGCCACCGTGGGCGCGCTTGCCCTCCCGCGCGCTGCCGACGCGGCTGCGGCGCCCATGCCGAAGAAGTGGGACGTGACCACCGACGTGCTCGTCGTCGGCACCGGCTTCGCCGGACTCGCGGCCGCCATCGAGGCGCGCGACGCGAAGGCCGACGTGATCGTGATCGACAAGATGCCGGTGCCGGGCGGCAACTCGGCGATCAACGGCGGCGACTTCGGCGCGGCCGGCACGCAGATGCAGAAAGCGCTCGGCATCGAGGATTCGCCCGAGCTCATGCTCAAGGACATGATGAAGGCCGGCGCATACCTCAATCATCCCGAGCTGGCGCGCACCGTCGCCGAGCAGTCGGCGGCGGCGCTCGAGTGGTCGCAGACCTACGTGGGCGCCCAGTTCGACCGGGTGAACTTCCACGGCGGCCATTCGGTGAAGCGCGCGCACCAGACGGTGCAGCGCTCTGGCGCGGGGCTCGTCACCAAGCAGCTCGAGAAGGCGCGCGCGCTCGGCGCGAAGATCGAGCTGCGCACCAAGCTCGTGCGGCTGGTCGCCGACAAGGACGGCCGCATCGTCGGGGCGGAAGTGCGTCGCGGCTACAAGTTCCCCGACGAAGCGTCGGGGACGCCCGCGTTCATCAAGGCGCGCAAGGCCGTGGTGCTGGCCTCGGGCGGCTTCTCGAACGACGTGAAGCTGCGCCAGATGTACGACCCGCGGCTCACCGACCAGTTCACCTCGACCAACCAGCCCGGTGCGACCGGCGAGGCGATCATGGCCGCGTGCATGGCGGGCGCGATGGACCTGCAGATGGACTGGATCCAGCTCGGCCCGTGGACGAGCCCGGACGAAAAAGGCTTCGGGTACGTGCCGCAGTTCGTCGAGCGCGTCGTGGGCTACGGCCTGATGGTCGACCCCGCGACCGGCAAGCGATTCTTCAAGGAATCGGGCAACCGGAAAGAGCGTGCCGACGCAATCATCCTGCTCGGGCACCCGGCGTTGATCCTGGCCGACTCCACCAACACGACGAAGATGGTCGATCCCGGTCAGCTCAAGGGCGCGCTCGACAACGGGTCGCTTCGCAAGTTCGACACCATCGAGGAACTCGCCAAGGCCTACAACATGCCGGTCGACGTGTTCGTCGAGCAGGTGAAGCGCTGGAATACCTACGTCGAGCAGAAGAAGGACCCGGAGCTCGACTGCCTGATCTTCAAGGACGCCGTGCCGAACGTCACCCCGCCGTTCTACGCGGCGCGGCTCTGGCCGCGTGTGCACCACACCATGGGCGGACTCGCCATCAACAAGGACGCGCAGGTCATCGGGTTCGACCTCAAGCCGATCGTCGGCCTGTATGCGGCCGGCGAGGCGACCGGCGGCGTGCACGGCGCGGTGCGCCTGGGCAGCTGTGCGATGGCCGACTGCGTGGTATTCGGGCGGATCGCCGGCAAGAACGCGGCGAAGCAGGCGGCCTGGGGTTGACCCCTTGCCGAGCCGTACGGCCCGGCGCTCTCCGTGAGCGCCGGGCTTTCTTCAGGTAACCCCGACGCCGGTCGAAGGAGGTTTCGAATGCTCGTCAACGCTATAGGGCGCGCGGTGCCAGCGCTCCTCGCGCTCCTGCTCGGGGCCGCGCTCTCGCTACCCGCATCCGCCGCCCCGGCGCGCAACGCGAAAGCCGCGCCCGGCGACTGCGCCGCCTGTCACAAGGCGGAGAAGGTGCTTCCTGCCGGTCACCCGGCAACGAAAGGGATGAAGCTCGACGCCTGCGCGCAGTGCCATGCACCGAAGTCAGAGCAGGCGCTCGGCGGAAAGCTCCCCGGGATGCACTTGCACCAGTTGCGCGGCATCGGCTGCGCGCAATGCCACGGCGATCTGAAGAAGCCGACCGAAGTGGCGCACGACAAGTGCATGTCGTGCCACGACACCGCGAAGCTCGTCGAGAAGACCGCCAACGTCAAGCCCAAGAATCCGCACACCTCGCCGCACTATGGCAAGGACGCGGATTGCAACCTCTGCCATCACCAGCACGCGAAGAGCGAGAACTACTGCAACCAGTGCCACAAGTTCGAGTTCAAGGTGCCGTGACGGCATTCACTGATTGCACCGAATAGGACGCGGGCGCGTTTCGTCCCTACGGCCCGCATGAGCGGCAGGGGGCGGCGCAGTCTCTCGGGCGCCGCCCGGTTCGTTCAGGAGCGGCGCGCAGGGGCGTCGGCTGCGCCCTGCAAGGCCTTCAGGGTGCGCTCGCCCGTGCGCCCGTCCTCGGGCAAGCCGAGCCGCCGCTGCTCCGCACGCACCGCTTCGCGCGTGCGAGGTCCCGGGATGCCGTCGGCGACGCCGATGTCGTGGCCGCGCGCGAGGAGCAGCTCCTGCAATTGCCGGATGCCGTCGCGGTCGAGACCCGGGTCGTCGGTCGGCCAGGGGCGCGCGAGCGTGCGATCGGCGCCGGCGATGCGATTGGCGAGCAGCGCCACCGAGAGCGCGTACTTGGTCGCGACGTTGTAGGCGAGCAGCGCATCGAAGTTCTGCGTGACCAGGAACGCCGGGCCCTCGGCGCCTGCGGGAAAGAAAATCGACGCGCGCGCGTCGCCGTTGCCGGCGAGCGGCTGGCCGTTCGCGGACGTCACGCCGGCGCGCGACCACTGCGCGAGCGAGCGCACGTCGTCCCTGCGCCACGTCTCGTCGGTCGGCCGCACGCCGCGCGTGAGATCGGCGGGTACGCGCACTTCGATCGCCGG
>JALOSW010000137.1 GCA_025458245.1 Burkholderiales bacterium
TTCTCGAGCTTCGCGGCCTGCTGCTTCGCGAGCTTCACGTCGCGGTACTTGCCCTGGCGGAAGAGCGCGATCTCGCGCGCCTTGCGCTCGTCGCCGAGCGCGACGATCTCCTCTCCGGCGTTCGGGACGTCGGAGAGACCCTGAATTTCGACCGGGATCGACGGACCGGCCGCCTGGATCGGCTTGCCGTTCTCGTCCAGCATCGCCCGCACCCGCCCGAAGGTCGCACCGGCGAGGAGCACATCGCCTCGCTTCAGCGTGCCGGACTGGACCAGTACCGTCGCCACCGGACCGCGTCCCTTGTCGAGGCGCGACTCGATCACGATGCCTTTCGCAGGCGCGTCGATCGGGGCCTTCAACTCGCGCACCTCGGCCTGCAGCAAGAGGTTCTCGAGGAGGTCGTCGATGCCCTTGCCGGTCTTCGCAGACACCGGCACGAACGGCGATTCGCCGCCGTATTCCTCCGGAACCACGTTCTGCACGACGAGTTCCTGCTTCACGCGATCGGGATTGGCTTCCGGCTTGTCGATCTTGTTGATCGCCACGACGAGCGGCACGCCCGCCGCCCGGGCGTGCGAGATCGCCTCGATCGTCTGCGGCATGACGCCGTCGTCGGCTGCGACCACCAGCACCACGATGTCGGTGACCTTGGCGCCGCGCGCACGCATCGCGGTGAACGCCTCGTGGCCCGGCGTATCGAGGAAGGTGACGACGCCGCGCGGGGTTTCGACGTGATACGCGCCGATGTGCTGCGTGATGCCGCCCGCCTCGCCCGCCGCCACTTTCGCGCGGCGGATGTAGTCGAGGAGCGAGGTCTTGCCGTGGTCGACGTGGCCCATGACCGTGACGACCGGAGGACGCGTCGTCGCCTCTGCCGGGGCGTGCTCGGGCGCCTCCTCGAGCAGGAACGCCTCGGGGTCGTCGATCTTCGCGGCGATCGCCTTGTGGCCCATTTCCTCGACGACGATCATCGCCGTCTCCTGGTCGAGGACCTGGTTGATGGTGACCATCTGGCCGAGCTTCATCATCGTCTTGATGACCTCGGCGGCCTTCACCGACATCTTGTGCGCGAGGTCGGCGACGGTGATCGTCTCGGGGACGTGGACCTCTCGCACGACCGGCTCGGTCGGCGGCGTGAATGCCTTCGCATCGCCTTCGGCATGTCGCGCATGGCGCGACACCTTCGGCTGGTGCCAGCCTGCGGCACCGCCCGTGTCGCCGCGCGTCTTGATCGTGCGGCGCTTTCCGGCGTCGTCGCGCCAGGTACCGACCGGCTTTTCGGGTTTCTTCGCCTTTTTCTCGCCCTCGCCGGCGGCCGTCTTGGGTTTGTGCAGCGTGGTGTCCGCCGGCGCTGCGGTCGCGGCCTTGGCAGCCTCTTCGGCCGCACGGCGGTCAGCCTCGCGCTGCTCGGCCGCGCGCCGCTCCCGCTCCTGCTTCTCGGCGAGTTCCGCAGCCTGGCGCGCGGCGAGCGCGTCGCCGCGACGCTGCTCGTCTTCGCGGAGCTTGGCCTCGCGCGCGTCGATCGGCACGCCGCGCACCACGGGCGCAGGCGTCGGAGCCGGCTCCGGTGCGACCTCCTCGGGCGCGGGCGCCGGGGCGGGCGCCTCGATTTCGACTTCGGGGGCCGCCGGGACGGCTTCCTCGACCGGTGCCGCTTCGCCCACCTCGCGCTTCACGAACACGCGCTTCTTGCGCACCTCGACCTGAATGGTGCGCGCCTTGCCGGTCGAGTCGGCCTTCTTGATCTCGGTGGTCTGCTTCCGCGTGAGCGTGATCTTGGTCTTCGGCTCGGCCGAGCCGTGCGACCGGCGCAGGTACTCCAGGAGCTTGGTCTTGTCCTGCTCGGACAGGAGATCCTCGGCGACCTTCTTGTGCACGCCGGCGGCGCGCAGCTGCTCGAGCAGCACCGCCGGCTGGACCTTCAGCTCTCCTGCAAATTGCGCGACGCTCGTCTGTGCCATCCGGTGAACCTCACTCCTGCGCGAACCAGTGCTCGCGCGCCTTCATGATAAGCGTCCGGGCGCGCTCGTCGTCCACGCCGCCCATCTCGACGAGCTCGTCTACCGCCAGGTCGGCCAGGTCGTCGCGCGTACGCACGCCCGCACCGCCGAGCTTCGCCGCGAGCTCGGTGTCCATGCCTTCCAGTTCGAGAAGGCTCTTGTCGACGTTCTCGACCTGCTCTTCGCTCTTGATCGCCTGCACGATCAGCGCGTCGCGCGCACGCGCGCGAAGCTCGTTCACCGTCGGCTCGTCGAGCCCCTCGATCTCGAGCATCTCGTTGATCGGCACGTAGGCGACTTCCTCGAGCGTGGAAAAGCCTTCCTGCACGAGCAGGTCGGCGAGATCCTCGTCGACGTCGAGCTTCTCGACGAACAGGGCGCGCGTCGAGGAGGTTTCCGCTTCCTGCTTCTCGCGGGACTCCTCCTCGCTCATCAGATTGATCGTCCAGCCGGTGAGCTCCGAGGCGAGGCGCACGTTCTGACCGGCGCGGCCGATCGCGATGGCGAGGTTCTCCTCGTCGACGACGACATCCATCGCGTGACGCTCTTCGTCGACGACGATGCTCGAGACCTCGGCCGGCGCGAGCGCCCCGATGACGAACTGCGCCGGATCGGGCGACCAGAGCACGATGTCGACGCGCTCGCCCGCGAGCTCCTGGGTCACCGCCTGAACGCGCGAGCCCCGCATGCCGACGCACGTGCCGATCGGATCGACGCGCTTGTCGTGCGAGACCACGCCGATCTTGGCACGCACGCCGGGGTCGCGCGCCGCCGACTTGATCTCGAGGAGCCCTTCCTCCATCTCTGGCACTTCCAGCCGGAAGAGCTCGATGATGAACTCGGGCGCGGTGCGCGAGAGAATGAGCTGCGGCCCGCGTGCGGCGCGGTCGATCTTGAGAACGATCGCGCGGCAGCGGTCGCCGACGCGCAGGTTCTCCTTCGGAATCATCTGGTCGCGCGGCAACACCGCCTCGACGCGGCCGGACTCGATGATCGCGTTGCCGCGCTCCATGCGCTTGATCGTGCCGGTCAGCAGCTTGTCGCCGCGCGCGAGGAAGTCCTGGAGAATCTGCTCGCGCTCGGCGTCGCGGATCCTCTGCAGGATGACCTGCTTCGCGGCCTGCGCACCGATGCGGCCGAACTCGATGGGCTCGAGCGGCTCCTCGATGAAATCCTCGACGTCCACGTCGGCGTACTGCTCGCGCGCCTTCGAAACCGCGATCTGGTGCGAGGGAAATTCCACCGCGTCGTCGGCCACGACCTGCCAGCGGCGGAACGACTCGAACTCGCCCGTCTCGCGGTCGATCGCGACGCGCACCTCCACCTCCTCGGGGAAGCGCTTCTTGGTGGCCGAGCCGATCGCCTGCTCCAGCGCGCCGAAGACGATCTCCTTCTGGACGTTCTTCTCGCGCGCCAGCGCATCCACCAGCAGCAGCAATTCGCGGCTCATCGTTCCACTCTCCTGCAACTAGACCCGAGGCACGAGCCGTGCCCGTTCCACGTCCGCGAACCTGAAGGTGTGCATGGCGCCGTCCACCTCGAGCTCGACGCCCTCGTCGCTCGCGCCCCGCAGCACGCCGGTGAAGCGCTTGCGCCCGCCGACCGGCGCGCGCAGGCTCACGCTCGCGGGCTCGCCCACGAAGCGGCGGAAATCGGCCGGCTTCTTGAGCACGCGGTCGAGCCCGGGCGACGACACCTCGAGACGATCGTAGTCGATGCCCTCGACCTCGAGCACCCGGCTCACCTGGCGGCTCGTGCGCTCGCAGTCCTCGACCGTGACGCCGGTCGCGATGCCGCTCCCGGGCCGGTCGATGAAGATGCGAAGCATCCGTCCGCGGTTGGGCCGCTCGACGTCCACGAGCTCGTATCCGAGCCCGGCCACGGTCGCCTCGATGATTTTGTCCAAGTCCTTCACGTTCGTTTCGGAAACAAAAAATGGGCCCGAAGCCCATCCCGTAAAGCCTTGAAATGATAGCAGGGGAATGCGTCCCGGACAACCCGCGCGGTGCCTTTTCGGCGCGCTGCGCCGCCGTCGGCCGGCGTTCAGCGCCGGCGCGCGACGCCGCGCCGGCCTGCGGCCGGAGAGCTCCGGCCGGACCCGTGCGGAGCGCCGGCGGGCGCCCCCGGTCGCTCGAGGCCGAGCGTCGCGAACAGCGCGGCGACTTCGGCAGGCTCGAGTTCCCTCGACATGCCGCGCTTCAGGGTGCGCGGCATCGCGAACGGGCCGTAGCGGGTCCGAAGCAGCCGGCTCACGCTGAGCCCCACCGCCTCCAGCATGCGGCGGACCTCGCGGTATCGCCCCTCGCGCAGGATCGCTTTGTACCAGCGGTTCCGCCCCTCCCCGCCCGCCTCGACGAGGCTGTCGAATCGCGCAGGACCGTCCTCCAGTTCGACGCCAGTCACCAGCTGACGCATGGCAGCGGGGGTCAGCTCGCCTTGGACACGGATCGCGTATTCGCGCTCGAAGCCGTAGCGCGGATGCATCAGGTGAGCGGCGAGGTCGCCGGAGGTCGTGAGGACGAGGAGCCCCTCGGTGTTGTAGTCGAGCCGGCCGACCGAGACCCACCGGGCGCCGCGCAGGCGCGGCAGCTTCTCGAACACGCTGGCGCGGCCTCCCGGGTCGTCCGCGGAGACGATCTCGCCCGCGGGCTTGTGATAGAGCAGCACGCGCGGCAGGCGGTCCTCGAAGCGCAGGTTGACGAGCCGGCCGTCCACCTTGACGCGGTCGCCCGGGGCGACGCGCTGGCCGAGTTCGGCGGGCTGGTCGTTCACGAGGACCCGCCCTGCCGCGATCCACGCGTCCATGTCGCGGCGGGAGCCGATGCCCGACCGGGCGAGCACCTTCTGCAGGCGCTCGGGCGCAACCGGGGCGGCCGGGGCGGCCCGGCGTCCGCGGTCAGGCGGCCTCGGCCTGCTGCTCGTCTGTCTGGGGCGCATCGGCGGCCGACGCTCCGTTCGAAACCGGGGCGACGTCGGCAGGCGGCGCGCCGAGGTCGAGCGAACCCGCGAGATCGTCGAGCGGCGGCAGCTCCTCCAGCGATCGCAGCCCGAGGTCGTCGAGGAAGGCGCGCGTGGTGCCGTACAGGGCCGGCCGACCGGGCGCTTCGCGATGCGCGACGACGTCGATCCAGCCGCGCGCCTCGAGCGCCTTGATCACGGTCGGCGCGACCGTCACGCCGCGGATGTCTTCGATGTCCCCCCGCGTGACCGGCTGCTTGTAGGCGATGATTGCGAGCGTCTCCATGACGGCGCGCGAATATTTCGGCGGCTTCTCCGGGTTAACGCGCTCGAGGTAGCGCTGGAACTCCGGCCGTGTCTGGAAGCGCCACCCGCTCGCGAGGTTCACCAGCTCCACGCCGCGCCCGGCCCAGGACTCGCGCAACTCGTCGAGCAGGCGTCGGATCGTGTCGCCGCCAACCTCCTCGTCGAACAGCCGGCGCAGGTCGGCGATGGTGAGGGGCACGCCGCTCGCGAGCAGCGCGGCTTCCAGCACGGTCTTGACTTCGGTTGGGCTCAGCATCTCGGGTGCTCTTCCTTTCGGGCCGGCGGATCAGCCCGCTTCGATGTGATCGGCTTCGCCGGCGCGCTTCACGTAGATCGGCGCGAAGGGCTCGGACTGCGTGACCTCGATCAGCGACTCGCGCGCCAGCTCGAGCAGTGCAAGAAACGTCACCACCAGCACGGGCACGCCCTTCGCGGGGTCGAACAGCTCCTGGAACTCGCGGAACGCGCCGTCCTGCAGCGTCCGCAGCATCACCGACATATGCTCGCGCACGGAGAGCTCTTCGCGCGTGACGCGATGGTGCTGTCGCACGCGGGCCTGGTTGAGCAGCCCGCGCCACGCGGCCGCGAGGTCCTCGGCGCAGACCTGCGGCAGGCGCTTCGCGATGGCCTGCTCCACCCAGACTTCCACCGAGAACACGTCGCGGCCGTGCTGCGGGAGTTCGTCGAGCCTGAGCGCCCCCGCCTTGATGCGCTCGTATTCGAGCAGCCGGCGCACCAGCTCCGCGCGCGGGTCCTCGACCTCCTCGTCGCCGAGCGGCTTCGGCCGCGGCAGCAGCATCCGCGACTTGATCTCCATCAGCATCGCGGCCATCACGAGATACTCGGCGGCGAGCTCGAGGTTCTTGCGCCTCATCACCTCGACGTATTCGAGGTACTGCCGCGTCAGGTCGGCCATCGGTATGTCGAGGACGTCGACGTTCGCCTTGCGGATCAGATAGAGCAGCAGGTCGAGCGGCCCTTCGAACGCCTCGAGGAACACCTCGAGCGCGTCCGGCGGGATGTAGAGATCCTGCGGCAGCTCGGCGAGCGGCTCGCCGCGAACCTTGGCGGTCGGCGGGGTCTGCGGCGCGTCGGCGTCGTGGACGAGTGCGAGGCTCATTGAAGCAGAATCCAGAATCTAGGACTGGGGATCGAGCGCGATGCGCTCGAATGAAAACGAAGGCGCTCGGTTCGCGGACAAGCTCGCGGCTCGGCTCACCTCGGAAAAAGATCCGGGAGCACGCGCCGTCCTGGATGCCGAATTCTCGATCTTCAATCCTTGATCCTCACGAGTAACCGAGGCCCATGACTTCGCGCACTTCGCGCATGGTCTCCCGGGCGACGGCGCGGGCCTTGTCGCAGCCGTCGGCAAGGATGTTGCGAACCAGCGTCGGGTCGTCCACGTACTTCTCGGCGCCTGCTCGGCGAGTACGGCGTCGACCACGGGCTGTTTGCATTCGAGGCACCCGATGCCGGCGCTGCGGCAGCCCTCCTGCACCCACTTCTTCGTCTTCTCGTCCGAGTAGACGAGATGGAACTGCCAGACGGGGCACTTCTCGGGATCGCCGGGATCGGTGCGCTTCACACGCGCCGGATCCGTGGGCATCGTGCGGACCTTCTTCGTCACGCTCGCCGCTTCTTCGCGCAGGCCGATGGTGTTGCCGTAGGACTTCGACATCTTCGCCCCGTCGAGTCCGGGCAGGCGCGACGACTCGGTGAGCAGCGCGTCCGGCTCGACGAGAATGATGCGCCCGCCGCCTTCGAGATAGCCGAGCAGCCGCTCGCGATCGCCTGCGGTCAGGTTCTGCTGCTCGTCGACGAGCGCCTTCGCTGTCTCGAGCGCGCCTTCGTCGCCCTGCTCCTGGAAGCGCGTGCGCAGTTCGAAGTAGAGCTTCGCCTTGCGGCTGCCGAGTTTCTTCGCTGCGGCCTTGACCTTGTCCTCGAAGCCCGGCTCGCGGCCGTACATGTGGTTGAACCGGCGCGCGACCTCGCGGGTCAGCTCGACGTGCGGCACCTGATCCTCGCCGACCGGGACATAGGCCGCGCGGTAGATGAGGATATCTGCGGCTTGCAGCAGCGGATAACCCAGAAAGCCGTAGGTCGCGAGATCGCGATCGGCGAGCTTCTCCTGCTGGTCCTTGTAGGTCGGCACCCGCTCCAGCCACCCGAGCGGCGTCGACATGGAGAGCAGCGTGAAGAGCTCGGCGTGCTCCGGCACGCGCGACTGGATGAAGAGCGTCGCCTGCGACGGGTCGATGCCCGCGGCGAGCCAGTCGATCACCATGTCCCAGACGCTCGCCTCGACGATCTCGGGCTCGGTGTAGTGCGTGGTGAGCGCGTGCCAGTCGGCGACGAAGAAGAACGACGGATACTCGCTCTGCAGCCTGATCCAGTTCTTCAGCGCCCCGTGGAAGTGGCCGAGGTGCAGCGACCCCGTGGGCCGCATGCCGGAAACGACGCGCTCTTCGTTCATTCGCCTGAGATGCCTAGAGTTGAATCTGGAAGAGGCCCTCGATCACGTGCTCCGACACGCTCACCATCGGCCCGAGAATGACGCCGAGCACGTTGGTGAACAACAGGAGCAGCAGGATCGGGAAACCGTAGGGTTCGAGCCGCGCGTAGCGCGCCGCCAGCTTGTTCGGCAGGAGGCTCGCGGCGATCCGACCCCCGTCGAGCGGCAGGATCGGAAGCAGGTTGAGCACCATCAGCACCAGGTTCACCGTGACGCCCGCGGTCGCCATGGTGAGCATCGCGGTCGTGAAGAGGTTGTCCGGCGTGCTCATCCCGACCTTGAAAAGCAGCGCCCACGCGAGCGCCATCGCGAAGTTCGCCGCGGGTCCCGCGGCAGCCACCCAGAACATGTCGCGCTTGGGGTTGCGCAGCGCGTTGAAGTTGACCGGCACAGGCTTCGCCCAGCCGAAGATGATGCCGCTCCCGCCGAGCAGCGCACTGCTGAAATAGATGAGGAGCGGCACCGCGATCGTCCCGACCGGGTCGATGTGTCGCAGCGGATTCAGGCTGATGCGCCCGAGCATCGCGGCGGTCTGATCGCCGAAGTGACGTGCGACGTAGCCGTGCGCGGCCTCGTGCAGCGTGATCGCGAACACGATCGGCAGGGCGACGATCGCGAGATTGGCGATGACGCTCGAATCCATCTGAAGGGGAATCCCGAAACGCGCGATTCTACCAAACCGGCTCCGCGCGCCGACGCCGGCGTCGAGGTGGTTGTTTCAGTGCAGGAAAAGCGCTGCCGAGCCTTTGCCCTGGCGAATGATCTCGGGCGCGGGGCGCGTCAGGTCGACCACCGTGGTGGGCTCGGTCCCGCACGGCCCGGCATCGATCACGAGTTCGATCGCCTTCTCCAGCCGGTGCCGGATCTGCTCGGGATCAGTGAGCGGCTCGTCGTCGCCGGGCAGGATGAGGGTCGTGGAGAGAATCGGCTCGTTCAGTTCCGCGAGCAGCCCGCTCGTGACCGGATGATCGGGAATGCGGATGCCGATCGTGCGCCGCTTCGGATGCAGGATGCGCCGCGGCAGGTCGCGCTGCGCTTCGAGGATGAAGGTGTAGCTCCCCGGCGTCGCGGCCTTCAGCAGCTTGAACCGCGCATTGTCGACGCGCGCATACTGGCCGATCTCCGAGAGATCGCGGCACATGAGCGTGAAGTGATGATTCTCGTCCACGTCGCGGATCCAGCGGATGCGCTCCATCGCCGCCTTGTCGCCGATCTGGCACCCGAGCGCGTAGCACGAGTCGGTCGGATACGCGATCACGCCGCCGTTGCGGATCACATCCGCGGCCTGCCGGATGAGGCGCGGCTGCGGGTTCACCGGATGGACGATGAAGTATTGGGCCACCGCAGTCACCTTCGTCGCTCAGACGGCAAGCCGCTCCCAGACGGGCTCGAGATCGGACGGCAGCGGTGCGAGGCGTCCGAGCTCGGCGTAGCCCTCGCCGGGCCCGTGGAAATCCGACCCCCGCGAAGCCGCGAGTCCGTGCGCGCGCGCCACGCGCGCGAAAGCCGCGGCTTGCGCGGCATCGTGATTGCCGGACACGACCTCTATCGCCTCGCCACCCGCAGCCTTGAACGCTTCGACGAGCGTCTGCATTTCGCGCCGCGACACCTTGTACCGTGCCGGGTGCGCCAGCACGGCAACGCCGCCCGCGGCCCGGATCCATGCACAGGCATCGCCGAGCGTCGCCCATTCGTGCGGGACGTAGCCGAGTTTGCCGGCGGCGAGGTAGTGCCGGAAGACGCTTTTCACGTCGGACGAGACGCCGGCCTCGACCAGAAACCGCGCGAAATGGGTGCGGCCGACCAGCTCCGGATTCCCGGCATGGCGATAGGCGCCCTCGAGGCTGCCGCGGATCCCGATGCGCTCCAGCGATTCGGCGATGCGCGCGGCGCGACTCGTGCGCTTGCGCCGCATGCCTTCGAGCCCGGCCCGGAGGCTAGGCGCGTCCGGATCGATGCCGAGGCCGACGACGTGAACGGTGATCTCGCCCCAGGACACGGAGATTTCTACCCCCGCGATCAGCGCGATCCCGGCTTGAACCGCTGCGGCGCGCGCTGCGGCGATGCCCGACACTTCGTCGTGGTCGGTGAGTGCGAGCGCGGTCACGCCCCGCTCGGCGGCGCGACCCACGAGGGCCGCCGGCGCGAGCAGACCGTCGGAGACGGTCGAGTGGGCATGGAGATCGAAATTGGGCGAGGCGATGAGCGGCACGGGCGCGCCGATGTTAGCACGCTGCCCCCTATCGGCCGCGGAGAAAGCCCTCGACGATCCGCGCGAGCGCCTCGGGCTGGTCGTGATGCACCATGTGCCCCGAATCGGGAATGGTGCGCGACTCGAGCCGCGCGAAGCAGCGCTTGCGCGCCTCGTGGTCGGCCTCGCTCAGGTGCATCTGCCCGAGCGTCTCGGTCTGCTCGCCGACGACCCAAAGCACCGGCGCGGTGACGGCGCGCCAGCAGGCCATCGACTCCTCGAGCCGGTAGAGCGTCGGGTTCACGATCTTGTGGGCCGGATCGGCGAGGATGCGGACCTGCGCGTCCGGCAGCCGCTCGCTCCAGTTTTCGGCGACGAACCGCGCCCGCGCCGGCGTCAGCCGCTTGTTCCCCTTCGTGAGCCGCGCAGCGAACGCGTCCACGCTCTCGTAGTCGCGCAGCGCCGGACGTTCCGTGAGCTCATCGAGCCAGCGCGCGTAGCGCTTCGCGGCATCCTCGGGCTTCGTCGCCGGAAGGCCGAAGCCCTCCAGGTTGACGATCTTCGCGACCCGCTGCGGCCGGATGCCGCCGTAGAGGCACACGATGTTGCCGCCCATGCTGTGCCCGACCAGGTTCGCGGGCGCATCGGGCGAGTAGTGCGCGACGATGCGCTCCAGGTCGGCAACGTAGTCGGGAAACCAATAGCAGTCGGCGTGCGGGCGCGCCGTGAGTCCGTATCCGCGCCAATCCGGCGCGAGCACGTGCCACGCGCCCTCGAGCGCGTCGACCATGAACTGGAACGAAGCCGACGAATCCATCCAGCCGTGGAAGATGAACATCTTCGGCGCGCCCGGCTCCCCCCATTCCCGAACGTGGTAGCGCAGGCCGCGGATGTCGAGGAACGTGGAGCGGCTGGTTTTCAAGGCGTGCACCTCTGCTTTGCTACCATCGCCCGGGGCGCCGCGGTGGCGCGGCCGATCATCCGGGAGTTTGCAATTGGCGATCTATTCATTGGGCGAGCGCAAGGTCGAGCTTCGCGGGGCGGAATGCTACATCGCGCCCGGCGCCTCGGTCATCGGACAGGTCAGCCTGGGCAAGGAGGCGAGTGTCTGGTTCGGAGCCGTGGTGCGCGGGGACAACGACCTCGTGGCGATCGGCGAGCGCAGCAACATCCAGGACAACTGCGTCGTGCACGCGGATCCCGGCATTCCCGTGAGCATCGGGGCGAACGTGTCGGTCGGCCATATGGCGATGGTGCACGGCTGCACCATCGGCGACTGCACCCTGATCGGGATCGGCGCGGTGATCCTGAACCACGCCGTGATCGGCAAGCACACGCTCGTCGGCGCCAAGACCCTGATTCCCGAGCGCAAGAGTTTCCCCGATGGCGTGCTGATCCTCGGTCAGCCCGGCAAAGTGATCCGCGAGCTGCGGCCCGAGGAGATCGAGACGCTCGAGCGCTCTGCGGAGAGCTACGTCCAGAAGGCTCGCCGGTACCGGCGCGAGCTCTCGCTGCTGTCGGGCTGAAGGCGAGGCGCGAGCACGCCGCTACTTGGCGAACATCGCGCGCAGCTGCCGGTGAAGGATCTTGCCGGTCGCCGTCCTAGGCATCTCGTCCTCGCGCAGGAACGCCACGGAGCGCGGCCGCTTGTA
>JALOSW010000138.1 GCA_025458245.1 Burkholderiales bacterium
GTGCTCGCCGAGCGAAACGAGAAGGTCGTAGTGCCTCGCGCGCAGGGCGCGGAGCAGCCGCCACTCATCGCTGATCTCGCCGAGGGTCGAGACATCGCGTGCGCGTCGCCGCACCGTGAATACCTGGGCGATCGCGGGGTGCTCCGAGAGCATGTCGCGCGTGTCGTCGTAGACGAGCGCGTCGATCTCGACGTGCGGTGCATGGTTCTTGAGCACCGAGAACACGGGCGCCGAGAGCAGGACGTCGCCGTGGTGGCGCAGCTTGACGACCAACACCCGCCGGACCGTCGCGAGGTCGATGGCGTCGTCGAGGCGGTAGGACATGGGCGCGAAAGTAGCAGAGGTGCGGGACGGGAGCAAAAGCGGAGCCGCGACCCACGGAACCGCAAGAGCGCACACGGAACCGCAAGAGCGCAAAGGGCGCAAAGGAGCGCAAAGAAGGAGGCGTTTGGGGGATGCGGCTTTCGGAACGCAACGCTCTCGATGCCGGCTTTCGCGGACGCGGGGGGACCGCCCACCCACGCAGTCACCGCCGCTTTGCGACCCTTTGCGCCCTTTGCGCTTTTGCGGTTCGGCCTTACCCCGGCGCGAACCGCACCCCCACGAACACGCCGCGGCCCGCGGTCCCATAGTCCTTCACGATCTCGTATTCGCGGTCGAACAGGTTGGTCAGCTTCGCGAATAGCGCCCAGTCGCGCGCGAAGCCGTATTCGCCGTAGAGGTTGACGAGAGCGTAGCCGGCGAGCGGGATGGTGTTCGCCGCGTTCGCGTAGCGCTGCCCGGAACCGACGACCTCGATCGTGAACCGCGCGGCGCCGAAGGCGCGTCCCGCCCGCACCGATCCGTATTCCTTCGCGCGCAGCGGCAGCAGTGCGCCGGTCGCCGCATTCTCCGGCCGCGCGATGTCCACCGAGCCGGACACGCTCCAGTCGGCGATCTCGGTCGCGGCGGCAAGCGTCACCCCCGCGAGACGCGCCTCGCCGATGTTCTGCGGCGCGCAGACGATGAAGAACGGATCGCACACGATGGTAATGAGGTCCGTCACGTCGTTGCGATACGCGACGAGGCTCGCGCGGCTCGCGCCGCGCTCGTAGCGCAGCCCCGCTTCGACGTTGCGGCTGGTCTCGGGCTTGAGGTTCGGGTTGCCGAAGAACGGAAAGTAGAGATCGTTGAACGACGGCGCCTTGAAGGCGGTGCCGGCGGCCGCGGTCGCGCGCCAGCCCGGCGCGAGCTCGTAGCCGGCGGCGAGCGAGCCGGTGGTTCTGCCGCCGAACTGCGAGTTGTCGTCGTAGCGCACGTTCGCCTGGAAGCTCGCCGGCCCGAAAGCGCCCTGCCACCCGCCGAGCACGGACCAGACGGTGCGGCTCGTGACGGCATACGCGGTGGTGCCGTTCACGCCGTCGCGACGGTACTCCGCTGCGGCGAGGAAACGGCCGACGGGCGTGTCGACGTCGTTCTGCCAGATCGCCTGGTTCTGGGTCGTGGTCGTGGTATCGGTGGCCGGCGCGAGAGTGAAGCCGTCGAGCCCCCGAATCGAGAGGGAATCCTCGCTCTGGCCGATGCGCAGCGTGCTGTCCCAGCCCTGCATCGGCTTCGCTCGCGCGAACGCCGAGAGCGATTGCAGCTGCTGCCGGTTGCGGAAATCGAAGGCCGTGATCGGGTTGAACAGCGGATCGAACGTCACGCCGTCGAACTGCGTGTCCGCGTTCACGCGGAAGAGCCGCGCGCCGACTTCGAGCCGGTCGCTGAAGTCGTGCGACACCGACGCGGTGACGCTCCGGTTGCTGTAGCCGTCGTCGTCGGGGTTGTAGGCGAGGTTCGACGGATTGGCGATGGCGGAGAACCCCCGCGAGGATTCGTAGCCGGCCTGCAGGGCATAGCGAGTCGCGCCCGATTGCCCCGAAACGCCCGCCGAGCCGATGAACGTGTTGTACGTGCCGTAACCCGCCGAGGCGTTGACGCGGGGCGCACCGCTCCCGCGCCGGGTGAAGATCTGGATGACGCCGCCGACCGCGTCGGCGCCGTAGAGGCTCGAGGCGGGTCCGCGGACGATCTCGATGCGCTCGATCTGGTCGAGCGGCAGGTGCTCGATCGCGCTGGTGCCGACGGTCGCGGAGGCAAGCCGCATGCCGTCGACGAGGAGCAGTGTCTGCCCGGTGTTCGCGCCGCGCATGAAAACGCCGCTGACCTGCCCCGGACCCCCGGTGGAGGTGACCTGAATACCCGGCACCGTGCGCAGCAGTTCCGGCAGCGTGGTCTGCGCGGAGCGCGCGATCTCCTCGCGCGTGATGACGGTCGCGTCGGCAAGCGTTTCGGAAATCCGGGTCGGATAGCGGGCGGCGGTCACGACCACCGGGTCGAGCGCCGGCGCCTGGGCGCGCGCGGACGGTATGGCGGCGGCAAGCGCGAGCGCGAGCGCCGTGCGCGGATGGCTTTTCAACATGATTCCCCCCTTTCCGGCGAGCGTCCCCGCAAGCCGGCTGCGTCGATGAGAGGGAAGGTGTGAGAGTCGCGAGCGTACGTCGCGTCGGAGCGTGCCGCCCACCCGCAGCACCTTCCCGCCGACGTCCGGGGCCGGTCTCCGGGCTCGCGAGCCGTCCGGCGCGAGAGACTCGCGCCGGCGCCGCCGCGTCGCCTTCCCGCGGCGCGCCCGATTCGTAGCGGGCGCCGCAGTGGCGCGATGACGCGGCTTCCTGGCTCGCCTACCGTTGCGGGGGCAGCTGGGGAATTGACGAGGACTCAGGATTGAGGACTGAGGATCGAGCGAGAAGCCCACATTCTCTCGATCCTAGATCCTAGATCCTTGCTCCTCGATCGGACCCCATTCCCGTTTCATCCCGGGCGCTCGTCGAAATCGCGCGCCGGGACACCTCGGACGAGGCCGCGAGTCTAACGCGCGTGAACGCGCCCGGACTTTCACCTGGATCAAAAAGGCGTTCACCACGGAGGCACGAAAGGCGACGGAGGGAAAGTCGTCGCGGCAGCCTTCGCCGCCGTCGACGCCAGGATGGCGTGCGAGGTCGGCGAGTGAACACGGACGGGTCTGCGTGCCCCTCTGTGCCCTCTATCTTTCCGTGGTGAAGCCTCGAGCCTAGAACGGCTCGATCCGCGCCTCGTAGCGGTAGACGAGCAGGCGGTAGAGCTTCTCGCCCACCTGGACGTGGGCCGACTCGCGCCGCTCGAGATCGAGGGTGTGACCGCCCTTGGCGCTCGCGATGTTGAAGCCGAACGCGTCCTGCTCGACGAGTGCCGCGAGGATCGACTCGAGCTCCGCCCGCGGCAGGCGTTCGCCGGTGTTGTCGACGAGCTCGCACGGCTTGCCGCGGCGGGTGGCGCCGCGGACGCGCACCGCATCGGGTCGCAGCGGGTTCAGCGAATCGAAATCGCCGCCCGACAGGTCCGGGGGACCGGGTGTGTCGCTGATCACGAAATTACTTTGAGAACCGGGTGTTACTGCTTGACCGGCCTTGATTTTCCAAACTATATTCCGCCGATGGACGCCGAGCTTTCCGCCCTCGAAGAAAAAGTGCGCCAGGCCGCCGAATTGTGCCAGCGGCTGCGCGAAGAAAACAGGACCCTCCGGCAGCAGCTCTCGCAGCTCGAGCTCGACCGCGAGCGCCTCACGTCGAAAGTCGAGGGCGCGCGAGAGCGCCTCGAATCTCTTCTGCGGCAGATTCCCGAATGAGCGACAAGAAGGGCGTGCTCGACGTCACGATTCTCGGGCGCTCGTACAAGGTGTCGTGCTCGGATGACGAGCGCGAAGAGCTGCTCGAGGCGGTCTCGTATCTCGACGGCAAGATGCATCAGATCAAGGCGAGCGGCAAAGTCGGCGGCACCGAGCGCATCGCCGTGATGGCCGCGCTCAACATCGCGCACGAGTATCTCAGCGCGAAGACGCCCGGTGGTTTTGACATCGCGACCCTCAAGCGTAGAATCGACGCGATGAAAGCGACGCTCGAGCAGGCGATCGCGCCGCAGGAAAAGCTCTTCTAGCTTTTCGACTCTTCCGCGAGCGGTTTACGCGGCCGGGTTTCGCGACGCGGCCGCTCCCGAGCGCAAGGCGCGGGCGACATCGGCGCCCTCGCGACGATCAATGTCCCCTGCGGTGCGCGCGACGGCCAGGCAATCCCTGAACCAATGCGTCCCAAAGGCTGCCCGTACTCGTGTTGCCGGTGTGCGCGTCCCTGCGTCGGACGTACCTGATGGCGACCGGAAGGCGGCCGACCTGAGCCCGAGGGTTCAGGATTCAAGGCCTAACGGCATCTGCGGGGGACGCCCATTTCGCGAGGACGCAGGCCCGGGCCTGCGTCCTCGCTTGTTGTGAGGATCGAAGATTCAGGATTCAGGATCCAGGATCCCGGATTGAGCGCTCAATCCTCAGTCCTCAGTCATCAGTCATCAATCCTAGATCCTGGCCGCCGCCCATGCGTTACTGGCTGATGAAATCCGAGCCCGACGAGTTCTCCATCGACGATCTCGTCCGCGCAGGGCGCAAGGGCGCGCCGTGGACGGGCGTGCGCAACTACCAGGCGCGCAACTTCATGCGCGACGAGATGCGGGTCGGCGACGGAGTCCTCTTCTATCACTCGAGCTGCCCCGAGCCGGGCATCGCCGGACTCGCCGAGGTGAGCCGAGCGGCGTACCCGGACCAGACCCAGTTCGACCGGAAGAGCGAGTACTTCGATGCGAAAGCGACGCGCGACGACCCGCGGTGGGTCCACGTCGATGTCCGCATCGTCGCCAAGACCCGCCTGCTTCCGCTCGCCGAGCTGCGCGCCCGGCGCGAGCTTGCGAGCATGCGCATCCTGCAGCGCGGAAACCGGCTCTCGATCACGCCCGTGACGGCTGCGGAGTGGGAGTTCGTCACGGGCGAGCTGCTGAAGCGGTGAACGATCCTCGACGCCAAGGCGCGAAGGCCGCGAAGGGCCGCGAAGGTCCTTCTGCTCCCCGGCCCCGCACGCGCCCGTGCTCGCCGCCGCACGACGCTCGGATCGCCGACGACCGATCGACATCGGTACGATCCTCTGCGATCTTTGCGCCTTCGCGATAAGCGCCTTCTCGACATGACGCAGCTCAAGAACGACACCTTCCTGCGCGCGCTCCTGCGCCAGCCCACCGATTACACGCCGATCTGGATGATGCGGCAGGCCGGCCGCTATCTCCCCGAGTACAACGCGACGCGCAAACGCGCGGGCTCGTTCCTCGCGCTCGCCAAGACCCCGGCGCTCGCCACCGAGGTGACGCTGCAGCCGCTCGACCGTTTTCCGCTCGATGCGGCGATCCTGTTCTCCGACATCCTCACCGTGCCCGACGCGATGGGCCTCGGGCTCTATTTCGCCGAAGGCGAGGGGCCGAAGTTCGAGCGTCCCGTGCGCGACGAGGCCGACGTCGCGAAGCTCGCGGCGCCCGACCCCGGCGCTGAGCTGCGCTACGTCACCGACGCGGTGAGCGAGATCCGGCGCGCGCTCGCGGGCCGCGTGCCGCTGATCGGCTTTTCGGGGAGCCCGTACACGCTCGCGTGCTACATGGTCGAGGGCGGCGGCTCGGACGACTTCCGCCTCGTGAAGTCGATGCTGTACAAGCGGCCCGACCTTCTCCACCGCATCCTCGAGGTGAACGCGCGAGCCGTCACCGAGTACCTCAACGCGCAGATCGCGGCCGGCGCGCAGGCGGTGATGATCTTCGACACCTGGGGCGGCAGCCTCGCGCACGATGCCTACCGCGAGTTCTCGCTCGCCTACATGCGGCGCGTGGTCGCAGGGCTCGCGCGCGAAGCCGAGGGCCAGCGCGTCCCGAGCATCGTCTTCACCAAGGGCGGCGGGCAGTGGCTGGAGGCGATCGCGGACATCGGATGCGACGCCGTCGGCCTCGACTGGACGACCGACCTCGGCGACGCGCGCGGGCGCGTCGGCGCGCGGGTGGCGCTGCAGGGAAACCTCGACCCGAACGTGCTGTTCGCCGATGCGGAGACCGTCCGGCGCGAGGCGGGCAAGGTGCTCGCATCCTTCGGACGGGGCTCGGGACACGTGTTCAATCTGGGCCACGGCATCTCGCAGTTCACCCCCCCGGAGAGCGCAGCCGCGCTGGTGTCGGCAGTGCACGAACTGTCGCGTCCGTACCACGCGTGATTTTTTTCACGCAAGCCTCCAATTCGGTTCCGGGGGCTTGACTTATGCACAAACCCGTGTCCCCCGAGCATTTTCGCGCCTTCCGTGGGGGCTCCCTAGGGCGGGGATCACAACACACTGATTGGTAAACAATTTTCGCCTCGCTCATGAATGAGGCATGGGGCGAAAATCCTTTCTGCAGGCCAAGTTACGGTTTCTTTGCGGCGTTACTCACAGTTTTATCCACAGAATCTGTGCACAACCGTAAATTACGTTTTGGTTCAGCCCGGTTAACCACTTTTTTCTAGAAATCGCTTCAGCTACGGCGCCCGTGGAGACTTCCGCAACAACGCCGGTCGACGTACCCCGCCCGGGGCGTTTCGCGCGCGTGGCGCTCGACGTTCCGCTCCCGCAACTCTTCGACTACGCGCTCTCCGACGGCGACGAGGCAATGCCGGGAGCGCGCGTCGTCGTGCCGTTCGGCACTCGGCGGGTGGTGGGCATCGTGGTGGAGATCGCGGACACGAGCGACGTGGGTCCCGAGCGCCTGCGGTCTGTCCTCGCCGTGGCCCGGGACGCGCCGCCGCTCTCTGCGCAATGGATGGCGCTCGCGCGCTTCGCCGCCGACTACTATCAGCGCCCGCTCGGCGAGGCGATGCTCGCCGCGCTTCCGCCGCGCCTGCGCCGACCCGAGCCGCTCGTGCGCGCACCGGCCGCCTATGCGATCACCGCAGCGGGCCGGGAGGCGCTCGCAACGCTGCCGCCGCGTGCACGCACCAAGCGCGCGCTACTCACTGCCTTCGTCGAGTCGCCGCTCGCGGCGGAGGCCCCCGC
>JALOSW010000139.1 GCA_025458245.1 Burkholderiales bacterium
TTTCGGCTTGGTCACGACGAAGCTTCCGTCCGCCGCGCATTCCAGCACCGGGTAGCCCATGTCTTCCCAGCCCGGCACGCTCTCCCAGTCGGTGAAGAGGCCCCCGGTCGCCTGGCAGCCGCATTCGATGATGTGGCCCGCCAGACTCCCCGCGGCGAGACGATCGTAGTCGTCTTCGCGCCAGCCGAACTCGTGCATCAACGGACCGAGGACGACCGCGCTGTCGACGCAGCGGCCGGTGATCACCACGTCGGCGCCGGCGTCGAGCGCGCGCGCGATAGGGATCGCGCCGAGATAGGCGGTGGCGCTGGCGATGCGCTCGGGCAGTGGCGCGCCGGAGAACATCTCGCGCGTGCCTTGCTCGCGCAGCTTCGGAAGAAGCGGCATCACGTCGTCGCCTTCGACGACGGCGATGCGCAGCTTCACGCCCGTTTCGTCGACGAGCTTCGCGAGCGCACGGGCGCACGCATGGGGGTTCACCCCGCCCGCGTTCGCGATGACCTTGATGCCCTTCGCGGCGACGTCCTTGATCACGCTCCTCATCGCGACGTCGACGAAATCGGTCGCGTAGCCGAGCTCCGGATTCTTTGCCCGCTGCGCGACGAGGATCGACATCGTCAGCTCGGCGAGATAGTCGAACACGAGATAGTCGATCTCTGCGCGGCGGACGAGCTGCGGCGCGGCGACCGAGCTGTCGCCCCAGAACCCCGACGCGCCGCCGATGCGCACGATGTCTTTCATCGCTATTTCCCGGTCCACTGGGGTTTGCGCTTCTCGTTGAACGCCGCGACGCCCTCGCGCGCGTCGCCGGTGAGCGCGAGCGTTCCGATTTGCGTCTCGGTGTAGGCGAGCGACTCCTCGAAGGACATCGACGCGATCGCGCGCATCGCGTACTTGCCGCGCCGGATCGCCGTCGGCGACTTGTCGGCGAGCCGGCCCGCGAGCCAATCCACTTTCGCATCGAGGTCCGCTGCGGGCGCCACGTAGTTCAGGAATCCCGCCGCCAGCGCGGCATTCGCGTCGAAGGGCTCGCCGGCGAGACTCCACTCGGCCAGTGTTCGCGGCGGCACGAGCGTCTGCAGGAGCGACAGCACCTGCATCGGAAAGAGGCCGATCTTCACCTCCGGGAGGCCGAACTGCGCGTGCTCGGCGGCGATCGCCATGTCGCACATCGCGGCAAGCCCCATGCCGCCCGCCATGCACACGCCGTTGATGCGTGCAATCGACGGCAGGTTCGAACTGCGCACGAGCCGGAACAGGTCGGCATACGCGGTGCTCGGTCGCGAGAAGTCGAACTCGAACGCCTGGCCTGGCTTGAGATCGGCGCCGGCGCAGAAGGCCTTGTCGCCGGCGCCGGTGAGCACGACGACGCGCACCTCGGAATCCGCTTGCGCGTCGCGCCAGCCCGCCGCGAGCCCGTCGATGACCGCCTCGTTGATGGCGTTGCGCCGGTCGGCGCGGTTGATGGTGAGGGTGAGGACGTGGCCGCGCTTGTCGCGAAGAATGGTGTCGGTCATCGGGTCAATCCAGGGAAAGATTCAACGCAGAGGACGCAGAGAGCACCGAGGGCCGCAGAGGAGTACGGGATCGGCGGCGGCGCTACTTCGGTGTTCTGCCCCGCGCGAACGCTGCATGAATGGCGGCGGGAAGCTTCTCTCGAACATTTCTTCTCCGCGGCCCTCTGCGTCCTCCGCGCCCTCTGCGTTGAAGCGGTGCGTTGCGGCCGTTCACTCGCTCGCGACGGGCTTCCGCGACGCGGCTTCGGTGCCCTGCCCCCCGCGAACGATGCATAGATCCTGGCGGGAGGCTTCTCCCGAACATTCCTTCTCCGCGGCCCTCTGCGTGCTCCGCGTCCTCTGCGTTGAAGACCTACGTTACTCCGCAGCGACCGCCCGCCCGATCACCAGACGCTGGATGTCGCTCGCGCCTTCGTAGATCTGGCACACGCGCACGTCGCGATAGATGCGCTCGACCGGGAAATCGGCCACGTAGCCGTAGCCGCCGTGGATCTGGATCGCGTCGGAGCAGACGCGCTCGGCCATTTCGGAGGCGAAGAGTTTCGCCATCGACGCCTCCTTGAGGCACGGCTTCTTCGCATCGCGCAGCGCCGCCGCGTGCAGCACCATGTGGCGCGCGACCTCGATCTGCGTCGCCATGTCGGCGAGGCGGAAGTTCACGGCCTGATGCTCGATGATCGGTCTTCCGAATGCCTCGCGCTCGCGCGCCACGCGCGGCCTCGAACGCCGAGCGCGCCATCCCGACCGATTGCGCCGCGATGCCGATGCGTCCGCCCTCGAGGTTCGAAAGCGCGATCCGGTAGCCCTCGCCCTCGCCGCCGAGCAGGTTGCCCGCGGGGATGCGGCAGTTCTCGAAGACGATCTGCGCCGTGTCGGAGGCGTGCTGGCCGAGCTTCTCTTCGACGCGCGCGACCACGTAGCCCGGCGTGACAGTCGGAACGATGAACGCGCTGATGCCTTTCTTGCCCGCTGCCTTGTCCGAAACCGCGAACACGATCGCCACGTCCGCGTGTTTGCCGCTGGTGATGAACTGCTTCACGCCGTCCAGCACCCAGTGATCGCCGTCGCGGCGGGCGGCCGTGCGGATCGCGCTCGCGTCCGAGCCTACGTGCGGCTCGGTGAGGCAGAAGCAGCCGAGCATCCTGCCGCTCGCGAGCGGCTCGAGCCAGGCCTGCTTCTGGGCGTCGCTGCCGAAACCGGCGACGATGCCGCAGACGAGGTTCTGCACCGAGAGAATGGTGGAGGTCGCGCCGTCTCCGGCCGCGACCTCTTCGAGCGCAAGCGCATAAGCGACGTGGTCGAGCCCCGCGCCGCTCCATTTCTCCGGCACGCAGAGACCGTAGAGACCCATCGCGGCGAGACCCGCGAGCGCATCCCGGGGAAAGGTCGCCTTGCGGTCCCACTCGGCGGCGAAGGGGGCGAGCCGCTCGCGCGCGTAGTCGCGCACGGCGTCGCGGATCATTTCCTGTTCGTGCGAGAGGAGCATGGGAGTCCTGTTCACCACGGAGACACGGAGAGCACCTTGAACGGAGCATTGCGCGGATTCTTCGCCATTCTCCGTGTCCTCTGTGCCTCTCTGGCGAATCGCATTAGATGTTAGCGATCGGCGAGGCGGCGAGGTCGTCGAACACCGACGGATCGCGTGGGCGGCGCGCGGTGACCTCGATCTCGATTTTCATGCGCGGATCGACGAGTTCGGCGATGACGGTCGTATTCGCCGGCCGTGCGTTCGCGAAGTAGTGCCCGAACACGGGCGCGAGCGTCATGAAGTCCGCGCGGTCGGTGATGAAGGCGCGTACCCGGACCACGTCGTCGAGAGAGCAGCCCGCTTCGCGCAGCGCGGCCGCGATGTTGCGGAAGCACTGGTGCGTCTGCTCCAGCGCATCCGGCGCGATGGTCATGGTCGCGTAGTCGAAGCCCGTCGTGCCCGAGACGAACACCCAGTCGCCGTCGACCACCGCGCGGCTGTAGCCGGCGAGCTTTTCGAACGAGGAGCCGGAGGAGATCAGTTTGCGCATGGCTGACGGCAGGGGAACCGCAAAAGCGCAAAGGGCGCGAAGGGGCGCGAAAAGGGGACTTTCGAGGCTGGTGCGCTAGCGTGGACGAGCCGGGGAAACCTGTAGCACGGGATCATCGGTCCATTCCTTTGCGTCACTTCGCGCTTTTTGCGCTTTTGCGGTTCCGCCTCACATGATCTCCAACGCCACCGCCGTCGCCTCGCCTCCGCCGATGCAGAGGCTCGCGATGCCGCGCTTGCCGCCGCGCTTCCGCAGCGCGCCGATCAGCGTCACCATGATCCGCGCGCCGGAGGCGCCGATCGGGTGGCCGAGTGCGCAAGCGCCGCCGTGCACGTTCACCTTCTCGTGCGGCAGGCCGTGCTCCTTCATCGCCGCCATGGTCACGACCGCGAACGCCTCGTTCACCTCGAAGAGGTCGACGGCCTTCGACGACCACCCGGTTTTCTCGTAGAGCTTGCGGATCGCGCCGACCGGCGCGGTGGTGAAGAGCGCCGGCTCCTGCGCGTGCGTCGCGTGGCCGACGATCACCGCGAGCGGCGCGAGGCCGAGCTTCTCGGCGGTCGAACGGCGCATCATCACCATCGCTGCGGCGCCGTCCGAGATCGACGACGAGTTCGCCGCGGTCACCGTGCCGTCCTTGCGGAATGCGGGCTTCAGCGTCGGGATCTTCTCGAGGTTCGCCTTGAAGGGCTGCTCGTCGTTCTCGACGAACTTCTCGTCCTTGCCGGCCTTGATCGCGAGCGGCGTGATCTCCCACGCGAACGAGCCGTCGCGGTTGGCGGCCATGGCGCGCTCGAGCGACGCGATGGCGAACCGGTCCTGCTCCTCGCGAGTGAACTTGTAGCTGCCGGCGCACTCCTCGGCGAACGTGCCCATGAGCCGGCCCTTCTCATAGGCGTCTTCCAGCCCGTCGAAGAACATGTGGTCGAGCACCTGCTGGTGTCCCATGCGATAGCCGCCGCGCGCCTTGGGCAGGAGGTACGGCGCGTTGGTCATCGATTCCATGCCGCCCGCGACCATGATGTCGTTCGAGCCCGCAGCGAGGAGGTCGTGCGCGAGCATGGCGGCCTTCATGCCCGAGCCGCACATCTTGTTGATGGTCGTGCAACCCGCGGAAAGCGGCAGACCCGCGCCAAGGCTCGCCTGCCGCGCCGGCGCCTGTCCCTGGCCGGCGGGCAGCACGCAGCCCATGATCACTTCCTCCACGTCCTCGGGCTTGACGCGGGCGCGCTCGACCGCGGCACGGATCGCGGCAGCGCCGAGTTCGGGCGCGGAAAAGCTCTTGAGATCACCCTGAAATCCGCCCATCGGCGTGCGGGCGGCGGAGACGATGACGATCGGGTCGTTGGGCATGGCTCACCTCGTGGGCGGGGGTCGGCGTGCGCGCCGGGGCTTCATGTCCCCGGCGGGGAATCGGCGAGGAGCGCGCGGGCTTTCGCCGCGATCTCCTCCGGGAACGGCCGCGCCTTGCGTGCCTCCTGGTCGAGGCACACGACCGTGAAGACGCTGGTGCCGCAAAGCTCGCCCGTCTCGGTGTTGCGCAACTCGTGGGCGAACTTGAGCACCTTGTCGCGAATCTCGACGATGGCGGAGTGGACCTCGACGACGTCGCCGGCGAGGAGCTCTTTCTTGTAGCTGATGTCCTGCTGGACGGCGGCCATGTGGAACCTGCCGCTCCGGAGCAGCGTCGGCGTGATGCCGACCCGGTTGTAGACCTGCCAGCAGGCTTCCTCGAAGAACTCGCCGAACGCACGCACGTTCGCGTGGCCCATGTGATCGCACTGCCATTCGTGCACGGTGCCGCGGGCGGTCTCGAAGCGCTTCGTCATGGTGCGCCTCACGCGCTCTTGCGGTCGAGCGCGAGCCACACCGCGAGCGCGCCGAACACGCTGCCGAGGAACCAGCGCTGCATGGCGATCCAGCCGGGACGCCGGGCGATGCGCTGCGCCAACTCGGCGGCGACGAGGACGAGCCCCACGTCCACCGCCGCGGTGACGGCGATCTGCACGAGGCCGAGCACGAGACCCTGCGCGAGCACCGGACCGCGCGCGGGGTCGATGAACTGCGGCAGCAGCGCCAGATAGAAGAGCGCCACCTTCGGATTGAGGACGCTGGAGACCATGCCCTGACGGAAGAGCACCCGGTCCGGGACAGGCGGCAAGGACACCGGAGCGAGCATCGCGCCGCGCGCGCCGCGCACCGTCGTCCACGCGAGCCAGAGCAGGTAGGCCGCCCCCGCGAGCCGAATCGCGTCGTAGGCGTAGGGCACGGCGAGCAGTACCGCGGAGAGCCCCAGGGACGCGAAGATCATGTGGAACGAAAGCCCGCAGGTGGTGCCGGCCCACGAGACGATGCCTGCGCGCCGCCCTTGTGCGAGCGTGCGCGAAAGGAGATAGGCCCAGTTCGGCCCCGGCGTCAGCGCGAGGACGAGCGACGCCAGGGCGAAGAGAGCGAGACTTTCGGGCGGCAGCATCGGGCGGTACCGAAACCGGTCACCGGGTTTCCGCGAACAGCTCCCGTCCGATCAGCATCCGGCGGATCTCGCTCGTGCCGGCGCCGATCTCGTAGAGCTTGGCGTCGCGCCACAGGCGCCCCGTCGGGTAGTCGTTGATGTAGCCGTTGCCGCCGAGCGACTGGATCGCCTCGCCCGCCATCCACGTCGCCTTCTCGGCGGAGAAGAGGATGGCGCCGGCGGCGTCCTTGCGCAGGGCGCGGATGTCGTCCGGCGTCTTCGCACGGTCGCAGGCCTGCCCGACCGCGTACACGTAAGCGCGCGTCGCCATCATCGTGGAGTACATGTCGGCGAGCTTGCCCTGCATCAGCTGGAACTCGCCGATCGGCTGGCCGAACTGCTTGCGGTCGTGCACGTAGGGGACGACCGCGTCCATGCACGCCGCCATGATGCCGAGCGGGCCGCCGGACAGCACGGCGCGCTCGAAGTCGAGGCCGCTCATCAGCACGTTCACGCCTCGGCCATAGCCGCCGAGGATGTTCTCTTCGGGCACCTCGCAGTCCTGGAACACCAGCTCGCAGGTGTTCGAGCCGCGCATGCCCAGCTTGTCGAGCTTCTGCGCGGTCGAGAAGCCGGGCATCCCCTTCTCGATCAGGAATGCCGTGATGCCGCGCGGGCCGGCCTCGACGTCGGTCTTCGCGTACACGACCAGCGTGTCGGCGTCCGGGCCGTTGGTGATCCACATCTTGTTGCCGTTCAGCACGAACTTGCCGCCGCGGTGCTCGGCGCGCAGGCGCATGCTCACCACGTCCGAGCCGGCGCCGGGCTCGCTCATCGCGAGCGCGCCGACATGCTCGCCCGACACGAGCTTGGGCAGGTATTTCTTCTTCTGGGCCTCGTTGCCGTTGCGGCGGATCTGGTTGACGCAGAGGTTCGAGTGGGCGCCGTACGAAAGGCCGACCGACGCCGACGCGCGGCTCACCTCTTCCATGGCGACGATGTGCGCGAGATAGCCCATCGCAGTGCCGCCGTACGCTTCCTCGACGGTGACGCCGAGAAGCCCGATCTCGCCCATCTTGCGCCACAGGTCCATCGGGAACGCGTTCGACCGGTCGATCTCGGCGGCGCGCGGCGCAATCTCCGCGGCAGCGAACTCGCGCGCCGTCCGCCGGAGCATGTCGATCTCTTCGCCGAGCGCGAAATCGAGTTGCGGAAAGTCGATCATCGGAACCGCGGATGCGGGAGAAAGCGTGTTCGGACGGTCCATCGTGCGGTCCTCGGGCAGTCGCGGGGGCGGGGCGGGCGCGGCGTGCACCGGTTTGGCGCAGTGCACAAAAATCTGCCAGAATTGCCCACCCGCTGGAAGTAGCGCACAAATTCTAGCGGAAACCCCCGCGGATGCCCCATTCCGAGGCCATGACGCCCGAACAGGTGCTCGACTACCCATTCCCCAACCCGCCCGCCGGCGGCAGCGTGCTCGAGGTGGCGCCGGGGGTGAACTGGGTGCGCATGCCGCTGCCGTTCGCGCTCAACCACATCAACCTGTGGGTGCTCGACGACGGGGACGCCGCGGTGATCGTGGACTCGGGCCTCGGCACCATCCAGACGCGCGAGCTCTGGGAGCAGGTGTTCGCCGACGAGCTGAAAGGCCGGGCGGCCAACCGCGTGATCGCGACGCACTGCCACCCCGACCACGCCGGGCTCGCCGGCTGGCTCACGCGCAAGTTCAACGCGCCGCTGCTCATGTCGCAGGCCGACTATCTCACCGCGCACGCGTGGCGCGACGAGGCGGCCGGGTACACCAACGACAACCTCGTCGCGTTCCTGCGCGAGAACGGGCTCGACGAGGCGCGTCTGCAGGGCTTCCGCGAGCGCGGCAATCACTACCGGCGCGTCGTTCCCGACTTCCCGAGCCGCTACCACCGGATTCGCGACGGCGACGAGATCGGCATCGGCGCGAATCGCTGGCGCGTCATCATGGGCTACGGCCATGCGCCCGAGCACGCGGCGCTCTACTCGGAGTCGCTGGGCGTGCTCATCTCCGGCGACATGGTGCTGCCGAAGATCTCCACCAACGTCGCGGTGACCTCGGTCGACCCCGACGCGAACCCGCTCGGGCTGTTCCTCGACTCGATCGTGAACTACGCGAGGCTGCCGGCGGACACGCTCGTGCTCCCCTCGCACGGCCTGCCGTTCCGCGGCCTGCGCGAGCGCGTCGAGCAGCTCGTCGAGCATCACCGGCTGCGCCTCGCCGAACTCGAGGAGGCCTGCGTCGAGCCCAAGGCGGCGGCCGACGTCATCGGCACGCTGTTCCGGCGCGAGCTGGACACCCACCAGACGTTTTTCGCGATGGGCGAGACGCTTGCCCATCTCAACTACCTGGTCCGCAACGGCACGCTCGCGCGGCGCCGTGACGCGGACGGCGTCGTCCGCCACGCGCGGACCTGAACCCCACCGCGAGCGAGGAGGGAAGGGCCCATGTCGAAACAACAGGCGAAACCGCCGGCAGAGCCGCAGGAGCGTGTCGACCCCGCGGAGATCGCGAAGGTCTTCGGGGAAGTCGCGCAGCGCTCGAGCAAGGTGTTCGGCGACTTCATGAAGCGGCAGGCCGAGAGCCAGAAATCGCTCGCGACCGACGAGTTCGGCATCGCCAAGGCGTTCATGGATCTCTGGCAGCGGATGCTCGCGAACCCCGCGCGCCTCGCCGAGCTGCAGATGAGC
>JALOSW010000028.1 GCA_025458245.1 Burkholderiales bacterium
ATCCCGATGTCATGAAGCTCGCCGACGAGAAGATGGCCGAAGCGAACGCCCTGGTGCAGAAGGCGCGCGCGGCGCAGGAAGCGCGAAAGGGTTCGGCCAAGCCGTGACGCGAGCGTTCGTCGCGGAGCGGTAGAGAACGGGGGCGCGCGGGGCGCCGTAGGGACCTTCCGGCCCCTGCAGGCCAGGCGCGCCGCCATTCGGCGTGCGCAAAACTGCGAGCGCGCGGGAACCGTGCGCGCGCGGCACGCGATCGATTCACTTCGACTCCGCCCGGCTCGCGGCACCGTGTCCGCGCAGGCGAGCGCGGTCAGCGCGCGAGGCCCTGCGCCCACCGCTCGTAGAGCCGGTCGGCGACCGCGTTGAGATGCGCCACGCGCGACGCGAGGTCGCGCTCGATCTCTTCCGGCGACTGCACCGCGGGGCTCGCGCGGTTCGCCGCGATCTCTTCGCCCCCGCTTTCGCACCACGCTCGCACCAGCGCCGGCGTCATCTCGACGTGACACTGCATGGCGAGGTGCGGGCCGAGCGCGAACGTCTGGTTCGCGCAGTGCTCGCTCGAGGCGAGCGCCGTCGCGCCCTCGGGGAGGGTGAACGTCTCGCCGTGCCAGTGAAACGACAGGAACTCGCGCGCATCGCCGAACCACCGGCGCGCCTCGGGCGAGTCGGCGACACGCACCCGGCCCCAGCCGATCTCCTTGACCGGGTTCGGGCCGACGCGGCCGCCCAGCGCCTTCGACATGAGTTGGCCGCCCAGGCAGTGGCCGAGGACCGGAACGTTCTCGGCGACCGCCCGTCGAATCAGCGTGAGCACGGGGCCGATCCACGGCAGTTCGTCGTTGACGCTCATGGGTCCGCCCATGAACACGAGGCCGGACGCTTCGCGGGGATCCTCCGGAACGGGCTCGCCGGCATCGATCCGCACCAGGCGCCAGGGAATGCGTCGCGCTTCGAGCCAGGCGGAAAAATACCCTGGACCCTCGATCGGACTGTGACGGAAGATGACGACCGGTTTCATGGACTCCTCGACGTACCCAACCGGCCCTCGCCACGGTCGGCGGAGGCGGCGGCCCCACGGACCTCGCATGGACACCCGATTGCGCAAGACACCGCTTGAACTCTCGGCCTCGATTCTAGCCGCTGGCCTGATGCTCGCATTCTCGGCGATCGTGCACGCGACTGACGTCCGCGTGGTCGGCGTGTTTCCGGGTAAGGCGGTGGTCTCGGTCGACGGCGGCGCGCCGCGAACGCTCTCGGTGGGTGCCAAGACGCCTGAAGGGGTCAGGCTCCTCGCGGTAGACGGTCAAAGCGCCACGTTCGATGTCGCCGGGGCACGTCGCACGCTCGCGATCGGCCAGGGCTTTTCATCCGGACCGACCGGCTCCGGCGGCTCCCGGACCGTTCTGCAGGCGGACGGACGCGGCCACTTCTGGGCTGGCGGGACCGTCAACGGAGGCCAAGTCCGATTCCTCGTCGACACCGGCGCCACGCTCATCGCGCTGCCGGCCGACGACGCACGCCGCATCGGAATCTCTTACGTGAACGCCCCGCGGGGCGTCGTGCAGACGGCGAACGGAGCGACCACGGTCTATCGCGTGAAACTCGACACCGTCACCGTCGGCGACATCACGATGAACAACGTCGACGCGGTGATCCAGGAGGGCGGCCTCACGGTGGCACTTCTGGGCATGAGCTTCCTCAACCGCACCGAAATGCGCCGCGACGGCGAGCAGATGGTATTGGTGAAGCGATTCTGAGAGCACGCAGCGCGCCGTCTAGCGGCGCTTGGTGAGGGTGAGCGTGTCGCCCACGCGCTGCATGTCGACGTAACCCAGGAACGTCATCCCGACCAGCACCTGCGGCAGGTCGCCGGCGGGAACGTCGAGCACGACGCCTTCCACGTTCTGCAGCGTCACTTCGCCGATGGCGACCGTGGCGAGGTTCACGCGCCAACCGGTCCGCTTGCCGCCCGCCGTCGCGACCGACACCGTCTGGCCGCGCGTGTAGTCGATGCCGATGCGCCGCGCGGTTTCGGTCGAGAGCGCCATGCCGGTCGCGCCGGTGTCGATGATCGCCGGAACGGCCACGCCGTTGATGTGGGCGACGGTCGCGAAATGCCCTTGCCGGTCCGCCTTCAGAACCGCGGCGGCCACCGTCGCCTGGCCGAGCCCGAGCGCGAATCGCCGCCCTTCGACCTCGACCACGGCATGCGCGCGCGTCGCCGCGACGAGGGTCACGCCTTCGGGGGAGGTCTGACCACTGCGCAGCGAGCGGATCGCGGTGCCGTTGACGAGCAGTTCGGCTCGATCCTGACCGAGCGACATCACCATGACGTGCGGCGCCGCCGCTGCGCGCACCGCGACGAAGCCGAGCAGCAGTGCGGCGACGCACGCCGAGACGCGCCGCAGGACCGGCCCCGTCATCCGACGCGGCTCCCGCGCGCCGCCCGTCAGGCTGCGCGCCCCTCGTCGCTTTCGATGAGCGCGTACGCCGAGTGGTTGTGGATCGACTCGAAGTTCTCGCTCTCGACCGCGTACCACTCGATGCGCTCGTCCTGGTTCAGCACCGCCGCGACGTCGCGCACCAGATCCTCGACGAACTTCGGGTTGTCGTAGGCGCGCTCGGTCACGTACTTCTCGTCGGGCCGCTTGAGCAGCCCGAAGAGTTCGCAGGAGGCGTTCTTCTCGGCATAGTCGACGAGATCTTCGATCCAGACCATCCCGCGCGTGCGGGCGGTGATGGTGATGTGCGAGCGCTGGTTGTGCGCGCCGTAGTCGGAGATATTCTTCGAACACGGGCAGAGGCTCGTCACCGGCACGACGACTTTCATCGTGAAGCGCTTGCGGCCGTCGCGGACCTCGCCGGTGAACGATACCTCGTAGTCCATCAGGCTCCGCACGCCCGACACCGGCGCAGACTTGTTCACGAAGTAGGGGAAGGTCATCTCGATGATCCCCGACTCCGCCTCGAGCCGCTCGACCATCTCCTCGAGCACGACCTTGAACGTTTCCACCGAGATCTCGCGCTCGTGCGCGTTCAGGATCTCGACGAAGCGCGACATGTGCGTGCCCTTGAAGTGGTGCGGCAGGCCCACGTACATGTTGAAGATGGCGATGGTGTGCTGCACCCCGCCGTCGCGCTCGGCGACGCGGATCGGGTGGCGAAGCGACTTGATGCCGACCTTGTCGATCGCGAGCCGCCGCGTATCGGCCAAGCCCTGCACGTCGGGCATGGCCGAGTTCAGGTCGCGCTGGTTCATCCGGGAGC
This sequence comes from Burkholderiales bacterium, assembly GCA_025458245.1. Lineage (GTDB taxonomy): Bacteria > Pseudomonadota > Gammaproteobacteria > Burkholderiales > SG8-39 > JAOAEA01. Next base: position 3,265 of record JALOSW010000028.1, read on the forward strand.
CTTTCACGAAGCGCCCCGCGCTCCGCACGAGAAGGGATCGGCCCATTCTAACATGCGGGTTCCGGCGCCACCGCCGCACAAACCCCATGTAGATCAGGGGCTTTCGCTCGAAACGCGAGTGCTGCGCAGATTGCCGGAGGCACCGGAAGGCTCACGCCGCGGCTGCAGCGCGTCCCGCATCCGGCAGCCGTGCCTTGATCGTCGCGAGCACCCCGGCCTTGTCGAGCCCGATCGAAGCGAGGAGCTGGGCCTGGTCGCCGTGGTCGACGAACCGATCCGGAAGCCCGAGCTGCAGCACCGGCATCGGCACGCCGTGCGCCTCGAGCGCCTCGGCCACCGCGCTGCCTGCGCCGCCCATCACCACGTTCTCCTCGATCGTCACCAGCAGCCCATGCGTGCGCGCGAGCTCGAGCACGAGGTCTTCGTCGAGCGGCTTCACGAACCGCATGTTCGCGACGGTGGCGTCGAGCGCCTCCGCGGCTTCGAGGGCCGTGCGCAGCATCGAGCCGAAGGCGAGGATCGCCACGCCGCGGCCGGTGCGCCGGATCTCGCCCTTGCCGAGCGGGAGCGCGCGCATCTCGCGCTCGACCTCGACGCCCATCCCGGTGCCGCGCGGATAGCGCACCGCCGAGGGGCAGTCGAGCGTATGCGCGGTGTAGAGCATGCGCCGGCACTCGTTCTCGTCGGCGGGCGCCATCACCACCATGTTCGGCAGACAGCGCAGATAAGAGAGGTCGAACGCGCCGTGGTGCGTGGCGCCGTCGGCGCCGACGAGGCCGGCACGGTCGAGCGCGAACACCACCGGCAGGCGCTGGATGCACACGTCGTGCACGAGCTGGTCGTACGCGCGCTGCAGGAAGGTCGAATAGATGGCGACGACGGGCTTCATGCCCTCGCAGGCGAGCCCGGCCGCGAACGTCACGGCGTGCTGCTCGGCGATGCCGACGTCGAAGTAGCGGTCGGGATGCTCGGCGGCGAAGCGCACGAGCCCGGAACCCTCGCGCATCGCAGGCGTGATGCCGACCACGCGCTTGTCGGCGGCCGCCATGTCGCACAGCCAGTCGCCGAACACCTGCGTGTAGGTGAGCTTGCCGCCCGACTTGCCCGTCGCGATGCCCGCCTGCGGGTCGAACTTCGACACGCCGTGATAGAGCACCGGGTCGCCTTCCGCGAGCTTGTAGCCCTGTCCCTTGCGCGTGACGATGTGCAGGAACTGCGGCCCCTTCAGGGCCTTGATGTTGCGCAGTGTCGGGATGAGCGAGTCGAGGTCGTGCCCGTCGATCGGCCCGGTGTAGTTGAAGCCGAACTCCTCGAAGAGCGTCGAGGGCACCACCATGCCCTTCGCGTGCTCCTCCACCTTCTTGGCGAGCTCGAGGAGCGGCGGCATGCCCGAGAGCACCTTCTCGCCGGCCTTTCTCGCCGCGTGAAACGTGCGCCCCGAGAGGAGCCGCGCGAGATGCCGATTGAGCGCGCCGACCGCGGGCGAGATCGACATCTCGTTGTCGTTCAGGATCACCAGCAGGTTGGCATCGAGCACGCCGGCGTTGTTCATCGCCTCGAACACCATGCCCGCCGACATCGCGCCGTCGCCGATCACCGCGATCACGCGCCGCGATTCGCCTTTCGCTTTCGCGGCCACGGCCATGCCGAGCGCCGCCGAAACCGAAGTCGACGAGTGCGCGGTGCCGAAGGTGTCGTACTCGGATTCGTCGCGCCGCGGGAATCCCGAGATGCCGCCGAACATCCGCAGGCGCGCCATCGCCTCGCGGCGACCGGTGAGGATCTTGTGCGGATAACTCTGGTGCCCCACGTCCCAGACGATGCGGTCCTCGGGCGTGTCGAACACGTAGTGGAGCGCGATCGTCAACTCCACGGTGCCGAGGTTCGACGACAGATGGCCGCCGGTCTTCGAGACGGAGTCGAGCACGAACTCGCGCAGCTCGTCCGCGAGCCGCCCGAGCTGCTTGCGGTCGAGCTTGCGCAGTGCCCAGGGGTCGTCGATGGTCTTGAGAAGGTCGTACATGGATCGGCGCGCGAATTCAGAAGTTACGCAACACGATGAAATCGGCGAGCCCGGAGAGCCGCGCCGCGGACGGGCCGAAGTCGGCGATCGCCGCGTGCGCCTCGCGCCGCAGCTCCTCCGCGAGTTCCTTCGACCGCGGCAGCCCGAGGATCGACACGTAAGTGGGCTTGCCCTGCGCCGCGTCCTTGCCCGCGGTCTTGCCGAGCGCGGCCGTGCTCGCCTCGGCGTCGAGAACGTCGTCCACCACCTGGAAGGCGAGCCCGACGCACTTCGCGTAATGGTCGAGACGTTCGAATCGCTCGGGCGCGATCGGTTCCCCCGCTTGCGCGCCGAGCCGAACGGCGGCGCGGATGAGCGCGCCCGTCTTCTGGATGTGCATCAGCTCGAGCTCGGGCATGGAAAGCTGCTTGCCCACGGAGTCGAGGTCGATGGCCTGGCCGCCCGCCATGCCGCGCGAGCCGGCGGCCGTCGCAAGCGTACGCACCATGTCGAGCTGCGCGGCCGCATCGCGCGCGGCGCCGTGCCCGGCAAGCAGCTCGAACGCGAGCGACTGCAGCGCGTCGCCGACGAGCAGCGCCGTCGCCTCGTCGTACGCGACGTGCACGGTCGGCCGGCCCCGGCGCAGCACGTCGTCGTCCATGCAGGGCATGTCGTCGTGCACGAGCGAGTAAGCGTGGATCAGTTCGACTGCGGCGGCGACGACCGCGAGCCGCGCAGCGTCCGCGCCGGTCGCCTCGCCCGCCGCGAACGCAAGGAGCGGCCTCACGCGCTTGCCGCCGCCGAGCACGGCGAAGCGCATCGCCTCGTGGAGCCGGGCGGGAAGGTGGCTTCCCGAGGGCAGGAAATGCTCGAGCGCCGTCTCGACCCGCGCCTGCACGGCCGCGGTCCAGGCGGCGAAATCAGCCGTCGGACTCGCCACCGGGAAACGCCTTGAGGGTCTCTTCCTCGAGGATGCGCACGTCCTGCTGCGCCTTGGCGAGGACGCTCTGGCAGTAACGCGCCAGTTCGAGCCCGCGCTTGTGGGTCGCGAGGGCCTCCTCGAGCTTGAGCTCGCCCGACTCCATGCGCGCGACGATCGCCTCGAGCTCGCCGAGGGCGGCTTCGAAGGACTGGGGCGGCTGGGGGGCGGTCTGCTTGGCCATGGCACGGGCGCGGGAACGACCCGCAAGGGGCTGAATTATCGCACGAACATCGTAGACTCCGACCGGCGGGGCCGGCGGCCGTAGAATCGCGGCGGTGCCGACGCCGAAGCACGACGTCGCTGGCCGCCGCACTTGGCGACGGCTCCCTGTGCACGCGTTCCCCGCGAGGGCGACGACGATCCCGCTGCCCGGCGCCCGGCCCGAACCCGGGACGCCGATCCCCGAACCCCGATTCCGAACCTCGATCCACGATCTCCGGCCCGTGCAATCGCTCTGGATGCTCGTCGCCAGCCTCTGCTTCGCGTTGATGGGGGCGCTGGTCAAGGTCGCCTCGGCAGAGTATTCCGCGGCGCAGATCGTCTTCTTCCGAGGGCTCTTCGGCGTGCTCGCCATCGGCGGCTTCGCGCTCGCGTCGGGTCGCACGCTCGCGACGCCCGTCCCGCGGATGCATCTCACGCGCGGACTCGTCGGCTTCTCGGCGCTCGTCCTCTGGTATCAGGCGATCGCTTCGCTGCCGCTCGCGACGGCGACGACGCTCAACTACACCTCGCCGCTTTTCATCGCGCTCTTCACCTTCGCAGTGCTGCGCGAGCGCGAAGACTGGCGCCTCGGCGCGGCGATCCTCGCCGGGTTCGCCGGGGTCGCGCTGGTGCTCCGGCCGACAGTCGCCGCCGAGTCGCTCGCCGACGGCCTGTTCGGGCTCGCATCCGGGGCGCTTTCGGCCGCTGCCTACCTGCAGGTGCGGCATCTCGCGCGCCTCGGCGAGCCCGAGTGGCGCATCGTCTTCTTCTTCAGCCTCACCATGTCCGTCGCGACCGGACTCTGGATGCTCGTCGCGGGCGCGCAGCCGCTCACCCCGGGCGGCGCCGCGATTCTCTTCGGCGTCGGTCTGCTCGCGACGCTCGCGCAGCTCGCGCTCACGCGCGCCTACGCTCGCGGACGCACGCTCGCCGCATCGAGCCTCGCTTATGCCACGGTGGCGTTCGCGGCGGTCATCGGCTGGATCGCATGGGACGACACGCTCGGCTTCGGCGCCTGGATCGGAATCGCCCTCGTGGTCGCGAGCGGCGTTGCCGCGACCGTGGTGTCGGCGGCGCCGGCACGCGGCGGCGGCGCGCCGTGACACGTCAAGCCCGCACGGCTATAGTCGACCGCCCCGCACGGACGTTCGCACCGATGCCGTACACGACGCTCGTTTCCGCCGAAGAACTCGCCCGCCATCTCGATGATCCTGCCTGGGTGATCGTCGATTGCCGGCACGATCTCGCGAACCCCGATGCGGGCGAGCGCGACTATCGCAAGGCGCATATCCCGGGTGCACGCTTCATGCACGCCGACCGCGATCTCTCCGGACCGCTCACCGGGAGGAACGGACGCCATCCGCTGCCGGACCCGCGCCTCTTCCTGACGAAGCTGGGCGCCGCCGGCATCGACCGCGCGAAGCAGGTGGTCGTGTACGACGCGCAAGGCGGCGGCATCTGCGTGCGGCTCTGGTGGATGCTCAAGCACTGGCTGGGCCACGAAGCGGTCGCGGTTCTCGACGGCGGCTGGGCCAAGTGGCTGAAGGACGATCACCCGGAATCCGATGCGACGCCGGTGCCGGTCGCAGTCCGGTACGACGCGACACCCCGCGAAATCACCGTGGACGCCGACTTCGTCGCGCTGCATCTCGGCGACCCGTGGTATGTCGTGCTCGACGCGCGCGCCGGCGAGCGCTATCGCGGCGAGGCCGAGACGATCGACCCGGCGGCGGGCCACATCCCGGGCGCGGTTAACCGCTTCTTCAAGGACAACCTGCAGCCCGACGGCACGTTCAAGCCGGCCGAGACCCTGCGGCGCGAATACGTTGCCCTGCTCGGCAATGCGGCACCGGAGCGCGTGGTCCATCAATGCGGGTCGGGTGTCTCCGCTTGCCACAACCTGCTCGCGATGGAGGTGGCTGGCCTGCCTTCGGGACGGCTCTACGTGGGCTCGTGGAGCGAGTGGTGCGCCGACCCGTCCCGCCCGCGCGCGACCGGCGCGGCGCCGTGAGGGCGCGGCCGGCCGGGTGAGCCATGAGCCGGGCGCTCCTCGCCGATGCGATCCTGGTCGTCCACTTCGGCTTCGTTCTCTTCGTCGTCGGGGGCCTCGCGCTGATCCTCGCCGGGGGCTTGGCGCACTGGGGGTGGGTGCGCAATCGTTCCTTTCGGATCACGCACTTGGCGGCGATACTTTTTGTCGCGGCGGAGTCGCTTGCCGGCATCGCCTGCCCGCTCACCGTCTGGGAGGATGCCCTGCGGCGTGCGGAAAGCGGCGGCCGGAGCTTCGTGGGCCGCTGGATCGGTCGCTTGCTCTACCACGACTTCCCGGAATGGGTCTTCGCCCTCGCCTACGTGCTCTTCGCTGCCGCGGTGATCGCGGCGTGGCGGCTCGTGCCCCCTGCGCCGCGCAAGCGCACGACCCCGTCGCTACCGCAGCACTAGCCGCGCGGCGTCCCCGCGGCTGAGTCGCCGCAAGCACCTGCTGCCCGCATGCGCATCCTGCTCATCGACGATTCCGACGTCTTCCGCCTGCAGGTCCGGCACCTCCTGCGCGAAGCGATCCCGGACGCGGAGATCGACAGCTGGGACCCGGTCGCCTATGGAAAGCCCGGACCGAGCTTCGACTGGCGGCGCTACGACGTGCTGCTGCTCGACGCGAAACCCGCCCCCGAGGCCGACGGTTTCGCCTGGCTGCGCGATTTCCGCCAGAACCCCGGCGTACCGCCCGCCGTCATGCTTGCCGAGACGAGCGGCGAGGACCAGGCGGTGCGCGCGGTGAAATCCGGCGCCACGGACTACGTGCCGAAGGACGCGCTCGAAGGGGTCCGCCTGGTGCGGGCGATCCGCGACGCGATCCTGGAAGGCTCGCAGGCGCGCCGCGAGCTCGCGAAGCTCATGCTCACGCAGCCCCTGCCGGTGGGCCAGATCGGCAAACCGGCGGGCGACCACGGCATCGAGATTCCAGGCTACCGCATCCTGCGCGAGATCGGGCGCGGCGGGATGTCGCGCGTCTACCTCGCCGAGCGCGACGCGGACCGCCTGCAGCTCGTGTTGAAAGTGCTGGATCCGCGCCTGCACGGCGATCCGCAGTTCCGCGAGCGCTTCCTGCGCGAGTACCGGATCATCCAGCGCGTGCGCGACGAGAACGTCGTAGCGATCTTCGACCAGGGCGTCACCGACCAGCACGCCTATCTCGCCATGGAGTACTTCCCGGGCGGCGACCTGAAGCAGCACATCCGCGAGCGCATGTCGTCCATGCACGCGCTCAAGATCCTCACGCAGATCGCGAAGGCGCTCGACGCCGTGCACACGGCCGGCGTCGTGCATCGCGACCTGAAGCCGCAGAACATCATGTTCCGCGAGAACCACAAGGTCGCGCTGCTCGACTTCGGCCTCGCGCGCGAGCTCGATGCGACCTCGACGCTCACCCAGCGCGGCATGGTGTACGCGACGCCGCTCTACATGAGCCCCGAGCAGTGCCTCGGCCACGCGCATGGTCCGCGCGGCGATCTCTACAGCGCGGGCGTGATCTTCTGGGAGATGCTCACGGGCGACGTGCCCTACTCCGGCGAGAACGCGCCGGCGCTCGCCTACCAGCACGTGCACGGCGCGATCCCGCAGCTGCCGGCGCGACTCGCGGGCTACCAGCCGATCATCGACCGCACGCTCGCGAAGAAACCCGAAGACCGCTTCCAGAGCGCGCGCGAGCTGTTCGCCTTCATCGCGCACTGAGGTGGCGCGCCGCGCCGACGGCCTGCACGGGCGCGCGCCGCGGCGTATCCTACGCGCCGCTTCGCACCGATCCCTGCCGCAGGACCCGATGGAACAGGCCTATCTCGACCTCATGCGCCACGTGCTCGAGCACGGGCACGAAAAGACCGACCGCACCGGCACCGGCACGCTCTCGACGTTCGGCTGGCAGATGCGCTTCGACCTGCGCCGCAGCTTCCCGCTGCTCACCACCAAGAAGCTGCACCTGAAGTCGATCGTCTACGAGCTGCTCTGGTTCCTCGAGGGCTCGACCAACGTGCGCTGGCTGCAGGAGAACGGCGTCACCATCTGGGACGAGTGGGCCGACGCTGACGGCGAGCTCGGTCCGGTGTACGGCCATCAGTGGCGCCACTGGCCCGCGCCCACGCCCGAGAACCCGAATCGCGAGATCGACCAGATTACGAAGGTGATCGAGTCGATTCGCAGGAACCCCGATTCGCGCCGCCACATGGTCACCGCGTGGAACCCCGGCGAGGTCGACAGAATGGCGCTCCCGCCCTGCCACGCGCTCTTCCAGTTCTACGTCGCAAACGGCGAGCTCTCCTGCCAGCTCTATCAGCGAAGCGCCGATATCTTCCTCGGCGTACCGTTCAACATCGCCTCCTATGCGCTGCTCACCCTGATGGTCGCGCAGGTGACCGGGCTCGAGCCCGGCGAGTTCGTCCATACGCTCGGCGACGCGCACCTGTATCTCAATCACCTCGACCAGGCGCGCGAGCAGCTCGCGCGCACGCCGCGTGCGTTCCCGCGCATGAAGCTCAACCCGGCCGTGCGCGACATCTTCGCGTTCCACTACGCCGACTTCACCCTCGAAGGCTACGATCCGCACCCGGCGATCAAGGCGCCGATCGCCGTCTGACGCGCGGACCGCTCCCCGCGCAGGAGCCCGCGCCCTTCACTCCAACCCCCGTCCTTCCCGCTCGCGGCGGCACGCCGTTTCGCCGCGCGTGCCCGCGCACGGGCGGCGGTGGCGAACGCCCGCCACGATGCAACGCGGCGGGCCGGACGCAGGCTCACGAATGGAAGGCGCGGCGCGAAAAAAAAGCCCGCCGGGGAGGTCGAGGCGGGCCAACGGGGAGGACGTCGCGCGCGATGCCTGTGCGCGCGCGTCCTGGGGATAGCAGCGTGGCGTGAGGTCGATGTTGTCGGCCGCGCGTCCCCGTCGTTCGTGTGTCAGCGCGCCGCGTTCACACCGGTGAGCGGCGCATCCGACGGCACCAGCGCACCGTCTGCGACTCGGACGCGGTCACCCGGGCGCGCCGATGCGCCCTGCGAAAACGTCCGATAGGAACCGTCGTCCATGCGCACGGTGACGCGATGGACGGTCCTGGCGCGCACGTTCTTTTCGACCTCGTGTCCGGCGAGCGCGCCGCCGGTCGCGCCGAGCAGCGTGAGCGCCGCGCGCCCGGCCCCGTGACCGAACTGGTTGCCGACCACGCCGCCGACGACCCCGCCGGTCACTGCACCAACGCCCGTGCCCTCGCCGCGAATCTCCATGGCGCGCACGCTCTCGACGACGCCGCACGACGCGCACGTCGGGTACGTCGCTGCAGGCTTTGCAGCCGGCGCAGTCGATGTGCCGGGCCCGACCTGAGCGGCCGGTGCGGCGAGCGGGTCGGCGCCCGTCGAACGCGCGCCGGGGATCAATCCGGTGGCTGCGCCCGCCACCAGCAGGCTGGCGACGATGACCGAGGCGGCAGCGCCAACCGCGACGGGCGACAGGTGTGAGTCGTTTTTGCGTTGCACGAGGCGTCCCATGACGAGAAGTACGCGCTGCGTTGCAAGCGCCGGGCCAGCCCGTACAGCTGATTGACAATCAACGGGTTACGCGCAAGCCGGGACTCTCGAACGGCCGCGAATGTCGCCTGCACACGACGTGCGTCGCCGTTGCCATTGCAAGCTGCCATCGACAAAGGGGATTGCGTGTCGGCACGTCCCGACAGGGCGCGTACCGTGCCGCCGATCGCGCGCGACAGTAGACCAAGCCGTCGCGCCAGTCTTGCGCGGCCGACCCCCAAGCCAGGGAAACCGATGACTGCGTCATCGGATCCCCGTCAGACTTCGTCCGCCACCTTGAACATCGCCGGCTCGAGCCCGTGGCGCTCGAGCAGCTTGTAGAACTCCGTGCGGTTGCGGTGCGCGAGGCGCGCCGCATGCGTCACTCTGCCGCGCGTGATCTTGAGCAGGCGCACGAGGTAATCGCGCTCGAACGCGCGCTTGGCCTCGTCGAGCGGGGTCAACCCGGCCGGCTCGGCGGCGAGCGCGTCGCGCACGAGCGTGATCGGGATCACCGGCGCGGTCGCGAGCGCAACCGCTTGCTCGACGACGTTCTGCAGCTGCCGCACGTTTCCCGGCCAGGGCGCGGCAAGCAGCAACTCCAGCGCGTCGGGCGCGAACGCCCGGCAGTCCTTGCCGTAGCGCGCGGCGGTCTGCCGCAGGAAGAAGCTCGCGAGCGGGATGATGTCGTCGCGCCGCTCCGCGAGCGACGGGATCGTGAGGCTCACGACATTGAGGCGATAGTAGAGGTCTTCGCGGAATTCGCCCGCCGACACGCGCTCCTCGAGGCGATGGTGCGTGGCCGAGATGATGCGCACGTCCACCGGAACGGGCCGGGTCGCGCCGACCGGCCGCACCGCGCCTTCCTGCAGCACGCGCAGGAGTTTCGCCTGCAGCACCAGCGGCATGTCGCCGATCTCGTCCAGAAAGAGCGTCCCGCCCTCGGCCGCCTTGAACAGGCCGTCGTGCTCGTACGCTGCGCCCGTGAACGCGCCCTTGCGGTGCCCGAAGAGCTCGGATTCCAGCAGCGGCTCGGGAATGGCCGCGCAGTTGACGGCGACGAACGGCGCGGCGGCACGGCGGCTCGCGTCGTGGATCGCGCGGGCGACGAGTTCCTTGCCCGCCCCGCTCGGTCCCCGGATGAGCACCGCGGCGTCGGACTGCGCGACCAGCTTCGCGCGCCGCAGGATCTCCTCCATCTCGGCGCTCGCGACCACGAGTTGGCGCCGCCAGCCTTCGCCCGCCGCCGCGCCCGACGCGGCCGACACCCGGCACGCCTGGCCGACGAGGTCGAGCAGCGCTTTCGCGTCGAAGGGCTTGGGCACGAAGCCGAACACGCCTCGCTGGGTGGCGGACACCGCGTCGGGGATCGTCCCGTGCGCGGTGAGCACGATCACGGGAAGCCCCGGCATCGACTTCTGCAGCGCATCGAACAGGCCCATGCCGTCCATCCCGCCCATCTTGAGGTCGGTGACGACGACGTCGGGCCGCACGGCCGAGACGAGCGCGAGCGCGCGCTCGGCGCTCTCGGCCGCGTGCACGCCGTAGCCCGCCGCTTCGAGCCGCATGGCGAGTAGCCGCAGGATTCCCGGATCGTCGTCGACGACCAGGACGGTGGGTTTCGCATTGCTCATGGTGATCTCTTCATCGCTTCGCCGGCGGCGTCGAGCCGCGCTCGATCATCCTGCGCTCGAGCGCCTTGAGCGCCTCCAGCTGGTTGCGTAACTCTTCGGATTGCGTTCGCGCCGCCTCGGCCTGCGCACGCGCCGCCTCGGCCTGGTTGCGGGCCGCGTCGGTCTGCACGCGGGCCGTGTCGAGTTCGCTCTTGAACGCCGCCGCCCGCCGGGCCTCGCGCTGACGCGCCGCGATCTGCGCCGCAAGCACCCGGGCGAGCGGCGTCAGCGGGTCGCTCGCGTCCGGCGCCGCGAGCGGCGTGAGCACGCTCGCGGCGCGCGCATCGTCCTGCACCGCTGCGCCCGGCGTGCCGAGCAGTAACGCGAGCCGCATGCGCGTTGCCGGCGAAGGCTGCGTCGCAAACGCCTGCTCCGCAGCCGCCGCCTCGCGCCGCTGCTCGTCGGCGGCAAGCGTCGCCACCCGGCTCCCGAACACCACCGCTTCCTCCACGGGCGAGGGCGGCGCGACCGTGTACACCTCCACCGGGCGCTCGGGCGCAGGCGGCGCCATCTGACAGCCGACGAGTGCCAGCGCTACGGCGAGCGTCGCGGCGCGCGCGTTCATCCCTGCTCCGCTCCGCTGCGCGGACCATCGACGGGCAGCGACACCCGGAATCGCGCGCCGGCGCGACCGTCGTCGACGATCTCGATCCGCCCTCCGTGCGCGCTCACGAGTTCGCGCGCGATCGCGAGGCCGAGCCCGCTGCCGCGCACCGCGCTGCCGCGATCTTCGTCGCCGCGGAAAAACCAGTCGAACACGCGCTCGCGGTCTTCGGGCGGCACGCCCGGCCCTTCGTCGGCGACCTCGAGCACGGCCGTGTCGCCCTCGGGCCGCACGACCACCGACACGCGACCGCCTCGGGGAGAGAACTTGACTGCGTTCGACACGAGGTTGTCGGCCGCGACGCGGAGCTTCTCGGCGTCCGCGACGATCATGGCAGAAGCAACCTCGAGATCGACGGCCACGCCGCGCGCCTCGGCGGCGAGCGCATGGGGTACGGCCGCGCGACGCGCGATTTCGGCGAGGTCGACGCGGTCGAGCTCCAGGCTCGCGAGGCTCGCGGCCGCGCGCTGGTAATCGAGCAGCGCTTCGATGAGTCGCGCCAGCTCGCCCGCCGCGCGCCGCACGATCGCGACGATCTCCCGCTGCTGCGGCGCGAGCGGACCGGCGGTGCCGTCGGCAAGCAGCTCCGCGCCCTCGCGCATGGCGGTGAGCGGCGTCTTCAGCTCGTGCGAGACATGGCGCAGGAAGTTCGCCTTCTGCTGCTCCAGCGCGGCCAGGCGGCGCCGCAGCCAGTCGAGGCGCTCGCCGAGATAGGCGAGGTCCGCCGGCCCCTCCACCTGCACGCGGCGGTCGAGATCGGCCTCGCCGAGGCGCCGGATCGCGGCGTCGAGCTGACGGATCGGCCGCGCGATCAGGAACGCGATGAGCGCTGCGACCGCGGCGCCGAGCGGCAACGTCGCGACGAGCTGGATGAGCAGCGCGCGCTGCGCCGCTGCAGCGGTTTCGCGCATGCGCGCGATCTCGCGGTCGATGAGCGCGTTCGACTCCTCGAGCACCCGCCGCGCGCCCGAGGCGAACTCGGCGTAGCCGTCGGCGATCGCGACCCGTTCCTCGGGCGCGGACGGCAGCGTGGCAAGCCGCTCGAAGAGCGCCTGCTCGGCGTCGATGGTGCGGTTCAGTTCGGCGAGCTGCCCCTCGTCGAGCGGCAGGAGCGACAGCGCGCTGGTGCTGCGCTTGAAGCGCGTGCGCACCGTCGCGTAGCCGTCGAGGATCGTGGCGTCGTCGAGGATCGCGTACTGGCGCGCGAGCCGCTCCATCGACGTCGCCTGCTCGATCAGGAGCCGGCTCTCGCGCGCCGCCTGCGCCGCCTGATCCACCGCGGTCTGCGCCTGGCCGGCGAGCCGGTCGACGTAGATCGCCGCGTAGACGAACGCCACCACCAGCGGCGCCGAGACGAGCGCGAAGCCGACGAGCAGCAGTTTCAGGAAGGAGCGCGGGTAGTACGCGCCCGGCAGGTCGAGCGTGAGCTTCACGGTGATGTGGAACCTCCGCGCGAATGCGCCCTCGCGGAATCGCGCGCCGGAGCCGGAACCGCGCGCGCGCCTGTGGCCCGATCCGCGCAGTTCCCCTATAGTCCTCGGGGATGATACCGCAGGCAGACGACACGCCTGCCGCGCACGAGTGTCACTTCTCCACGACAGCCATGCCCCGCCTCGTCCTGCTCGCCGCACTCGACCGCAACCGCGCCATCGGCAGGGACAACGCGCTGCCCTGGCATCTGCCCGACGACCTGAAGCGGTTCAAGCGCCTCACGCTCGGTCATCCGGTCGTGATGGGCCGCAGGACCTACGAATCGATCGGCCGCCCGCTCCCGGGGCGAAGCAACATCGTCGTCACGCGCGATCGCCAGCTCGCGATTCCCGGAACGATCATCGTGCACTCGCTCGACGAAGCCCTCGCTGCCGGCGCAGCGGCGTCCGACGTGTTCGTGATCGGCGGCGAGCAGATCTACACGCTCGCGCTGCCGAGCGCGGACCGCCTCGAGTTGACCGAGATCGACACGGCGATCGCGGCCGACGCGTGGTTTCCGGAGTGGCATCGCACGGCCTTCCGCGAAACGGCGCGCGAGTCGCACGTCGATTCCGCCACCGGACTCCGGTTCGACTTCGCCACGTACGACCGGGTTCGCTGACGCGCCGGAAGGCCTCGGGCGGCTCGAGGCGCTGGGGAACAAGGGGGCACGCCCCCTTTGTAGATCCCCCGATACGGAACCCCGCGCGCACTCAGCCCGCAGGAAGATCCCCGCGCGGCTCAAGGCACGGAGGTACAAGGGGGCACGCCCCCTTGTAGATCCCCCAATACGGAACCCCGCGCGCACTCAGCCCGCAGGAAGATCCCCGCGCGGCTCAAGGCACATCAGCGTCTGCATTCCATAGGCGCAGGGTTTCACCTTACCGCCCTTCACCACCGACACTTCGAGCTCACAGAGCGTGAGCGTCCGGCCGGGCTTCTTCACGCGTCCGCTCGCGACCAGCAGTTCTCCGTCGGCGGGCGCGACCAGGTTGATCTTGAACTCGACGGTGAGGATCGCGGCGCCCGGAGGAAACAGGGTGAACGCGGCATAGCCGCCGGCCGAATCCGCGATGGTCGCGGTGATCCCGCCATGGAAGAACCCGTGCTGCTGCGAAAGCTCTTCGCGGTACGGCAACTCGATGGTCACGTGCCCCGGCTCCACCACGCCGAGCTTCGCGCCGAGATGCCGCATCGCCCCCTGGCGGTCGAAGCTCGCGCGCGTCTCGGCCTCGAAGTCGGGGTTGGGCGCCTTGAATCGCGTCATCCGGTTGCTCTCCGCTCGCGTCCCTACACGCCGCGGACGCAGTCGACGAAATATCGGAGTTCGCCGTCCGCAGCGTCCTTGACGAGGCCGTGAATGTCGGTCTCGAACCCGGGGAACGTCCTGTTGAACTCGCGCGCGAACTGCAGGTAGCGGAGGATGGTGTCGTTCACCCGCTCGCCGGGAATCAGGAGCGGGATGCCGGGCGGATACGGCGTGAGCAGGACGGCGGTGACGCGTCCTGCGAGCGCGTCGATCGGGACGCGGTCGACCTCCCAGTGGGTCATCTTGGCGTAGGCGTCGGCCGGCGTCATCACCGGCTCCATGTGGGAGGTGTACATCTCCGTGGTGAGCCGCGCGATGTCGTTCTCGCGGTAGACCGCGTGGATCCCGTCGCACAGGTCGCGCAGCCCCATGCGCTCGTAGCGCGGATGCAGCTTCAGGAACTCGGGCATCACGCGCCAGAGCGGCTGGTTGTTGTCGTAGTCGTCCTTGAACTGCTGCAGTTCGGTGACCATCGTGTTCCAGCGGCCTTTGGTGATGCCGATCGTGAACATGATGAAGAACGAATAGAGCCCCGTCTTCTCGACGATGATGCCGTGCTCGGCGAGGTACTTGGTGACCACGGCGGCCGGGATGCCCGTGGTGCCGAAGCTGCCGTCCACGTCGAGGCCCGGGGTGATCACGGTAGCCTTGATCGGGTCGAGCATGTTGAACCCGGGGGCGAGCGGGCCGAAGTCGTGCCAGCGCTCGGCGGGCGCGAGCATCCACGCCTCCCGTTTGCCGAGCCCCTCCTCGGCGAGTTGTTCCGGACCCCAGACGCGGAACCACCACGAGGGTCCGAGCTCGGCGTCGACCTTGCGCATCGCACGGCGGAAATCGATCGCTTCCTGCAGCGACTCCTCGACGAGCGCGGTTCCGCCCGGGGGCTCCATCATCGCCGCAGCCACGTCGCACGACGCGATGATCGCGTACTGCGGCGAGGTCGACACGTGCATGTGATAGGCCTCGTTGAACTGGAAGCGGTCGAGTTTCTCGGTCTCGGAGTCCTGCACGAGGATCTGCGAGGCCTGCGACAGGCCGGCGAGCAGCTTGTGGGTCGACTGGGTCGAGAAGATCATCGACTGCTTCGTGCGCGGCCGCCCCGCGCCGATCGCGTGCATGTCGCGGTAGAAATCGTGGAACGCGGCGTGCGGCAGCCACGCCTCGTCGAAGTGCAGCGTGTCGATGTAGCCGTCGAGGAGCTGCTTGATGGTCTCGACGTTGTAGACGATGCCGTCGTAGGTGCTCTGCGTGATCGTGAGCACGCGCGGCTTTGGCGGGTCGCCTTTCACCAGCGGGTTGGCAGCGATCTTCCTTCGGATCGACTCCGGCTGAAACTCGGCGAGCGGGATCGGGCCGATGATGCCGTAGTGGTTGCGGGTCGGCGTCAGGAATACCGGGATCGCGCCGGTCATGATGATCGCGTGCAGCACCGACTTGTGACAGTTGCGGTCGACCACCACCACGTCGCCCGGGCCCACCATGTAGTGCCAGACGATCTTGTTGGCCGTCGAGGTGCCGTTCGTGACGAAGAAGAGGTTGTCGCAGCCGAAGATCCGCGCCGCGTTGCGCTCGCTCGCCGCCACCGGGCCGGTGTGATCGAGCAGCTGGCCGAGTTCCTCGACGGCGTTGCAGACGTCCGCGCGCAGCAGGTTCTCGCCGAAGAACTGGTGGAACATGTGGCCGACGGGGCTCTTGAGAAACGCGACGCCGCCCGAATGGCCGGGGCAATGCCACGAGTACGAGCCGTCCTGCGCGTAGTGGGTCAGCGCACGGAAGAACGGCGGCGCGAGGCTGTCGAGGTAGGCGCGCGCCTCGCGCACGATGTAGCGTGCGACGAACTCCGGCGTGTCCTCGAACATGTGGATGAACCCGTGCAGCTCGCGCAGCACGTTGTTCGGAATGTGCCGCGACGTGCGCGTCTCGCCGTAGAGGAAAATCGGGATGTGCGCGTTTCGCCAGCGGATCTCCTCCACGAACGCCCGCAGGCGCCGCACCGCGTCCTCGCCGGCGGCCGCGCTGGAGAACTCCTCGTCGTCGATCGAGAGGATGAACGCCGAGGCGCGGCTCTGCTGCTGCGCGAAGCTCGAGAGGTCGCCGTAGCTCGTGACGCCGAGGATCTCGACGCCTTCGCGCTCGATCGCGCTCGCGAGCGCCCGGATGCCGAGTCCGCTCGCGTTCTCCGAGCGGAAGTCCTCGTCGATGATGACGATCGGGAAGCGGAATCTCATGGGCGGCAGCGGGGGGCGGGACGGGAAGGCGGCAGTGTAGCCGTCATCGGCGCGCGAGACGAGCGTTCACCACGGAGACACGGAGAAGCGCGCTGCCAAACCGCCTCCCCCTCACACCGCTACATGCGCGGAAGGGTCACGCCCCGCTGGCCTTGATATTTCCCCCCGCGGTCGCGATACGAGGTCTCGCAGACCTCGTCCGACTCGATGAACAGCACCTGCGCGACGCCCTCGTTCGCGTAGATCTTCGCCGGCAGCGGCGTGGTGTTCGAGAATTCGAGCGTGACGTGACCCTCCCACTCGGGCTCGAGCGGCGTCACGTTCACGATGATCCCGCAGCGCGCGTAGGTCGACTTGCCGAGGCAGATCGTGAGCACGTTGCGCGGGATGCGGAAGTACTCGACCGTGCGCGCAAGCGCGAACGAGTTCGGCGGGATGATGCAGACCGGACCGCGGAAATCGACGAACGACTTCGCGTCGAACTCCTTGGGATCGACGATCGTCGAGTTGATGTTGGTGAAGATCTTGAACTCGTCGGAGCAGCGGATGTCGTAGCCGTAGCTCGACGTTCCGTACGAGACGATCCGACGCCCGTCGACCGAGCGCACCTGTCCGGGCTCGTAGGGTTCGATCATGCCGTGGCCCTCCGCCATCCGGCGGATCCACTTGTCGCT
>JALOSW010000029.1 GCA_025458245.1 Burkholderiales bacterium
ATCCTCAACGAGCGCCTCATGGAAGTGCTCGGCGAGGACGTGTCGATGAAGGAAGCGTTCCGGGCGGCCGACGGCGTGCTGCACAACGCCGTGGCCGGCATCGCCGAGATCATCAACTGCCCGGGCCTCATCAACGTCGACTTCGAGGACGTGCGCACGGTGATGGCCGAGATGGGCATGGCGATGATGGGCTCGGCGCACGCGAGCGGCGTCGACCGCGCGCGCATCGCCGCCGAGGAAGCGGTGGCGAGCCCGCTGCTCGAGGGGGTGAACCTCGCGGGAGCCCGCGGCGTGCTGGTGAACATCACCGCGAGCGAGGGATTGAAAATGCGCGAGGTGAACGAGGTCATGAACACCGTGCGCAGCTTTGCCGCCGAAGACGCGACCATCATCTTCGGCGCGGTGTACGACGACACCATGGGCGACAACCTGCGCGTCACCGTGGTCGCCACGGGTCTCGGCCAGCCAGTAGTCATGCGCCGCGAGAAGCCGCAGCTCGTGATCTCGCAGAAGACCGGCACCGACAACCAGCCGGTTGCCGCCGCGGTCGACTTCAACACGCTGGAGAGCGCGCCTGCCGTGTTCCGCAAGAACCGCGCGTCGACCATCGAGGCGCTGCAGCAGAGCGGCGTCGACAAGTTCGACATCCCGGCCTTCCTGCGGCGGCAGGCCGACTGATCCGGTCTGCGGCGTGTCGGCCGCCGGGGCGCGCCTCCGCCCTGGCGGCCGATTCCGCACCGCGGAAAAATCTCCCCGGGAGCGGCGCTAATCGGCTATAATTCAACGCTTTGCGCGAAGAACCACACTGCGGCACATGCTCAAGCAACGGACCGTCAAAACGCTGATCCGCGCGACCGGGGTCGGCCTGCACACGGGCGAGAAGGTCAACATGACCCTCCGGCCCGCGCGGCCCGACACCGGCATCGTGTTTCGGCGCACCGATCTCGCCGCGCCTGTCGACATCCCCGCTGACGCGCTCGCGGTGACGGACACGCGTCTTTGCAGCGCGCTCACGGTTCCGGGCGCGAAAGTCGCGACGGTGGAGCACCTGATGTCGGCGCTCGCCGGACTCGGCATCGACAACCTGTACGTCGATCTCGACGGCCCGGAAGTGCCGATCATGGACGGCAGCGCGGGTCCGTTCGTGTTCCTGCTGCAGTCGGCCGGCATCGAGGAGCAGCCCGCCGCGAAAAAATTCTTCCGCATCCGCCGCGCCGTCGAAGTGCACGACGGCGACAAGTGGGCGCGCTTCGAGCCTTACGACGGTTTCCGCCTCAGCTTCACGATCGAGTTCGAGCATCCCGCGCTCGCGAAGACGCCGCCCACGGTGACGATGGACTTCGCCGAGGTGTCGTATCCACGGGAGATCGCGCGGGCGCGCACCTTCGGGTTCGTGCAGGAAGTGGAGATGCTCCGCTCGAGCGGTCTCGCCCTCGGCGGCAGTCTCGACAACGCCATCGTGCTCGACGAGTACCGCGTGCTCAACACCGATGGCCTGCGCTACGCCGACGAGTTCGTGAAGCACAAGGTGCTGGATGCGATCGGCGACCTGTACCTCGTGGGGCATCCCATCATCGGCGCCTTCTCGGCGCACAAGTCCGGCCACGCCCTGAACAACCAGCTCCTGCGCGCGGCGCTGGCCGAGCGCGATGCGTGGGAACTCGTGACCTTCGAAAAGGCCGAGGAAGCGCCCGCCTCCGTCGCGCGGCTGTTCGCGCTGCCGGCCTGAGACCCCCGTGCTGGTTCTGCGGATCGTCGCCTTCCTGGCGGTGGTCGCGATCGGCGTGTCGCTCGCCGTCGCGCTACTCACCGGGGACCGGCGGTGGTACCGGTTCGCCTGGCAGATCTTCAAGTACGGGCTCGTTTTCGCGCTGATCGTGCTCACGCTGCTCGCGCTCGAGCGGGTCGTCCTCGTGGCGCTCTGACCGCCCCAGCCGGCTCCCGGCCGGCGAGGGAGCCTCCCCGCTTTCGTTAGCGGTCACTTCCCGCGCTTGGCCAGGCGCGCGACCGCACGGCTAAGTTCCGAATCCGGAAGGGATTTTGCGAGCCTGTCGAGGGATGCGGCGGGGCCAGGCGCGAGCCGTGCGCGCTTCATGCGCGGGTGGGCTTTGCTTGCGTCCGGGACTTGCACCCGTACCTGCAATCCGGTAACTTGCAGCGCCTCCCGTGCAAACGCATCGAGCAGCGCGGGTTCCAACAGCCGAAGCTTCGCAGCAATTGCCGCATTTTCGGCGAAGATAACGACTTTTCCCTGTTTTACATTGGCTACGGCGGCAGATCGCCGAAGTTCCACCGGGAGTACGCTTGCGGCGAGTCGCCGCAACGTCATGAGTTGCTCGGCCTGCGCAATGAGGTGCCCTGCCGATTCGGCGGAGGCGAGCAGGCGGGCGGCGGTTTTGGCGTGCAAGCGCTGATCCCGAGGAGGGGAAGCATGCAGATTATCCTGGTCTCGAGCCGACTCTCCAAGGCGAGATCGATCGAGTTCACGAAGAAGCATCTGGTCGCAGCCGGGATCGCGACGATCAGCGCAGTTCTCGGATTTTCGGCGCTGATATCGTATTTTGCCATCCAGAAAGTCGTCGATCTCAAGAGTCCCTTCGATCGGGCACTCATCGGACCGACGGGAGAAGCAGACCCCGAGCGCGCCGACTCGTTCGTGCGCGCGAATCTCCAGGTGATGGCCGCGCGCATGGGCGAGATGCAGGCGCAGCTCCTGCGTCTGGACGTCCTTGGCGAGCGCCTGGCCGCGAGCGCCGGCGTGAAGCTCCCCGACACGCGTCCGGTCGAGCTGAAAGCCCCCGATTCCCCGGCGCCGACCGCGGGCCGCGGCGGACCGCTGCTCACGGCCCCCACCGGCCCCGGCGATGCGCTGGCCGACCTGCAGCGGCGCCTCGACGAACTCGGCCGCCAAATGGAAGCTCGCAGCGATCACCTCGGCATCCTCGAGTCGCAGATCGCCGAAGCGCGCGTGCGCAACCGGCTCCTCCCCAGCCTGACCCCGGTCGCGGGCCGGTGGAGCGCGTCCGGATTCGGCTGGCGCATCGACCCGATCACCGGACAGCGGGCGCTGCACGAAGGCATCGATTTCATCGCCGAGACCGGGACGCCCATCCACGCGGCGGCGGGCGGCGTCGTGGTGGCCGCGGAGTTCCATCCGCAGTACGGGTACATGATCGACATCGACCACGGACACGAGCTCACGACGCGCTACGCACACTGCGCGCGGATGCTGGTGAAGCCCGGCGATGTCGTGAGGAGCGGCCAGAAGATCGCCGAAGTGGGCAGCACCGGGCGATCGACCGGCTCGCACCTGCATTTCGAAGTCCGAAGCCGCGGCATCGCCCAGAATCCTGCGCGGTTCCTCCAGGGACAGATGCAGACCGCAGCGCGCTAGCGGCACGAGCGCCCGCTCACCGGGCGCCCTTGCTGCCGCGCGCGCTCCGGGAGGAGGTCACGCGCGACGGCCTGCGCCGCAGGGGAGCCGAGGGGCCGCATGTTAGAATTTGCGGCTTCGCCTCCGCCTTCTTCCCTCGATGATTCCCAACGTTCTCAAGGCCGTTTTCGGGTCGCGCAACGACCGGCTGCTCAAGCAGTATCGGCAGACCGTCGCGAAGATCAACGCGCTGGAGCCGTCCGTGCAGAAGCTGTCGGACGAGGCGCTGCGCGCGAAGACCGATGAGTTCCGGAAGCGTTACGCGGAGGGCGCGACGCTCGACGAGCTGCTGCCCGAGGCGTTCGCCGTGGTGCGCGAGGCCGGCAAGCGGACCCTGAACATGCGGCACTTCGACGTGCAGCTGATCGGCGGCATCGTGCTCCACAACGGCAAGATCGCCGAGATGCGCACCGGCGAGGGCAAGACGCTCGTCGCCACGTTGCCGGTGTACCTGAACGCGCTCGCCGGCAAGGGCGTGCACGTCGTTACGGTGAACGACTACCTCGCCAGCCGCGACGCGGATTGGATGGGCCGCGTGTACCGCTTCCTTGGGCTCTCCGTCGGGGTCAACCTGTCGCAGTTGCCTGCGGACGAGAAGCGCGCCGCATACGCCGCGGACGTCACTTACGGCACGAACAACGAATACGGCTTCGATTACCTCCGCGACAACATGGCGATGGAGAAGGCGGACCGCGTGCAGCGACCGCTCAACTACGCGATCGTCGACGAGGTCGACTCGATCCTGATCGACGAGGCGCGTACGCCGCTCATCATCTCGGGTCAGGCGGAAGACCGCACCGAGCTGTACTACCGCATGAACGAGGTCGCGCCGCTCCTCGCGCGGCAGGAGCAGACCGACGGCCCCGGCGATTTCTGGGTGGACGAGAAATCGCACCAGATCCTTCTGTCCGAGGCGGGCCACGACACCGCCGAGCGGCTGCTCTCGCGCGTCGGCCTGCTGCCCGAGGGCGCGAGCCTGTACGACCCGGTGCACGTGAGCCTGATGCACCACCTCAACTGCTCGCTCAAGGCGCATCACCTGTTCTTCCGCGACCGGCACTACGTGGTGCAGGACGGCGACGTGGTGATCGTCGACGAGTTCACGGGGCGGCTGCAGCCCGGGCGCCGCTGGTCCGACGGCATGCACCAGGCGATCGAGGCGAAGGAGAACGTCGCGATCCAGAACGAGAACCAGACGCTCGCGTCGATCACGTTCCAGAACTACTTCCGCATGTACGGCAAGCTCGCCGGCATGACCGGCACCGCGGACACCGAGGCATATGAATTCCAGGAGATCTACGGCCTCGAGACCGTGGTGATCCCCACGCACCACACGATGATCCGGGAGGACCGGCTCGATCAGGTCTATCGCACCGGCAACGAGAAATACGCGGCGATCATCAACGACATCAAGGATTGTCACGCGCGCGGCCAGCCCGTGCTGGTCGGCACGACCTCGATCGAGAATTCCGAGCTGATCGCGGCGATGCTGCAGAAGATCGGCCTGGAGCATCAGGTGCTGAACGCGAAGCAGCACGCGCGCGAGGCGGAGATCATCGCCCAGGCGGGCCGCCCGGGCATGATCACCATCGCCACGAACATGGCGGGCCGCGGCACCGACATCGTGCTCGGCGGCAACGTGGAAAAGCAGGTCGACGTGGTCAACGCCGCGGAGAACATGGATCCGGCCGCCAGGCAGGCGAAGATCGCCGAGCTGCGCAGCGGCTGGCAGAAGCTGCACGACGAGGTGGTGCGCGCCGGGGGGCTGCACATCATCGGCACCGAGCGTCACGAGTCGCGGCGGATCGACAACCAGCTGCGCGGCCGCTCCGGCCGTCAGGGCGACCCGGGGTCGTCGCGCTTCTACCTCTCGCTCGAGGACGCGCTGTTGCGCATCTTCGCCGGCGAGCGGATCAACGCGATCATGCAGCGGCTCAAGATGCCCGAGGGCGAGCCGATCGAACACCCGCTCGTGACCCGCTCGATCGAGAGCGCGCAGCGCAAGGTCGAGGCCCACAACTTCGACATCCGCAAGCAGCTCCTCGAGTACGACAACGTCGCGAACGACCAGCGGCGCCACGTGTACGAGCTGCGCAACGAGATCCTCGACCGCGGCGACGCCGGCGTGATCGAGCGCGTGACTGCGCTGCGCCACGGCGTGCTGACCGATTTCTTCCGCACCTACGTGCCGGCCGAGAGCGTCGAGGAGCAGTGGGACGTGCCGGGGCTCGAGAAAGCCCTCGACGCGGAGTTCAAGCTCGAGACGCCGCTTTCGACTTGGCTCGCGTCGGAGCCCAACCTCACCGACGACGAGCTGCTCGCGAAGCTGCTCGCCGAGGCCGACCGCCAGTACGAAGACAAGCTCTCGGCCGCGCCCGCCGAGATGGCGCGGAACTACGAGCGCTTCGTGCTGCTGCGCGTGCTCGACGACCAGTATCGCGAGCATCTCGCCGCACTCGACCACCTGCGTCAGGGCATCCACCTGCGCGGGTACGCACAGAAGAATCCGAAGCAGGAATACAAGCGCGAGGCGTTCGAGCTGTTCGGCCACCTGCTCGAGACCGTGAAGCTCGAGATCACCCGCATCCTCCTCAACGTGCGCATCAAGAGCGCGGACCAGGTGGAGCAGGCGGAGCAGCAGGCGCCGGCGCTCGAGAACGTGCGCTACCAGCACGCCGATTACGAGGAAGCGCTCGTGGGCGCGGGCGCCGACGCGGACGAAGAGATCGCCCGCGCCGCGGCGCCGAAGGCGAAGCCCGCGCAACCGTTCGTGCGCAACATGGGCAAGGTGGGCCGCAACGACCCGTGCCCCTGCGGGTCGGGCAAGAAATTCAAGCAGTGTCACGGGAAGCTGAGCTGAGCCGCCGATCGCGCACGGGCGCGGGTTCGCCGCGCGCCCTTTCTATCCCCGACGCCTTTCCTTGCAGATGGCCGTCAATCTGAATCCGCCCGACGCGGCCTCGCTGCGCCCCGTTCCCGGCCTCGAACTCGGATTTGCCGAAGCCGGGATCCGGAAGCGCGGCGGCACCGACCTCATGCTCATGCGGCTCGAGCCGGGAAGCCGGGTCGCGGGCGTCTTCACGCAGAACGGCTTCGCGGCCGCACCGGTGCAGGTCTGCCGCGAACATCTCGCGGGCGCCGGATCCATCCGGGCTTTGATCGTCAACGCGGGCAATGCCAACTGCGGCACGGGCGCACAGGGTCTCGATGCCGCGCGCCGGACCTGCGCCGCCGTGGCGAAGGCCTTGGGCCTCGCGGCGACCGAGGTGCTGCCGTTTTCGACGGGCGTGATCCTCGAGCACCTTCCGGTCGGCCAGATCGAGTCGGCGCTGCCGCATGCGGTCGCCGCGCTCAATGCCGATCACTGGGGCGCCGCCGCGCAGGCGATCATGACGACCGACACCGTGCCGAAGGGCGCCTCGCGCACGGTCCGAATCGAGGGGGCGCCGGTGACCGTCACCGGCATCGCGAAGGGCGTCGGCATGCTGCAGCCGAACATGGCGACCATGCTCGCGTACATCGCGACGGACGCGCCGGTGGCGCAGCCGGTCCTGCAGCGGATGGTGCGAGAGGTGGCGGACGTCTCGTTCAATCGCGTCACCGTGGATGGCGACACCTCGACCAACGACTCTTTCGTCCTGATCGCGACCGGCAAGGCGTCGATGGACGAGATCGCGGCGCAGTCCTCCGCGGCCTACGCTGCTTTGAAGACGGCCGTCACCGAGGTCGCGCAGACGCTCGCCCAGGCGATCGCGCGGGACGGTGAGGGCGCGACCAAGTTCATCACGATCGATGTGGCGGGCGCGGCCGACGAGGCCGAGGCGGTGCGCGTCGCGAAGGCGATCGCGCACTCGCCGCTCGTGAAGACCGCGTTCTTCGCTTCCGATCCCAATCTCGGCCGCCTGATCATGGCGATCGGCAACGCGGGCGTCGCAGCCCTCGACACGTCGAAGGTCGACCTCTGGCTCGGCGACGTGAAGGTCATCGAAAACGGCGGGCGCGCCGCCACCTATCGCGAGGAGGACGGTTCTCGGGTGATGAAGCCTGCAGAGATCGCGATGCGGGTCGAACTCGGCCGGGGCCGTGCGGCGACGACGGTGTGGACGTGCGACTTTTCGTACGACTATGTGAAGATCAACGCAGAGTACCGGACGTGAGTCCGGTCGGGGCGTTGCTGATGTGGGGGATCGGCAAGGGGGCGTGCCCCCTTGTCATCGTTCGGCGGCGTCAAGATCAACGCAGAGTACCGGACGTGAGTCCGGCGGCGGCTGTTCGCAGATGACGGAACTGAAGCAACTCGTCGCTCGCGCGGAAGCGCTCATCGCCCGCATCGAGTCGCTGCTTCCCGGGAAGGCCGAGGCGGTCGATTGGGACGCGGCGGTCGCGTTCCGCTGGCGCAAGCGCGATGGACGCGGTGCGCTCGTGCCGGTTCGTCACCCGCACGCCATCCGCTTCGCCGACCTGCGCGGCATCGACCGTCAGCGCGCTGTCATCGAGCAGAACACCCGCCAGTTCGTTGCCGGACGGCCGGCCAATAACGTGCTGCTGACGGGCGCCCGCGGCACCGGCAAATCGTCGCTCGTGAAGGCGGCGCTGAATCGGTTCGCCAAAGACGGCCTGCGGCTCATCGAGGTCGACAAGCAGGATCTCGTCGACCTGCAGGAGATCACCGACCTCGTGGCGGGACGCCCGGAACGGTTCGTCGTGTTTTGCGACGATCTGTCCTTCGAAGCGTCCGAGCCCGGCTACAAGGCGCTCAAAGTCGCGCTCGACGGATCGATCGCCGCGACGGCCGACAACCTCCTCATCTACGCCACCTCGAACCGGCGCCATCTGATGCCCGAGTTCATGCAGGAGAACCTCGAGTACAGGACCGTCGGCGACGAGATTCACCCCGGCGAGACGTCGGAGGAGAAGATCTCGCTCTCGGAGCGGTTCGGGCTGTGGGTATCGTTCTGGCCGTTCGACCAGGACGAGTATCTCGACATCGTCGTGCATTGGCTCGAGCATTTCGGGGTCGGGCCGCGCGAGGCGGAGGGCGCGCGCGCGGAGGCGCTGCAATTTGCCCTCGGGCGCGGATCGCGATCGGGCCGCGTCGCGTGGCAGTTCGCGCGCGATTTCGCGGGTCGGCACGCCGCTGGAGGCGGGCGCTCGCGTCCGGCTCATGCACGCGCCAAGGCGCCTGGGGCGAGCGCCAAGCGCCGCCGGTCCGCTTGATCGCGGCTGCCTCGGCGCGCAGCCGCCCGCAGTCTCGCGTCGCCATGCGGCAGCCATGAGCCACGCCGAGGCGATCGACGTCGCCGCCGCGATCCTCATCCGCCCCGACGGCAGCGTGCTCCTCGCGCAAAGGCCCGAAGGGAAGGTCTACGCGGGCTACTGGGAATTCCCCGGAGGCAAGGTCGAGCCGGGCGAGTCGTTGCGCGCGGCGCTCGACCGCGAGCTGATCGAAGAGCTCGGCGTGCGGCCGGAGCGGGCGTATCCGTGGGTCACGCAGACGTTCGCGTATCCGCACGCGACCGTGCGCCTGCATTTCTTCCGCGTCACCGGATGGGCGGGCGAGCCGCACGGGCGCGAGAACCAGCGATTCGCATGGTCGATGCCGGGACGCTTCGGGTTGGAGCCGATGCTGCCCGCCAACACGCCGCTCCTCGAGGCGCTGTCGATGCCGTTCGAGTACGGCATCTCGAACGCCGCCGACACGGGCGAGCAGGCTTTTCTCGACGCCCTGGAGCGGCGGCTTGCAGCGGGCCTGCGCCTCGTGCAGATCCGCGACAAGCAGCTTCCCGCCGATGCCCGTGAGCGGCTGGTGCGCGAGGCGCTCGCGCGGGTGCGCCGCTTCGAGGGCGCGCGGCTGCTCGTGAACGCAGACGAGGCGCTCGCACATCGCGCCGGTGCCGATGGCGTGCACTACACGTCCCGACAGCTCGCTTCGTTGAGGCGCCGGCCGGCCGTCGGCGTATGCGGCGCCTCGGCGCACACCGCCGAAGATCTGGCGCGCGCCGCCGAGCTCGGACTCGATCTGGTCGTGCTCGGGCCGGTACAGGCGACGCCGACGCACCCCGGCGCGACGACGCTCGGCTGGGAGCGTTTCGGCGCGCTTGCGGCGGACTGCGCGATCCCGATCTTCGCGCTCGGCGGACTCGTGCGAGGGGATCTCGAGACCGCCTGGATACATGGCGCTCACGGCATCGCGATGGTCCGCGGCGCCTGGGCGGCGTAGGGCGGCGCAGGGCGAGACGGCGGGGCGCCGCTTCGGCTAACGCGAGTCGGGGTCCCGCGCGTCCGGCTCGGCGTTCTCCTCGGCAACCGGTACGCGGTACTGCTCTTGCGCCCAGGCGCCGAGGTCGGTGATCTTGCAGCGCTCGGAACAGAACGGTCGGTAGCGGCTTTCCGGAGTCCAGGGCACCGGCGCGCCGCACCGCGGGCAGCTGACGACGCGCGGCTTCGCGGTCACAGGCTGCAAAGCGTGAGCTCGAAGTCCACGTCCGATTCGACCGTGCGCGGCCGCGGGTCGCCGCCCATGGTGGTGAACCGCACGTTGAGCGCGTACTTGTTCGCGCTGACCTCGGGAATGGTCTCGCCGCTGAGCGGCACTCGCAGCCGCACCATCTGCGCGACGCGCCCGCCGAGCATCTGCTGGAAGCTGCCGGCGCGCGCGATCGCCTGCTGCGCCTTGCCGCTCTCGCGCAGGAGCTTCAGCACGATCGCCGCGCCGCCGCGGATGGGCAGCATCGGAGCCAGCCACGCGCGCAGGTCGGCCTGCCGCTCTGCGGCATCGCGGTGCAGCCAGTAATGATAGGAGGGCAGGTCGAACTCGCAGGTGCCGCCGGGGATGCCGGCGCGCTGCTTGATGCCCATCAGCCACTCGTTGTCGCGCATGTGCTGGCCGATCTTGCCGGCCATGTTGAAAAGCCCGCCGGACGCGCTTTCGATCTCCGCGAGGACCTCGCCGAGCACGTCGGCGTTGATGTCCGGATTGCCGCGGAACGACAGCATGATCTGCTTCTGGCGCTCGAGTTCCTGCAGCAGGTCGGACTTGAGGTCGGCCCGGCCCGCGACGTCGAGGATCTCGAACATGGTGAGCAGCGCGGCGTGATGCTCGGCCGGCTCGCCGCGATCGACGAAAAAGCGCGCGCGCTCGTAGAGGTCTTCCAAGCGCAGCAACGTCCGGATGCGCTCGACCAGCGGGAACTCGTAAGTGATCACTGTCGCGCCGGGGCCGATGCGATGAGGTTCGGGCGATTCTGACCGATTCATGGGGCCTTTACAACTTGCGTCGGGCCCGAGCGACAGTCAAACGTCACGGGTTCGCCCCGCCTGCCGCGAGCGCGAGATACGTGCGGTGCAGCGCCGCCACACGCGCAGGCAGCGACGCCGGATCGCCGCTGTTGTCGATGACCTCGTCCGCGACGGCGAGCCGGGCCGCGCGCGTCGCCTGGCTGGCCAGGATCGCCTCGACCTCGGCGCGGGCGAGGCCGCTTCGCGCCATGACGCGACGCACCTGTTCCTCCTCGGCGCAATCGACGACGAGGATCCGCTGGCAGCGCTCGCGCGGCCGCCCGGACTCGACGAGCAGGGGGATCATGAGGATGACGTACGGGCTCGTCGCCGCGGCGGCAAGACGCTCGCTCTCCGTGCGGATCATCGGGTGCAGGATCGCCTCGAGCCGGCGGCGCGCATCGGCGTCGGCGAACACCAGTTCCCGCATCGCTTTGCGGTCGAGGGCGCCGTCCGGCGTGAGGTATCGCTCTCCGAACGCCGCTCGGATCGCCGGAATGGCGCCGCCGCCGCGCGCGCTGAGCGCGTGGGCGAGCGCGTCGGTGTCGATCAGGGCGACTCCGAGCGCCTCGAACGCGCGGCCCACCGTGGACTTGCCGCTGCCGATGCCGCCAGTGAGGCAGACGGTGAACGGCATACCCGCCTACCAGGTGGAGGCAAGAGGCGGCACTACCCCTCTCGCATGGCAGACGCCGGCGTCGCGGGACGCACGTCCGGCATCGCATGACCGGACGTAGATTCGAAACCTCGGTGCCGCGTCCGCGTGTCGCATCGCGCCTAGAACAACTGCCTGACGTAATAGTCGGTCAGCGGGCGTCCCCAGAAGAGCGCGATTACTCCCGCCGCGGCGAGATACGGACCGAAGGGAATCGGCACCTCGCGGCCGCGCTTCGCGAGCACGATGAGCGCGATGCCCACGACCGCCCCGACGAGCGACGAGGCGAGGATCACGAGCGGCAGGACCTGCCACCCGAGCCACGCGCCGATCGCCGCGAGGAGCTTGAAGTCGCCGAAGCCCATGCCCTCTTTGCCCGTCGCGAGCTTGAAGCCCTGGTAGACGCTCCACAGCAGCAGGTACCCCGCCGCCGCGCCGATCACGGCCGAGCGCAGATCGGTGAACGTGCCATCGAGATTGAGGAGGAGCCCCGCCCACAGGAGCGGCAGCGTGATCGAGTCCGGCAGAAGCTGGGTATCGACGTCGATCGCGGTGAGCGCGATCAGGGCGGCGAGAAACAACATCGCGGCGACGGCGGCGACGCCGAATCCGAAGTGCCAGGCCGCGAAGCCGAACGCGGCGCCGGTCAGGGTCTCGACAATCGGATAGCGCGCACTGATTCTCGTCTTGCAGGCGGAGCACTTCCCGCCGAGCAGCACCCACGAGACGACCGGCAGGTTCTCGAGCGCGCCGATCGGGTGTGCGCATGACGGGCAGCGCGAGCGCGGCTTGGTCAGCGTCAGCGTCGGCTCTTCCGGCGGCGTCTCGCCACGCAGTTCCGCGCACTGGGCGCGCCAGTCGCGCTCCATCATCTTCGGGAGGCGGTGGATGACGACGTTCAGGAAGCTCCCGATCGCCAGGCCGACGACCACCGAGAGCGTCGTGAAGAACGCGGGCTGGGCCAGGGCTTCGAGCGCAGTCACTTCGGCAGGGTTCGCGAGTCGGAGGGAAACAAAAAGGGCCGCGGGCAGCGGCCCGCAGCCCCGCGGCTCGGCACGCCCTAAACGGCCTGGCCGAGCTTGAAGATCGGCAGGTACATGGCGATCACCATGCCGCCGATCAGGGTGCCGAGCACCACCATGATCATCGGCTCCATGAGCGAAGACAGCGCCTCCACCTGATCGTCGACTTCCTGTTCGAAGAAGTCGGCCGATTTGGACAGCATGGAATCGAGCGCGCCCGACTCCTCGCCGATCGATACCATCTGCACGACCATGTTCGGAAACACGCCCGAGTTCTGCATCGCGGTCGTGAGGCTGGTGCCGGTCGAGACCTCCGCCTGGATCTGCTTGGTGGCCTGACCGTACACGTAGTTGCCGGAGGCGCCGCCCACCGAGTCGAGCGCCTCGACCAGCGGGACGCCCGCGGCGAACATGGTCGAGAGCGTGCGCGTCCAGCGCGCGATGGTCGACTTGCGGATGAGATCGCCGAAAACCGGGATGCGCAGCGCCATCCGGTCCATGAAGATCTGCATGGCCGTCGAGCGTTTCCACATTTCGAAGAAGCCGTACACGCCGCCGATGGCCACGGCGAAGATGAGATACCAGTACTCGACGAAGAAGTCCGATACGCCCATCACGAACAGCGTCGGCGCGGGCAGGTCCGCTCCGAAGCTCGTGAACACCTGCTTGAACGCAGGGATCACGAAAATCATGATCACCGCCGTGATCACGAACGCGACGACGATGATCGCGATCGGGTAGAAGAGCGCCGCCTTGATCTTCGACTTGATGGCGAGGATCTTCTCCTTGTAGCTCGCGAGCCGGTCGAGGAGCGTCTCGAGGATACCCGCCTGCTCGCCGGCCTGGACGAGGTTGCAGAACAGGGGATCGAAATACAGAGGGTACTTGCGGAACGCCGCCGCGAGCGAGGAGCCCGTTTCCACCTCGGTGCGCAGTTCGAGCAGCAGCTTCGCGACCGCCGGGTTCGAGTGCCCCTTGCCGACGATGTCGAACGCCTGCAGGAGCGGTACGCCCGCCTTCATCATCGTGGCCATCTGGCGCGTGAAGAGCGTGATGTCCTTGTCGGTGATCTTCTTGCCGCGGCCGAGGCGCTGCTTCTTCACCTTGGTGACGAGCACGCCCTGGCGGCGCAGCGTGGCGTTCACGACCGCCTCGCCGCTCGCGCGCATCTCGCCCTTTATGACCTTGCCGGACTTGTCCTTGCCCTCCCAGACGAAGATCGATTCCTTGACGACGTCCCTCGCCTTGAGTGCCCCTGCTGCGGTCGCCATAGCCTCTTCCCCTTCGCTACTCGTTCGTGACAGCCATCACCTCTTCGAGCGAGGTGACGCCCTGCATGACTTTCAGCAGCCCCGACCGGCGCAGGTCGCGGATGCCCTCGAGGTCCGCCTGGTCGGCGAGCTCCAGCGCGTTGCCGCCGCGCATGATGATGCGGCGGATCTCGTCGGAGATCGGCATGACCTGGTAGATGCCGACGCGGCCCTTGTACCCGGAGCCTCTGCAACGCTCGCAACCGACCGGGCCGTATGGCTGCCACGCACCGTCGAGATCATCCTCGCGGAACCCTGCCGAGAGTAACCCCTCGGCGGGGATGTTGACCGGGGCCTTGCACACACACAGCCTGCGAGCGAGCCGCTGCGCCGTGATCAAAATCACACTCGACGCGATGTTGAACGCCGGGATTCCCATGTTGACGAGGCGGGTGAGCGTGGTCGGCGCATCGTTCGTGTGCAGCGTCGAGAGCACGAGGTGCCCCGTCTGCGCGGCCTTCACTGCGATCTCCGCCGTCTCGACGTCGCGGATCTCGCCGACCATGATGATGTCCGGATCCTGGCGCAGAAAAGCGCGCAGCGCAGCCGCGAAGGTGAGCCCCGCCTTCTCGTTCATGTTCACCTGGTTGATGCCGGCCAGGTTGATCTCCGCCGGATCCTCGGCCGTGGCGATGTTCACGCCCGGCTTGTTGAGCATGTTGAGGCAGGTGTAGAGGGAGACGGTCTTCCCGCTGCCCGTCGGGCCGGTCACGAGAATCATGCCGTACGGGCGCGCGATCGCCTCGAGCAGCGCCTCTTTCTGATCGGGGTCGTACCCGAGCGCGTCGATGCCGAGCATCGCCGACGACGGGTCGAGGATGCGCAGGACGAGCTTCTCGCCGTGCAGCGTCGGCAGGGTGCTCACCCGGAAGTCGATCGCGCGGTCGCGCGAGAGCACGAGCTTCATGCGCCCGTCCTGCGGCACGCGCTTCTCGGAGATGTCGAGCTTCGAGATCACCTTGATGCGCGCTGCGATCTTTTCCTTCAGCGCGAGCGGCGGCTGGGACACGTCGCGGAGCTCGCCGTCGACGCGCACGCGAATGCGGTAGAAGCGCTCGTAGGGCTCGAAGTGGATGTCCGACGCGCCGTCGTTGATCGCGTCGAGCATCACCTTCTGGATGAACTTCACGACGGGCGCGTCGTCGACCTCGCTGGCCGGCGCGTCGTTCTCGGGTTCGCTGTCGTCGGCGAATTCGAGATTGAGATCGTCGTCCATCAGTTGACGCAGCGTCGCGTCCACCGACTGGCCGGCCCGCGCGAGCGCCTGGCCGAGCTTGTCGTCCTCGACCACGATCGGGTCGATCGACATCGACGTCTGGAACTTGACCTCGTCCAGGGCCTGCGTGTTCGCCGGATCCGACACCGCCACGGCCAGGCGGTTGCCGCGTTTTCGCAGCGGCAGGACGCGCTTGCCGTGAATGGTCTTGCGGTCGACGAGATCCGTGGGGAACGACGCCGGGTCGGCCGCGTCGAGGTCGAGGAGGGGCAGCCCGAAGGTCTGCGAGACGAACTCCGCGACCTCCAGCGCGCTCATCCGCTTGGCGGCGATCAGCGATTCGATGAAGCTCGCGCCGCCGCTGCGCGACTGGGCGTGCACGTGCTCCGCCTCGGCGTCGGTGAGCCGTCCGTGCTGAACCAATGCCCGGGCGAGCCCGGGAAGGCTCGCGAGGCTAGGGTGCGCCGCCATGGCTGCGCAGGTCCGGAAAGGCCAAGGACATGGTGTGTCGCCGTGCTGTGCGGGGCATGAGATATGCCCCGTAAAGGACTGAACATACTATTTCTTTTCGGCAGCCACCAGCGTCGCGGCAGGGTGCGTGCCCGCGCGCGTGACGCCCGTCACGGGTGGCGGCACCGAGCCGTTCCCTGGCTAGCGCGCGAAACGCCCGCGCAGGGCGCGTCAAGCCGCCGCTGCGGCGGCCGCGGGCCGGAAGAGACGGACCGTCTTCACCACCCGGTCCTGCGTCTGCACGATCTCCATGGGCACACCGGCGATCTTTACCGAGACGCCTGCCTCGGGGATGTCCTGGAGATACTCGACGATGAGGCCGTTCAGCGTCTTCGGGCCCTCGAGGGGCAGCGCGAGACCGAGCTTGCGGTTCAGTTCGCGCAGGGGCGTCGCGCCTTCGACGAGCGCCGTTCCCTGCGGATCCCATGCGTACCCGGACGCGCGCAGCGGCGCGGTGGTCGTGAATTCGCCGACGAACTCCTCGACGATGTCCTCGAGGGTCACGAGGCCGTGCACCTCGCCCCATTCGTCGACCACCATCGCGACGCGCTGCCGGTTCTCCTGGAAGAACTGCAGCTGCGTGAACACGGGCGTGTCGGCCGGCACGAAGTACGGATCCGCGAGGTTGGCGAGCAGCGCCTCCTTGTCGAGTTCGCCGCCCTCGCGCAGCAGTGCGAGCGCGCGGCGCAGGTGCAGGATGCCGACCACGTCGTTCAGTTCGCCGCGATACACCGGCACGCGCGTGTGATAGCTCGTGGTGAGCTTTTCGACGATCTCCTCCTCGGGCGCGTCGATGTCGATCGCCTCGATCTGCGCGCGCGGCGTCATCACGTCCTCGACCGTGATGCTCTCGAGGTCGAAGAGGTTCACCAGAATCGACTGGTGCTTGCGCGGCACCAGGTGGCTGTGCTCGAGGACGAGCGAACGGAGCTCTTCCTGAGAGAGCCGCTGCATTTCGGCGCCCGCCTCGGGCTTCACCCGCAACACCCGCAGGAGCGCGGAAACGAACAGGTTCACGAACCAGACGATGGGGTAGAGGATCCTCAGAAGGGGCCCGAGCACATACACGAGCCTGAGCGCGATCTTCTCGGGGTAGGTCGCGCCGATCACTTTCGGCGTGATCTCCGAGAAGACGAGGATCAGGAACGTCACGCCGGCGGTGCCGAGGCCGAGCGCCCACTCGTTGTCGCCGAAGAGCCGCACGGTGATCACGCCGACGAGTACCGCCGCCGCGCTGTTCACGAGGTTGTTGCAGAGAAGGATGACTCCGAGCAGCCGGTCGGTGCGGGCGATGAGGGCCGCGGCGAGCTTGGCGCCGCTGTGCCCGAGGCGCACGAGGTGCTTCAGACGGAACCGGTTCAGCGCCATCATGCTGGTCTCGGCCATCGAGAAGAATCCCGAGACCACGAGCAGCACGGCGAGAGCGGTGAAGTGCGTCGTTAAGGGAAGATCGCCCAAGGCGCGGGGAGCTGCCGGAAGGGGAGTGCGAAGTATAGCGGGCCCGCTTCGCCCGCCTCGCGACGCGTCGCCGCGAAGCCCGTCAGGCGAGACTGCGGCCGAGGACCACTTCGAGCACGAAGCGGCTGCCGACGTAGGCGAGGAGCAGCACGGCGAAGCCCATGAGCGTCCAGTGGAGCGCCTTGCGGCCCCGCCAGCCGTAGAAATGCCGACCGGCGAGGAGCGCCCCGAAGATCAGCCAGGAGATGACGCCGAACAGCGTCTTGTGGTTGAAGGGCAGCGCGCGGCCGAAGAGCTCTTCCGAGAACGCCGCGCCCGCGAGCAGCGTCAGGGTAAGGAACAGAAACCCGAGCCCGATGATGCGAAAGAGCAACGCCTCCAGGGTGAGGAGCGGCGGCAGCCCCGCGACCGGCCCGCGCAGGTCGCCGCGGTGGAGCCTGCGTTCGAGAGCGAGCATCAGCGCCGCCTGCAGCGCCGCCATGGTGAACAGGCTGTAGGCGAGCATCGCGAGCAGCAGGTGCAGGCGGAACTCGACGGTACCCGTGTACGGCGGCGCTTCGAATCCCGGAAAGACGGTGGGCAGCACGACCGTCACGGCCGCGACCGGCAGCACGATCGCGAACACGCCCTGCAGGCTGTAGAAGAGGCTCTCGATCCAGTAGAACAGAACGGCGAGCCACATCATCAGCGAGAGCGCCTGGCTGAAGCCGAAGCGCAACGACGGTCCGCCGAAAAGATCGTGGTAGAGCAGCCACGAATGCAGCGCGAGCGGCACGAGGATCGCGGCGCGCTCCCAGGCGGCGAGCGGCGCCACGGCCGCGTTCGGCTGCGCCCGCCAGCGAGTGCGGAAGAGATGCGCGCCGAGGAACGCGTACAGGGCGAAGGCGAGCCCGTAAAGTAGAATGATCATTCCGCTGCAAGTTTATCGCATCCCCACACTCTTCCCCGCGCACGCCATGCTCGAGAACCTCACGCAACGCCTCGCCAAGGTGATGAAGACCATCCGCGGCGAGGCCCGGCTCACCGAGGCGAACGTCGCCGACGCTCTTCGCGAGGTGCGCGTCGCGCTGCTCGAGGCGGACGTCGCGCTCCCCGTGGTCCGGGAGTTCGTCGCGCGCGTGAAGGAAAAAGCGCTCGGCGAGGAGGTCGTCGGCAGCCTTACCCCGGGCCAGGCGCTCATCGGCGTCGTGCATCGCGAGCTGGTGCACCTGATGGGCGACGCGAACGAGGATCTCGACCTCGCCGTCGCGCCCCCGGCGGTGATCCTCATGGCGGGCCTGCAGGGCTCGGGAAAGACCACGACGACCGGCAAGCTCGCGAAGTTCCTCAAGGAGGAGCGCCGCAAGAAGCCGCTCGTCGTGTCGTGCGACGTATACCGTCCGGCGGCGATCGCGCAGCTCGAGACGCTCGCCGCGCAGGCCGGCGTGGACTTTTTCCCTTCCCACGCCGGCGAGAAACCCGTCGACATCGCGCGGCGCGCCGTCGACTGGGCGAAGCGGCACTACAACGACGTCCTGCTCGTCGACACCGCCGGCCGCCTCGCCATCGACGAGGCGATGATGGCCGAGATCGCGGAGCTTCACCGCGCCCTCGAGCCGGTCGAGACGCTGTTCGTCGTCGACTCGATGCAGGGCCAGGATGCGGTCAACGTCGCCAAGGCGTTCAGCGAGGCGCTGCCGCTCACCGGCGTGGTGCTGACGAAGCTCGACGGCGACGCCCGCGGCGGCGCTGCGCTTTCCGTGCGCAACGTGACCGGCAAGCCGATCAAGTTCGCAGGCGTCGGCGAGAAGCTCACCGGCCTCGAGCCCTTTCATCCCGACCGGATGGCGTCGCGCATCCTCGGGATGGGCGACATCCTGTCGCTCGTCGAGGAAGCGAAGAAGGGCGTCGACGAGCAGGAGGCGAAGAAGCTCGCCGAGAAGTTCAAGAAAGGGAAGGGCTTCGATCTCGAGGACTTCAAGGGCCAGATCCAGCAGATGAAGAACATGGGCGGCCTCTCGTCGCTCATCGACAAGCTGCCGGCGCAGTTCCAGCAAGCCGCGGCGCAGGCGCCGCAGACGATGGACGACCGCGCGCTTCGCCGCATCGAGGGGATCATCAACTCGATGACGCCGCAGGAGCGCGCGAAACCCGAGGTCATCAAAGCCTCGCGCAAGCGCCGCATCGCCGCGGGCGCCGGCGTGCCGGTGCAGGAGGTGAACAAGCTCCTCAACCAGTTCGGCGACATGCAGAAGGTGATGAAGCAGATGCAGAAAGGCGGGCTGGCGAAGATGATGCGGGCGATGAAAGGGGTGATGCCGCGGATGCGCTGAGGAGCGGCATCGTCGCCAGCCGGGTCGGGGGGGATGTGCAAGGGGGGATGTGTCCCCCCTTGCCCGTTACGGCGTGCGGGCTGGCGAAGATGATGCGGGCGATGAAAGGGGTGATGCCGCGCATGCGCTGACCGGACTCGCCCCCGCAGCGCACGGGCGTCGCGCCGGCAGCCTCCGCCCGCTCCCGAAAAACCATTTCGGATGAGTCGCTTAGCGGGCGGCCTCGAGCCAGGCGTGCGCGCTCCGGGCACTTGGCGCGAAGCCCTTGCAGAGCTTGCGGTCCGAAGTGGAACCCGAGTAAAATCACGGGCTTTTCCGCATCAACCCGGACGGAAACCCGATGGTCGTCATTCGCCTTGCCCGTGGCGGCGCCAAGAAGCGCCCCTTCTACAACATCGTCGCCGCCGACTCGCGCTTTGCCGCGGGCGGCCGCTTCATCGAGCGCGTCGGCTTCTACGACCCGAAGGCTCCCGAGGGCCGCGAGTCGCTGCGCGTCGCGATGGATCGCCTCACCTACTGGCAGGGGCAGGGCGCGCAGATGTCGCCGACGGTCACGCGCCTCGTGAAGCAGTTTGCCAAGCAGGCCGCGCAGTAATCTCATCGTGATGGGCCGGGTGACCGGCTCGCCACGCGCGCTGGTGGCTCGGACGCGGCGGCGAATGGCGCGAGGTGGCGGTCACCGAAGCGGCCGTGCACTCGGGACAGGTCGTGGCGCTCCTCGAAGGGGTCGCCGACCGGGAGCGGGCGGCGGAGTTGAAGGGGATGGAAGTCGCGGTGCCTCGCGATGCGCTCCCCGAGACGGCGGAAGGCGAGTACTACTGGGCCGACCTGATCGGCTTGAAGGTCGCGAACCTTCAGGGCGATGAGTTCGGCGAAGTG
>JALOSW010000140.1 GCA_025458245.1 Burkholderiales bacterium
GGCCGCGCGCAGGGTCTGCACCGAGTTCATCACGTCTTCGGGCTGCGCGAGGAAGGCGTCGCCCAGCGTCTGCACCCAGTCGGGCTTCTCGCCCATCATCGCGAGCGCCTGCGGAAACGCGACGAGCGACTGCACGCTCGGGTCCCACGGCTTCGACTCGACCGCCTTCACCGCCGCATCGCCCGTTTGCTTCGGATTGGCTTTCGACCAGGCCACCGCCTCGGCGACGTCCGCGGGGTACGTGGAAGCCATCAGCACCTGCGACAGCAGCGAGTCCGGATACAGCGCGATCGGCGCGAGCATCTGGTCGAGCTGCTCCTTGGAAAAGGGCTTCGCGTCCTGCGCGAACGCGGACGCCGCTGCCAAGAGCGGCACGACGACGAGCAGCCTGAGCCAGCTCGCCCAGCGAACGTGATGTTCCATCGAGATCGACCTCTCTCTTCCAGCCGCGATGGGGCGGCGCGGCGCGGGCCCGGCGCACCCGCGCCGGGCCTTTCTTCTCCCGCACCGCGCGGAGCGAGCCGCCGCGCGCGTCCGAGTGCCGGAGCCTGCCTACTTCGCGGGCTCGACCGCGATCGCCATCGCTTCGCGGTACGTGATTTCCACTTCGTCTCCGGCCTTGAGGCCGCGGATGAAGGCCTGCACTTTCGGGTCCTTCACCCGGAACAGCGTGTTGTACCCGCGCGGTCCGGTCACTTCGACCGTGTTCTGCGCCGGATCGACCGCGTAGACCTTCACCGGAATGCGCACCTGCTCGGCGACGCCGACGCCGGGGCGCTGGCCGGGGTCGGCGCGCACGGCCGCCGCGCTCAAGTCGGCGCTTCCCGTTCCCTTCTTGACGACCTCGGCAAGCAGCGCCTCCTGGAAGCTCACGACCACGCGGTCGCCGGGCTTGACCTGGGCAAGGTTGCGCACGTCGGGGCCCGCCTGAACCGCGGTGGTCTTTCCGGCGGCGTCGCGCAACGTCACGACGCGCGTGGCCTGGTCGATCGATTGCACTGTCGCGATCGTCTGCCGAGTTTCCTGGGTGATCTCGAGCGGCTTCGGCGTCTGGGCGCAACCGGCGGCGAGAGCGACGAGGCAGGCGGCCGTTCCGGCCAGGGCGACGGCCCGGGCGCGGCGGCTGAACGACTGGTCTGGCATGGATGATCTCCGTGGGTAACCGAGCGCCGAGGGTACCGGATTCCGCCTGATCAAATCATGATTGCCTGACCGCCCGGGAGACGCCGGCGACTCGACCCGGCGAGCGCTGGAGCGCCCGGGCCGGGACGCAGGCTTTCCACGCGCGCGTCTCGTTCTCGCGGGACTGGGCGGGATCCTTGTCTTGCGGGACGAGGCACGCCCCGCGCGGACGATGCCCGGCGCGCATAGCTTTGATAATCTCGCGGCATGGCCTTGCATCCCTGCCTGCCGACGCACCGCCGGAACCGCGTCTCGCCCGACCTGCCGGCGATCCGCGCGGCGACTTCCACGCGAGCGGCCGCTAGCGTCACGCGCATCCGGCAGGGAACGACCGCACTTTGACCGCCGCGATCGCCGCACACGCCGAGGACAAGGCCGACAGGGGCGCCATCGCGTCGTGGATTCTCTACGACGTGGCGAGCTCGGCCTACATCCTGATGATTCCGTCGGTCGCGTACGCGGTGTACTTCCGCTCGTTCGTCGCCGGCGATTCTGCCGCGGGCGACGCGATCTGGGGCATGACGGTCGCCCTGCCGCTCGTCGCAGCGGGGTTGCTCGGGCCGCTCCTGGGCGCGGTTGCGGACGTTTCCGGGAATCGCAAGCGGCTTCTCGCCCTCGCCACCCTCGCGAGCGCCGTCGCCACGTCGCTGATGATGCTGGTGGGCAAGGGCGACGTGCTGTTCGGCGCCGCGCTCTTCTTCGTCGCGCATCTCGGCTACATGGTCGCCACCGGTCTCTACGACTCGTACCTGCCGACCATCGCTTCGCCGGAGCGCGCGGCGCGCATCTCGGGCCTGGGATGGGGTCTCGGATACCTGGGCGGCATCGCAGTGTTCCTCGCCACCCTGCCGCTGACGAGCGGCGGGATCACGGAGGCGAACGCGAGCACGTTCGCGAAGTCGTTCCTCGTGACGGGGGCGTTCTTCCTGGTGCTCGCTCTGCCTGCCCTCGTGCGCCTGCCCGCCGGGCCGCAGCGGAAAGAGGACGCCGGCATCGGCCAAGCGTATCGGCGCGTCCTCGCGACGGTCCGCGGCTGGCGGCGCGACGTGGAGGTCCCGAAGTTCCTGCTGGCGTTTTATCTGATCAACGACGCGGTCGTGACCATCGCGCTCTTCACGCCGATCTTCCTGAAAACGACCTTCGGCCTCGATGTCCAGACGTTGCTCGCGCTGACGCTCCTCTTCAACGCCATTGCGCTGCCCTCGACGATCGCGTTCGGGTGGCTCGGCGACCGCTGGTCACGGCGCGGCGCGGTTTACGTGACGCTCGCGATCTGGGCCGTGGCGCTCGGCATCATGGGGTGGGCGAGTGGCGACTGGGTGGCACGCACGCTCGCCATCCTCCTCGGGCTCGTGGTCGGCTCGACGCAGTCGCTGCTGCGGGGGATGTTCGCACGCATGGTGCCCACCGAGCGGGCCGCCGAGTACTTCGGCTTTCATAGCCTGGTCGGCAAGGTCTCGACGGCCCTCGGCCCGCTCGTCTTCGGTCTCGTGAGCACCGCGACGGGCAATCCGCGCGTCGCGATGGTGTCGCTCGGAATCTTTTTCGTGATCGGAGCGTGGGTGCTCGCGAGGGTCCGCCTTCGATAGCGGCGCCGGCGCCGATCAGAGCAGCGCACCGACCAGCCGCTTCACGAGCTCCACCACCGGGATCTGGAGCGACATCAGCGCGAGCATCGGGACCAGCGCGGCGAGGACGAGCGGCGCCACGGACTGCTTCGAGACCAGCAACGGACTCATCCGCGCGACCGCCTCGTACATCGCCACGGTGTCGGCCACCGGGCCGAGCTCCGGCGCGCCGAGCACGGCGTCGTCGTTCAGCTTCCGGCCTTCGCGCGCGCGAGAGCGCCTTGGCGAACACCACGACCGGCGAGAGGAACACCGCCAGCACGACGACGACGAACGCCACCATCTCCCATTGCAGGTCCCGCACCGACAGCTGGTGGTAGACGACGTCGTGCGCCCATGCCGAGGCGAACACGGACGCGATCGCGAACACCACGGGGACGAACACGACGGGAAAGCGCGCCAGGAAGCCGAGCCCGCCGTTGCGGTCGGGATGTGTCGGCACGATCGACAGGTCGAGCCGCGCGATCTTCCGGAACAGCACGAAGAACAGCACCACGCGCCAGACCCAGCCGAGCAGCAGCGTGAGGAAGACGCCGCGACCGACATAGAGCAGCCACCACGCGCCGAACCCGGGATGTCTCGCGCTGCCTTCGCCCTCGACCGCCCAGTTGACCTGGTGGACTTCGGTCGGAACGTTGGCGGCGGTGAGCGTCGCGATCACGATCGCGAGGATCGCGATCCAGGGCAGCGTCGCGTTGCGAAGGCGCGCCGTGTCGGCGAGCGCCTGCCGGAACGCGGGCCGCGCCGCCTCGGGAACCAGTCCCGACGTCACGAAGTACGGGAGCATCCGCGTCGTGAACGCGTGCGCCATCCCTTCCGCGACGATGAAGAGCGGCACGGCGACGAGGAAGCGCGCATGCACCCCATAGTGGGCGAGCAGCGAGTCGTCGACCGGCGGGACGGCCACGCGTCCCCGGTACCATGCCCAGACCGCGACGGGCAGCCAGGCGAGCATCGACCAGAAGACCGCGCGGCGGACCACGCCGAGTCCGCCGGAGGGGATGAGCCCGACGCGGCGCTGCAGGCGAAAGAGCAGATCGTCGCGGACGAGCGAGAGCGCGAGCGCGTCGGCGCCGGCGGGCGGGGTGTCGGGTTTCATCGTGGATCTCCTGGCGGTCCGCTCAGCGCGCCGCCCCGGCGAGAGCGAGAGAGAGACGGTTGTGGCGCGCGGCGTGCGCCGACTCGTCGAAATGCACGAACGAGCCGCCGCGGACGAGGACCCGACCGTTCACCATGACGAGCGAGGCGCGCGGCGGCGCGTCGGCGGCCAGTCCGGGAGCGATCGCGCCGATGTCGTCCCGCCCCAGCACCGCGGCGCCGCCGCGCGTGGCGAGCCGCAGCGCTTCGCGCGCCGTCATCGCCGCGGGGCCGAGCCCCACGCGCTGAAGGAGCATCGCCTGGCGCGCCTCGGCGAGCAGCCCGCCGGAATCGTTGGATGCGCTGCCGTCGACGCCGAGCCCGACGCGCACGCCGCGATCCATCATCCGGCGCACGGGCGCGATGCCCGACGCGAGGCGCATGTTCGACGTCGGGCAGTGCGCGACGCCGGTCCCGGTCGCGGCGAACCGGGCGATGCCGTGATCGTCGAGCTTCACGCAGTGCGCGTGCCAGACGTCGTCGCCCAGCCAGCCGAGCTGCTCGCAGTACTGCGTGGGCGTGCAGCCGTAATGCTCGCGGGTATAAGCGACGTCGTTGTCGTTCTCCGCGAGATGCGTATGCAGGCGAACGCCATAGTGGCGCGCCATGCGCGCCGCCTCGCGCATCAGGTCGTTGGTGACGGTGAACGGCGAACAGGGCGCGAGCGCGACGCGCAGCATCGCGAGCCGCGACGCGTCGTGATGCGTCTCCACCACGCGCTGCATGTCGGCGAGCACGAAATCCTCGCGCTCGGTGAGGCGATCGGGCGGCAGTCCTCCCTGCGATTCGCCGAGCGTCATCGCGCCGCGGCACGCATGAAAGCGGATGCCGATCTCGCGCGCGGCGTCGATCGAGTCCTCGAGCCGCGAGCCGTTCGGATAGAGGTAGAGGTGGTCGCTGGAGGTCGTGCACCCGGAGGCGAGCAGCTCGGCCATCGCGGTCAGGTTCGACACGCGCATCATCTCCGGCGTGATGCCGGTCCAGACCGGATACAGGCGCGTGAGCCAGCCGAAGAGCTCCGCGTCCTGGGCGCCGGGCAGCGCGCGCGTGAGCGTCTGGAAGAAGTGATGGTGGGTATTGACGAGCCCCGGGATCACCACGTGCCCGGCAAGGTCGATCACCTCGTCCGCAACCGAGCAAATCTCGTCGGCGCGCCCGACTGCGGCGATCTCGTTGCCGCGAACGAGCACCGCCCCGTCGGCGATCTCGCGCCCCGCGTCGTCCATGGTGGCGACGAGGAGGGCGTTCTTGAGCAGCAGGGTCTTGGACAAGATCTACGGCAAAGCGGAACCGAAAAAGCGCAGAGGACGCAAAGGAACGCCAAAGAAACCTGTCCGTATGGGGAGCGACCGATAGGGTGCGCCACGACTTTCAGAGCTGCGGCTATGGCCGGCCATCATGCAAACCTGGCTCCTTCGCGACCCTTTGCGGCCTTCGCGCTTTTGCGGTTCTCGGGGTCACTTCGGCAGCTTGCCCTGCACGCCCTCGACGTAGTAGTCCATCTTCTGCATCTCGTCGTCGGTCATCGTCTTGCCCGCCGGCACGCGCTCCTTGCCGGCGTTGTCCTTCACCGGTCCGGCGTAGGGGTGCAGCTTGCCCGCGACGATCTCGCCCTCGAGCTTCTTGACGAGATCCTGCGTCTCCTTCGAGACGACCGGGTTCATCGGCGCGAGCTTCACGTAGCCATCCTTGATGCCGCCCCACACCGCGCCCGACTTCCACTTGCCGTCGAGCACTCTCTGCGTCGTCTCGAGGTAGTAGTTCGTCCAGTCGTGCGTGCTCGCGGTGAGATGCGCCTTCGGGCCGAACTTCGACATGTCGGAGTGGTAGCCGATCGCATAGACGGCCTTCTCGTCCGCGGCTTTCACCGTGGCGGTCGAGTCGGTGTGATGGGTGAGCACGTCGGCGCCCTGCGAGATCAGGGTCATCGCCGCCTCGCGCTCCTTGCCCGGGTCGTACCACGAGTTGGTCCAGATCACCTTGACCTCGGCCTTCGGGTTCACCGAGCGCGCGCCCCGCGTGAAGGCGTTGATGCCCTGGAGCACTTCCGGGATCGGGAACGCGGCGACATAGCCGAGGACGTTCGACCTGGTCTGCTTGCCCGCGACGACCCCCGCCAGGTAGCGGCCCTCGTAGAAGCGCGCGTTGTAGATGGCCACGTTCCTGTCGGTCTTGTAGCCGGTGGCGTGCTCGAACGCGACGTTCGGGAAACCCTTCGCGACCTTGATGGTCGGGTTCATGTAGCCGAACGACGTGGCGAAGATGAGCTTGTGGCCGCTCTGCGCGAGCTCGCGGATGACGCGCTCCGAATCGGCGCCCTCCGCGACGCTCTCGACGTATTTCACCTGCACCTTGTTGCCGAACTTCTGCTCGATCGCCTTGCGCGCGAGATCGTGCTGGTAAGTCCAGCCCGCGTCGCCGACCGGGCTCACGTATACGAGGCCGATCTTCAGCGGCTCCTGCGCCTGCGCGCCCGCGGCGAGCGCGAGACCGAGAGCCGCTGCGGCGGCGAACCGGACGACACGAAAGGAACTGCGCGGGCGCATGGACGCTCCTCGACGAAGGGGGTTGGCAGGACGGCGGCGCGATTGTAGCGCGGCGAACTCAGTCGCCGGCGTGGAAGGGCTTGCCGAGCGACGCCGGCGCGTTGAGGCGCACCATCGCGGCATCGCGGGAAATGATCACCAGCACCCCGATGGTCGCAATGTAGGGCAGCGCCGAGAGAAGCTGCGACGGCACCTCGACTCCGAAGCCCTGCGCGTGGAACTGAAGCACGGTGACGCCGCCGAAGAGGTACGCCCCGGCCAGCACGCGCGCCGGCCGCCAGGTGGCGAACACGACGAGCGCGAGCGCGATCCAGCCCCGGCCTGCGGTGAGCCCCTCGACCCAGAGCGGCGTGTAGGCGAGCGAGAGGTACGCGCCCGCGAGCCCCGCCATCGCGCCGCCGAAGAGCGTCGCGGCATAGCGGATCCGCGCCACGGGGTAACCGACCTCATGCGCGACTTCCGGCGATTCGCCGACTGCGCGCAGCACCAGCCCCGCGCGGGTACGCCAGAGGAACCAGGCCACCGCGCCGAACAGGGCGAGCGAGACGTAAACGAGCGGATCGAACGAGAACGCGAGCGGGCCGAGCACCGGAATCTCGCCGAGGAGGGGCAGCGGCGCGGCGCGGATGCCGTCGATCGACCGGCTCACGAACGGCTGCCCTGCGAACGCGGACAGGCCGCCGCCGAAGATGGCGAGCGCGAGCCCGGTCGCGACCTGGTTCGCCTGCAGTGTGACCACTGCAACGGCGAACACGAACGACAGCGCGATGCCCGCAACGACGCCGCAGGCGACGCCGAGCCAGAGATTGCCGGTCGTCGCTGCGGCGGCGAAGCCGGCGACGGCGCCCGCGAGCATCATGCCTTCGACACCTAGGTTCAGGACGCCCGATTTC
Organism: Burkholderiales bacterium; assembly: GCA_025458245.1. Classification (GTDB taxonomy): domain Bacteria; phylum Pseudomonadota; class Gammaproteobacteria; order Burkholderiales; family SG8-39; genus JAOAEA01. The sequence goes on from JALOSW010000140.1 coordinate 7,387, forward strand.
TCGGCGACCAGTTCGCCGAGCGCCGCCAGCGCCAGAGGCGTGCCGGCGGCAACGGTTGCGACCACGATGGCGACGAGGAAGTCCACGCTGGGCTCCCGGTTCTCACCGCGGGGGGCCGAGCGACGCGAGGCCGCGCGGCGCGGCCGGGACGCGTCGGATCGACCGGCGCGGCGTCATGCGCGCGCCCGCCGGTGCCCGAAGCGCACCCGATAGCGGATCAGCACGTCCGCGGCGAGAAGATAGATGAGCAGCATTCCCTGGAACACGCCGGTGATCGCGGCCGGCAGGTTCAGCGCAATCTGCGCCGACTCGCCGCCCAGGTAGAGCAGCGCGATCAGCAGGCTCGCAAAGACGATGCCGATCGGACGCAGGCGCCCCACGAAGGCGGCAATGATCGCGGCGAAGCCGTAACCCGGCGAGACGTTCGGCGTGAGCTGTCCCACGGGTCCCGCAACTTCCGCGACCCCCGCGATCCCCGCTGCCAGTCCTCCGGCGAGCATGCCGACCCACACGGCGCGCTTCGCGTCGAACCCGGCGTAGCGCGCGGCGTCGGGCGCCTCGCCGGACACGCGCAGGCGGAAGCCGAGAAAGCTCCGCTCGATGACGAGCCAACCGATCGCGACGCCGGCGATCGCGATCAGGAACGCGTTGGTGACGCGCAATCCTTCGAACCAGGGCGCGAGCAGCGCGGCCTCCGCGAAGAGCTTGGACTGAGGGAAGTTGAAGCCCTGCGGATCGCGCCACGGCCCGTGCACGAGCCAGGAGAGGAGGAGCTGCGCGATGTAGACGAGCATCAGGCTGGTGAGGATCTCGTTCGCGTTGAAGCGCGTACGCAGCCACGCGGGAATCGCCGCCCACGCCGCGCCGGCAAGGGCGCCCGCAAGGAACATCCCGGGCAGGACGAGGAGCGAATCGGACTCGTCGAACGCGAGCGCGACGCCCGTTCCCGCGATGGCGCCGAGAACGAGCTGGCCTTCGGCGCCGATGTTCCAGACGTTCGCGCGGTAGCCGATCGCGAGGCCGGTGCCGATGAGCATCAGCGGCCCCGCTTTCAGCATCAGCTCCGCGAGGCCGTACGCACTCGACGAGGGTTCGACGAAAAACGCGCGGAAGCCCTCTGCCGGATCGCGCCCCAGCGCCGCGAACAGGATCGCCCCGGAAACGAGCGTGAGCGCGATCGCGACGAGCGGCGTCGCGAGCGAGGCGGCCGCGGACGGCGCGGGACGCAGCTCAAGCCGAAGCATGCGCGCCCCCCATCAGCAGTCCGATCGACTCGGCGTCGTGCGCGGCCGCGTCGACAGGCGGCGTCAGCCGGCCGCGGTACAGCACCGCGATCCGGTCGGAGACTTCGAGCAGCTCGTCCAGGTCCTCGGAGACCACCAGCACCGCCGCGCCCGCGTCGCGCAGCCGCACCAGCTCGGCACGGATGAAGGCGGTCGCGCCGACGTCGACGCCCCAGGTCGGCTGTGCCACGACGAGCACTTTCGGCGCGAGAGCGACTTCGCGGCCGACGACGAACTTCTGCAGATTGCCGCCCGAAAGGCTCTCGGCCGCCGCATTCACCCCGCCTGCGCGCACGTCGAACGCCTTCATGGTTTCGGCGGCGCGCTGCCGCGCCGCATCGCGCCTGACGAGCCCGCCCTGCACGAGACCGCGCCGATGCGCGGTGAGGAGCGTGTTCTCGGCGAGCGACATCTCGGGCACGGTCGCGTGACCGAGTCGCCGCTCCGGCACGTAGGCGAGTCCATGTTTGCGGCGCGCCCCGGCGCCCAGCGCACCGGCCGGCTCGCCGTCGAGGAGCAGCATCGCCGGCGACGGCGCCTGGCGCTCTCCGGAAATGGCGGCGAGGAGCTCGGATTGCCCGTTGCCGGATACGCCCGCGATGCCCAGGATCTCGCCGGCGCGCAACTCGAACGACACGTCCTCCAGCCGCGTCCCGTGGGGCGTCTCGGGTTCGAGCGTCAGCCCCGCGGCAGCAAGGCGCACGGGCCCGACCGGATGCGGCGCCCGCGCGACCGGCGGCGGCAGCTCGCGCCCGATCATGTGTCGGGCGAGCGCGGCCGGCGACTCGGCGCGCGGGTCGACCGTGGCCACCACGCGGCCGCCGCGCAACACGGTCGCACGCGCCGCCAGCGCGCGGATCTCCTCGAGCTTGTGGCTGATGTACAGGATCGACACGCCTTCTTCCGAGAGCTGGCGCAGCACGACGAACAGCGCCTCGGCCGCCTGCGGCGTGAGCACCGAGGTCGGCTCATCGAGGATCAGCAGCTTCGGCCGGCCGAGCAGCGCGCGCACGATCTCGACTCGTTGGCGTTCGCCCACCGAGAGCGAGTACACCGGCCGCGCGGGATCGACGTCGAGGCCGTAGCGATGCGACACCGCGACGATCCGCGGCGCGAGCGCTCGGGGCGATGCGTGCTCGTCGAGGCCAATGGCCACGTTCTCCGCGACGGTGAGCGTCTCGAAAAGCGAGAAGTGCTGGAACACCATGCCGATGCCGAGGCGGCGCGCGTCGGCCGGCGTTGCGATCACGGTCGGCTCGCCCTCCCAGCGGATCTCTCCGGCATCGGGCTGCACCACGCCGTAGACGATCTTCATCAACGTCGACTTGCCGGCGCCGTTCTCGCCGAGGAGCGCATGCACCTCGCCAGGCATCACGGCGAGGTCGATGTCGGCGTTCGCGACGACCGACGGATACGCCTTGCCGATTCCCGCCAGTGCGAGTCGCGGGACGGGGGTGCTCATGCGCGGTCCGCTGCAGCGGCGGCCGTCGCTTCGCGCACGCGCAGCAACTCGGCGGCGACCGCGATCGCGATGACGGCAGGATCCTTGCTCTTCAGCCCTTCGATGCCGATCGGGCAGCGCATTCGCCCGACGGTGGCTGCGTCGAGCCCGCGCTCCGCGAGCCGCCGCGCGAACGTCTTGCGCTTGGTGTCCGAGCCGATCACGCCGAAGTAGCGGAAGTCGCCGCGCGCGAGCACCGCCGCGCAG
>JALOSW010000141.1 GCA_025458245.1 Burkholderiales bacterium
TCCGGCCCGATGTAGCGGTCGGTGTCGATCTTCACCTTGAAGCTGCAGTAGCTGAAAATGCCTTCGGTGACCACGGTGACGAGATCGACATCGTCGCGCCTCGCCGCGACGATGAAGGGCGCCGGCTTGTAGTCGGGATAGGTCGTTCCGGAGCCCACACCGGTCACGAACACCTCGTTCGCCGTCGGCGCATCCGCCACGCTGCGCCCGTCCCAGGGTTCGCGCGCGAGGAACGGCACTGCTTCGCCGTGCGCGTCCACGAGCTTCGTCGTGAGGACGAGCGGATCCACGCGGGTGAGCACGCCCGCGGCGTTCGCGTACGTAGCGGTCGCACGCGCCGCTGCGCCCTTCGGTGATCTGGCAAAGCACGGGGCAGGCGTTGCAGACGATCTTGCCCGCCTCGGGCTTCGGGATGCCGCCCTCGGGGGGCGCGGCCGTGTCGGCGTGGGTGGTGGTCACGGATGGCTCCTAGAACGGAACCGCGAAAGCGCAAAGGACGCCAAGGGTCGCGAAACAGAGCCCGAGTTCTCGACGCCGAGTTGCCGACGTCACGGCTAAGCGTAACGCGCCCTGCTTTGCGCTCCTTTGCGCCTTTCGCGCTTTTGCGGTTCCCTTCATCTCTGCGCCTCGAGGATCGCCGCCCGCAGCCGCGCCGGGGTCGCCGGCGCGTGGCGCACCACCACGCCCGTGGCATGGCGGATCGCGCCGAAGATCGCCGGCGCGGTCGGCACGAGCGCCGGCTCGCCCACGCCCTTTGCGCCGTAGGGGCCGAGCGGCTCGGCATCCTCGACGAGGATCACGTCGATCGGAGGCACGTCGCCGAACGTCGGAATCAGGTAGTCGTGCAGGTTCTCGGTGCGGCCCGCGTGATACTCCTCCATCAGTGCGAGCCCGAGGCCCTGCGCGACGCCGCCGTGGATCTGGCCCTCGACCTGCGTCGGGTTGATCGCCCGGCCGACATCGTGCGCGGCCGTGATGCGCAGCACTTTCGTGGTGCCGAGCGCGAGATCGACTTCCACCTCCGCCATCTGCGCTGCGAACGCGTAGGTCGCGTAGGGAACGCCTTGCCCGTCGGCGTCGAGCGGGACGGTCGGCGGATTGAAGGTCCCCTCGCCGAAGAGCACGTCGCCCCGTGCGTCTCGCGGCAGCTCGCCGAGGTCGATGTGCTTCACGCCATCCGCGTCTTCGGCGACGAGCCGGCCCGGCTCGAGGCGCAGCGTCGCATCCGGGCGCGCTTCGACGAGATTGATCATGCGCTGGCGGAGTTGCGCGCCCGCGAGCCGCGCCGCGTTCCCCGACACGAACGCCTGCCGCGACGCCGATGTCTTGCCCGCGTCGTGCGTGAGATCGGTGTCGCCCATGACGAAATCGATCGCGCCCATCGGTAGCCCCAGCGCGTCGGCGAGCACCTGCACGAGGATGGTGTTCGATCCCTGTCCGATATCGACCGCGCCGTTGTAGAAAAGAATTCGCCCGTCCGCCCGCAGACCCGCTCGCATCGTCGACGGGTTGGCGATCACGGTGTTGCCGATGCCGTACCACATGCAGGCGATGCCGACGCCGCGTCGCCTGCCTGCGAGCCCGACCCGCTTCCTCTGCGCGCCGTTGAATGCCTCGGCCGCGGCCGTCGCGCCCTGCCATTTCGGCCGGAGCGCGTCGAGGCAGGCGACGAGCCCTGCGCTCGCTTCGATCACTTGCCCGGTCGCCGTCGCCTGACCCGCCCGCAGTGCGTTGCGATGACGGAACTCCAGGCGATCGATACCGGCCTTTTGCGCCAGTTCGTCGAGCAGCGCCTCGTGAACGATGGTCGACTGCGGCACGCCGAAGCCGCGGAACGCCCCGGCGATCGGACCGTTCGTGTAGACGGCGCGGGTCAGCGCCCGCACGTTCGGCACCGCATAGGGACCGGACGCGTGGATCGGCACCCGGTTTGCCACCGTGTTGCCCCACGATGCATAGGCGCCCGTGTTGAAGTCGCCGAAGAAATCGGCGGCGACGAGGCGGCCCTCGCGATCGCACGCGAAGCGGGCCTTCATCCGCGCCGGATGGCGCTTGGTCGTGGACGCGAGCGACTCGGGCCGAGTGTAAACGCCGCGAACCGGCCGTCTCAGCTTCCACGCCGCGACCGCGAGCAGCGGCTGGATCGCGATGTCGAGCTTGCCGCCGAAGCCGCCGCCGACCGCGGAGGGCACGATATGAACTTGCGACGCGCGAAGGCCGAGTATGCGCGCGATCTCGTCGCGATCCATGTAGGGCGTCTGCGTGCACGCGAAGATCCGGATGCGCTCCACGCCGCTTTCGACGAACGGCTCGGCGTAGCCCGCCTCGGGCTCGATGTAGGCGTGTTCGACATAGCTCGTCGTGAACTCGCCCTCGGCGACGAGCGGCGCCGCGGCGAGCGCCCCATCGACGTCGCCTTTCGTCACGCGGCCGCGGACGAGCACGTTGTCGGCCTTCGCGGCGTGGATCGGCGCCGCCGCCGCGAGCGCCGTGTCGAGGTCGGCCGCGGGCGCGAGCGGCTCCCACTCGATCGGGATCTCGCTTTCCGGGATGTGGGCGATCGCCTCTTGCTCCCCGACGAGGCACAGTACCGCCTCCCCGCGAAAGCGGGCCTCGCCATCGGCGAGCACCGGCTGATCCTTCACGTCGGGGAAGATGCCGAAGCTGTTCACGGGGACGTCTCTTGCCGTCACCACCGTCGCGAGGCCCGGGTGCTTCGCGAGCAGCGGCGCGGTGTCGCCGATGCGAAACCGCGCACGCGCGTGCGGCGAGCGGATCGTGCGCAGCCACAGCGCCGTCACCGGGGCCCAATCGGCACCGTACCTTTCCGCGCCGTTGAGCTTCGCGGCGCCGTCGGTCTTCGGCGCGCGCGCCCCGACGGCATTGCCCGCGGCGGGCGCGGTAATCGCGACATCGCCGCTCGCCGCAGCGAGCACGGCGTCGACGATCTTCCGATAGCCGGTGCAGCGGCACAGCACGCCGCCGAGCGCGTCCTCGACCTCGGCTGCGGTCGGCTGCGGCGTGCGCGCAAGGAGATCCGTCGCGGCCAGCAGCATCCCCGGGGTGCAGATCCCGCACTGCGCCGCGCCGTGCGCGAGGAACGCGCGCTGCAGGCGATCGAGCTTGCCGTCGCGGGCGAGGCCCTCCACGGTCGTCACGCGTCGACCGTCCGCCTGCACCGCCGGGACCAGGCACGCGCAGACCTGCTGGCCATCGAGAAGCACCGTGCACGCGCCGCAATCGCCCGCATTGCAGCCGATCTTGGTGCCCGTGAGGCCGAGGCGCTCGCGGAGCAGGTCGGCGAGTCGATCGGCGGGCGGCGCGAGCACCGCCACCGGCTCATCGTTGACGACGAGAAGGATCTCCACGACGTCCGCGCAGGGGGCGTTCACGACCAGTCCATCCCCTCGCCCGCCTCGGCCGCAAGCTCGGCCAGCCCGCGCCGGACGAGCTCCAGCGCCGCATCGCGCCGGTAGTCGGCGGTCGCGCGCACGTCGTCGATCGGGGCGAGCGCCGCGAGATGCTCCGGCGCAGGAATCGCAGCGACCTCGGGCGTGAGCCGGTTGCCGAGGAGCTTCTTCTCCAGCGCGGTCAGCCGCTTGGCGACCGGCGCGCAAGCGCCCACGGCGATGCCGCAGCGGGTGATCTTCCCGGTCGGCGAGATTTCCATCGCGAGCGACACCATCACGATCGAGATCACGAGGTAGCGCCGCGCGCCGAGCTTGAGGAACACCGACCGCGCCGAATGGCGGTCCTGCGCCGCCCACTTCGGCACCAGAATGCCGGTTGCGAGCTCTTCCACGCCGCGCTGGGTGGCGCGATTGCCGACCACGAAGTCGGTGAGCGGCACGGTGCGCGTGGCGTCGGCACGCCGCAACTCGACCTGCGCCCCCAGCGACATGAGCGCCGGCGCGCCGTCGGCCGCGGGCGAAGCGTTGCAAAGATTCCCCGCGACGGTCCCCGCGTTCTGGATTTGCACGCCGCCCACTTCTCGGGCCGCCTGCTGCAGCGCCCGGAAAACGGGCGGGAGCGCCGCGCGGGCGACGTCCGTCCAGGTCGTGAGGGCGCCGATGCGCCAGTTGCGCCCTTCGTCCCGGATCCCGCGCAGCTCCGCGAGCCGGGAGATGTCGAGAACGTCCTCGGTGATCGGCCTGCCGACGCGCGCCGGATAGAAGTCGGTCCCGCCGGCGAGCACGGTGAGCGGACGCGCGGCGAGCGCGGCGAGCGCCTCGTCCACCGACTCCGGTCGCAAGTACACGTCCTCTCCTCCTGCGCGTCCCCGCAGCCGAGCGCGGTGCGGCAACGATTATTCAGTGAATTCTTAATTGTGGCGATTCTGGCCGGGCGCTCGCCGGGGTGTCAATACGGCTCCGGCGTGGTGCGCCGCGGGATCGACCGCAACGGGTCGGGGCGGGGCCCCCGGCGCGCCGCCGAGGCGACGTCCGGAATTCCGTCGGCGTCGCCTGTCGTCACGCCGCCGCGATCGACGCGAGCACCACGTCGGTGATGTGCGCTAGCCAGGCCTTGCGCGCCTTCTCCCCCATGAGATCCGCGCCGAGGAAGTGGGTGAGCGTGTAGCGGTTCGAGACGTAGAAATAACCGAGCGCGGCGATGGTGATGTAGAGCTTGAGCGGATCGACGCCCGACCGGAACACCCCCTCTTTCGCGCCGCGCGCGAGCAGATCGGAGATGATGCGGATGAAAGGCGACGAGAGCTTGCCGACGCGCGTCGAGCGGCGGACGTTCCGTCCCTGCTGCAGGTTCTCGCTGTTCAGAAGGCGGATGAACTCGGGATGATCCACGTAGTACTGCCAGGTAAATGCGATCAGCTCGCGGAGCCCCGCCACCGGGTCGGCGCGCGCGAGGTCGAGACGCTCCTCGGCGGCCCAGAGATCCTCGTACGCGCCCTCCAGGACCACCCGGAAGAGCTGTTCCTTGTTGCCGAAGTGGTAATACAGCATCCGGTCGAAGGTCTTCGCCCGTTTGCTGATGCGGTCCACGCGCGCCCCGCCGAAGCCGTGCGAGGCGAACTCCCGCGTTGCCGCCGCGAAGATGCGCTCGCGCGTCGCCTCGGCGTCGCGCTTGGGCTTGCGCGAGCGCGCCGGGACCGCCTTTCGCACCGTGCGGCTCTTGCGCCCCGGCGTCACTTGGATACCCTTGAATCGGTCGCGGTTATGAGCGCATCGCCCCGGGCCGCGATGCGCGTCCCGAGTTTGAAATGACGCCTCGATTCCGTTAACATTTCACCCCTCGTTTCGTCCGGCCAGGCGGCACCGAATTCAGTGAATTCTGAACACGGATGCGTGCGGGATGCAACCGCCCCGCACCGGCCGCTCCGATCCTCCTGGAACCGCCATGACCCACGTCGTCACCGAATCCTGCATCAAGTGCAAGTACACCGACTGCGTCGACGTCTGCCCCGTCGACTGCTTTCGCGAAGGCCCGAACATGCTCGTCATCGACCCGGACGAGTGCATCGACTGCGCGGTGTGCATCCCCGAGTGCCCGGTGAACGCGATCTACGCCGAGGAGGACGTGCCCGAGGGCCAGCGCGACTTCACCGCGCTCAACGCCGAGCTGGCGCGCGCCTGGCCGAGCATCACCGACAAGAAAGAGCCGCTGCCTGACGCCGACCAGTGGAAGGACGTCAAAGACAAGTTCGGCCATATCGAGCGGTGAGCACCCCTGCCTACGAAGGCGGCGCCGCGCTCGACCTCGCCTTCGGCTTCGCGTTCCGCGACCTCTACGCCCGCGACGGCCTCGTCCGTCTCGACGCGCGCTTTCTCGAATTCCTCGCCGCCGCCGACGCGCCGCTGCATGAACGCCTGCTCGCAGCGCGCGCCGACCCGGCCGCCCTCGACGCGAAAAGCGAATCGGCGCTGATCCTGGCGGTCGGCCCGCATCTCGAGCGGTTCCTGTCGCAGCTCTTCGGGATCGCAGACGAGGTGCTCGCGCTCGCCGAACGCCACGATGTCCTCGCGCCGATCTACTCGGTCAAGCGTCAGTTCGTGCAGCGCAAGGCCGTGGCGAAGTACAAGCCGGCCGATGCGGCGACTTTCGACGGCGCGGCGCTCGAAGCAGCGCTCGCCCGGCGGCTCGGCGCCGACTTCGACGAACTGAAATTCGCGCACGCGGTCACCGACTGGATGGGCCACGAGGCCGATCACGCCGAGGACCTCGATCTCGCGCTCCGCTACGCCGCCTGGGCGCTCTTCACCGACGCAGGCCGGGAGCGCCATCGCGCCGGCGTGCTCTTCAAGCAGCCCGGCAAGGTCGACCCGAGCGATCTGCTGCCGCACGTCGAGCGGCAGCCGCTCGACGGCGCGACGACGTTCCGCATCGCCGCCGGTCACGAGCGGCATCGCGAGGGCTTCAACCTCACTGACGCGGGCACGGATCTCGTCGGCGCCCTCGACCAGACCAACTACTGCATCTGGTGCCACGCCCAGGGCAAGGATTCCTGCGCGAAGGGCCTGCGCGAGAAAGCGGCGCCGGGCGCCGCCGCGCCGCCTGCGTTCAAGAAGAGTCCGTTCGGAGTCACCCTCGCCGGCTGTCCGCTCGAAGAGAAGATCTCCGAGTTCCAGCAGCTGAAGAGCGAGGGCCGCGCGATCGCCGCGCTCGCGGTGATCACGCTCGACAACCCGATGGCGGCGGGAACCGGCCACCGCATCTGCAACGACTGCAT
>JALOSW010000142.1 GCA_025458245.1 Burkholderiales bacterium
CGGCAGGTCGCTCGCGCCGGGAACGAGCAGGCGCACGTCGACGCCGTCGGCCGCCGCGGCGCGCAGCGTCTGCACGTAGAGCGGCGTGCCGACGAAATAGGCGTCCGCGAGCCAGAGGCGCTCGCGCGCGATCGACGCGACCAGCTGGTCGAGGCGATAGAGGCCCGCGGTGTTCGGCATCGTGGCGATCACTCGGAGCGCGGTGTCGCCTGCTTCCGCGATCGACTCGATCGGCGTCAGGTCGCTCGCGCGAAGCGGTGCGCCGGTCGCCGCCCAGACCTCCGCGAACGCGCGCTCGAACTCGGCGACCGCGGGCCCTTCGACCGTCACGCCGCTGTCGCGCCACGGCGGCACGCCGCTTTTCGGGTTGCCGAGCCAGCGCGCGGAGAGGCACGCACCGGTGACCGACGCGATGCGCCCGTCCACCGCGAGCGACTTGCGATGATCGCGCGAGAGCCAGCCGAACGGGCTGTCGAGCCGGAACGGATTGAAGGCGCGGACTTCGACGCCGGCGTCGGTCATCGAGCGCACGAGGCGGGCCGACGTGGCGCGGATGCCGCCGAGCCAGTCGTAGACGACGCGCACCGCGACGCCCTCGCGCGCCTTGGCGGCGAGCGCCTCCGCGAACTGCCGGCCGACCTCGTCGTCGGCGAAGATGTAGCACTCGAGGAAGATCGAACGGCGCGCGCCGCGGATCGCTTCGAGCCACGCGGCGAAGTGCTGCGGCACCTCGCCGAGCAGCGACACGCGGTTGCCGGCGAGCAGCGGCGCGCCCGCCATGCGCGAGAACGCCTGCTCCGCGACCTGCCGCATGTCGGCGACGGCCGACGCGAGATCGAGGTCCTCGCGCTGCAGATCGGTCCGTGCGCGTTTCCGGCGTAGCACGGTGCCCGCTCGTGCGTCCGGCTAGCGGCCGCCCCCGAGGAGATAGAACAGGATGAACTGGGCGAGGATGATGGCCGCGACGATCCAGATCGGGTTGAAGGCGGGCTCTTTCGCCTCCGCCGGGACAGGCGCGGCGGGCGCCACGGCCTCGGCCGGCGCGATCCGTGCGACGAACGTCTTGAAGAAGTCGTCGGCCATCTTTTTCGCGACGCCGTCGATGAGGCGCGAGCCGACCTGGGCGAGCTTGCCGCCGACCTGCGCGTTCGCGGCATAGGCGAGCTTGGTCCCGGCGCCTTCGGGGGCGAGGTTCACGCGCGCACCGCCCTTGCCGAAGCCGGCTGCACCGCCCGAGCCCTCGAACGCGATCGCGTAGGAGTGCGGCGGATCGAGATCGGAGAGCAGCAGCTTGCCCGCGAACTTGGCCTTGACCGGCCCCACCGCTGCGGTGAGCGCAACCTTGTATTCGTTGTCGGAGACCTTGTCGATCGACTCGCATCCGGCGATGCTCGACTTGAGGATCTCCGGGTCGTTGAGCGCCTCCCACACTTTCTGCTGCGGGAGCGGGATGAACTGCTCGCCTGTCATTTCCATGGCGTCGATCCTCGTGGGTGGTGTGCCGTGTGCGCGGCGTTATGCGGCGAGCCGGGCGCGCTTCGGGCCGTCGCGTCGGCGCGCAGGCTCGCGCGCGAGCGTGCGGCCCAGCTCGACCAGGCTCTTGATGTTGTGCGCCGGCAGGAACTCGTCGACATGCGGCAGCATGATGCGCACGCCTGCGGGGCGCGGCTCGAATCCTTCGTAGCGGAGCAGGGGGTTCAGCCAGATGAGCCGGCGGCACGACTTGTGCAGCCGCTCCGTTTCTGCGCCGAGCCCGACGCCGGGGTCGCGGTCGAGCCCGTCGGTGATCATGAGCACCACCGCGTTCTGGCCGAGCACCCGGCGCGACCAGCGCAGGTTGAATTCCTTGAGGCACACGCCGATGCGCGTGCCCCCTGACCAGTCTGCCACCGCGTCGCTCACCGACTTCAGCGCGACGTCGACGTCGCGATGGCGCAGGTTGCGCGTGACGTTGGTGAGCCGCGTGCCGAAGACGAACGTGTGCACGCGGTCGCGGTCGTTGGTGATCGCGTGCATGAAATGCAGGAACATCCGCGAATAGCGGCTCATCGACCCGGAGATGTCGCACAGCACGACCAGCGGCGGATGGCGGTCGGCCTGCGAGCGGCGCTCGAGCGGAATCACGTCGCCGCCGTAGCACATCGCGGCGCGCAGGCTGCGGCGCAGGTCGATGAGCGGCCCGCGCGGATCGGCCTGCAGGCGGCGCGTCGGGACTTCGGGAATCGGCAGCCGCAGCTCCGCGATCATCCGTTTCGCTTGCGCCAGCTCGGCGTTCGACATGGTCTCGAAGTCCGCGTGCTGCAGCACCTCGCGTTCCGAGAACGTGAACGCGGCGTCGATCTCGACCTCTTCCTCCTGCGCCTGCGGCCGCTCCGGCTCCTTCGCGTTCGGCAGCAGCGCTTCGGCGAGCCGCGCGGGCGGGGGCGGCGGCTCCTGCCCGGTGCGCCCTTCGACTCTCGGCAGGAAGAGCGCCATCACGCGCTCGAGCATGCGCGGGTCGCGCCAGAAGATGTGGAACGCCTGGTCGAAGATCTCGAACTGCTCGCGCCGGTCGAGGAACACCGAGGCGAGCGTCCAGTAGAAATCCTCGCGCCGCGCGACGCCCGCGATCTGCAGCGCGGCGAGCGCGTCGATGACCTTGTTCGGCCCGACCGGAAGCCCCGCGCCTCGCAGGACGCGCGCGAAGTGCATCACGTTCTCCGCGATGCGCCCCGGAGGCAAAGGCTTCGGCACGGTCACGTTCGGCGCGCGCCTATTTCATCTGCGCCTTGAGGCGCTCCATGGTGGCCTTCTCGGCGTTGAACGTGTCGCGGGCGAACTTCGCGTAGTCCTCGCTCGACATGTAGACGAGCTCCTGGTCGTACTTCTCGAGCGCCTGCAGATGGATCGGGTCTTCCATGCCCTTCTTGAACGCGTCGTGCAGCACCTTCACGACCTGCGGGTCCATCCCCTTGGGACCAGCGATCCCGTAGGGCGAGTTCGAGACGATCCCGTAGCCGAGCTCCTTGAGCGTGGGGACGTTCGGCCAGCGCTTGGTGCGCTGCGCGCCCCAGGTGACGAGCAGGCGCATCTTGCCGGCGTCGACGTGCGCGCCCCAGCCGGTGGCGTCGGCCGCGACGTTGATGTGGTCGCCGAGCAGGGCGGCCATGTTCTCGGCGTTGCCCTTGTACGGGACGTGCGTCCACTTGATGCCCTGCGTGTACCCGATCTCCTCCATCGTGATGTGCAGGCTGGTGTTCGCGCCCGGGGTGCCGTAGGCGATCTTGTCCGGGTTCGCCTTCGCGAACGCCACCAAATCGCCCCACGTCTTCCAGGGCGCGTCGGTGCGCACGACCACGCCGAACGTGTAGCCGGACACGCCCGCGATATACGTGAGGTCGGTGAGCGGGTTGTAAGGCGTGGGCTGCAGGTGCGGCACGCGGAACACGCCGAGCGGAATCTGCGTGATGGTGTAGCCGTCGGGCTGGGCCTTGAGCATCGCCACCGCGCCGAGCGTTCCTCCCGCGCCGGGCCTGTTCTCGACGACGACCGGCTGCCCGAGATACTTCTGCGTCGCCTCGGCAAGCGCGCGCATCACGATGTCCGTCGAGCCGCCGGGCGGCCACGGCACGATCAGCGTGACCGGCTTCGACGGGAAGGCTTGCGCCGCGGCGGTTCCCGCAGCAAGTGCCAGCAACGCTCCAACGAACCAACGCTTCATCATGGGTCTCCTCCTCCTGATCGCCTCTCCGTCGCGGACTTCATGGACCGCCACCCGAATGCGCTCGGCAACTCCGGCCGACTTTCCTTTTCAAGCGCCTTCTTTCACGGCCCTTTGCGCCCTTCGCGCCTTTGCGGTTCCGCCTTACGCGGCCAACTCCGCCTGTACTTCCGCGAGAATCCGCGCCGCCTCGCTGCCGCGCACGCGTGCGATGTCGTCCTGGTATTTGAGCAGCACGCCAAGCGTGTCGTTGATGACGTCCGGGTCGAGCGCCAGCTTGTCGAGCTCGACGAGCGCTTTCGACCAGTCGATGGTCTCGGCCACGCCCGGCAGCTTGAAGAGATCCATGCCGCGCAGCTTCTGGATGAAGAGCACCACTTCCTGCGACAGTCGCTCGGCCGCGCCCGGCGCCTTGCGGCGCAGTATCTCGAGCTCGCGCGGCGCCGTCGGGTAGTCGACCCAGTGATAGAGGCAGCGGCGCTTCACCGCGTCGTGAATCTCGCGGGTGCGGTTCGACGTGATCACGACGATCGGCGGCGCATCGGCCTTGATGGTGCCGATCTCGGGAATGGTGACCTGGAAATCGGAAAGCACTTCGAGCAGGTACGCCTCGAACGGCTCGTCGGTGCGGTCGAGTTCGTCGATGAGCAGCACCGGGGCGCCCGAGAGGTCGCCTTCGATCGCCTGCAGGATCGGCCGGCGGTTGAGGAACTTCTCCGAGAAGATGTCTTCGGCGATGCCTTCGCGCGACTTCACGCCCTCGGCCTCGGCGAGCCGGATCTCGATCATCTGGCGCGGATAGTTCCACTCGTACACCGCCGAGGAGATGTCGAGGCCCTCGTAGCACTGCAGGCGCACCAGCTTGCGCCCGAGCGTCGCGGCGAGGACTTTCGCGATCTCGGTCTTGCCGACGCCGGCCTCGCCTTCGAGGAAGAGCGGGCGCCCCATGCGAAGCGAGAGGAACACCGCCGTCGCGAGGCTGCGGTCGGCGACATAGTCGGCGTCCGCGAGCAGCGCGGCGGTCGCGTCGATGGAAACGGGGAGGCCGGTGGATTGGGCAGGCATGGCGATGAGCGTCTCGGGACGGCAGGCAGGATGAACTGCGAGATTAGTGGATGGCACGCGCCGCGACAACCCGCCGGACGTGCGCGCGGGATCCCTGAAAAAAACCGGCCCTCGCTCGCGGCGAGGGCCGGCGTGGACGGGGCAGAACATCCGGGGTGTTCCCCGTCCCGGCCTTTTCTCCTGGGGAGGGAAGGCCGCGAGCCCGGTAACCGGGCTCCCCCGGAATCACGAGGTCACTATACGCACCATGCGGGTCGTCGACAGTCCGCCGGAAGAACTATCCGGCGGCCGCGACGGCCCGCTTCGCCATCACGGTGACGAGATGCGCGCGGTACTCGGCGCTCGCGTGCAGGTCGGAGTTGAGACCGTCCGCCTTCACCTTTACGCCTGCCACCGACTCCGGGGCGAACTTCGCGCCGAGCGCCTTTTCCATTTCGGGCACGCGGAACACGCTCGGACCCGCGCCGGTGACGGCAACCCGCACGCCGTTCCCCGTGTCGGCGACCAGCACGCCCACCAGCGCGTAGCGCGAAGCCGGGTTCTTGAACTTCACGTACCCGGCCTTCTTCGGGATCGGGAACGAGACCGAGGTGATCAGTTCGCCCGGCTGCAGCGCGGTCTCGTACATCCCCTTGAAGAACTCGTCGGCGGCGATCTTCCTCTTGTTGGTGTTGACCGTCGCGCCGAGGCCGAGCACGCCGGCGGGATAGTCCGCCGCCGGGTCGTTGTTGGCGAGCGAGCCGCCGATCGTGCCCATGTTGCGCACCATGCGATCGCCGATGCCCGCTGCGAGAGACGCGAGCGCCGGGATCGCTTTCTTCACTTCCGCCGAGGCGGCGACTTCCGCGTGCCGCGTCATCGCGCCGATGGTCACCATCGAGCCGTCCACCTTGATGCCGCGCAGTTCCGCGACACCGGAGAGGTCGACGAGGTCCGAGGGCTGTGAAAGGCGCAGCTTCATCGATGCGATCAGGGACTGCCCGCCGCCGAGCGCCTTGGCGTCGGGATTCTTGGCGAGCGCGGCCGCCGCGTCGGCGAGGCTCGCGGGCTTGTGATAGTTGAACGGGTACATGTGTCGGTCCTCGCTTCTTATTTCTTCGACTGGATCGCGCGCCAGACGGTCTGCGCCGTCGCGGGCATCGGGACTTCGCGCACGCCGAGCGCGTCGGTGACCGCGTTCATCACCGCGGCCGGGGAGCCGATCGCGCCTGCCTCGCCGCACCCTTTCACGCCGAGCGGGTTGTGCGTGCAGGGCGTGGCTTCCGTGCCGATCTGGTAGTTCGGCAGGTCGTCCGCGCGCGGCATCGCGTAGTCCTGATACGTGCCGGTGAGGAGCTGGCCGGTTTCCGCGTCGTAGCGGCAGCCTTCGAGCAGCGCCTGGCCGATGCCCTGCGCGAGACCGCCGTGCACCTGGCCTTCGACGATCATCGGGTTGACGATGTTGCCGAAGTCGTCCACCGCGGTGAAGCGGTCGATGCGCGTGACGCCGGTCTCGGGATCGACCTCCACCTCGCAGACGTAGCTGCCCGCCGGGTAGGTGAAGTTGGTCGGGTCGTAGAACGCGTTCTCGTTGAGGCCGGGCTCGAGCTTGTCG
>JALOSW010000030.1 GCA_025458245.1 Burkholderiales bacterium
GGGTCGCCTAAATTCCGCTTGTGCGCTGCACCATTTTTCCGGTTTCCGACCCGATCCTTTAGGAGATGACCATGTACGTGACCCCCGAGCAAATGGCCGCCGTCAACAAAGCCAACGTCGACGCGCTGATCAACCTCGCCCAGTCGAACTTCGCCACGTTCGAGAAGCTTTCCGCGCTCAACTTCAACGCGACCAAGGCCGTGTTCGAAGACGCGCTGAACCACGCCAAGGCCCTCACGCAAGTGAAAGACGTCCAGGAGCTCGTGAACCTGAACGTCGCGGTCGCCCAGCCCAGCCTCGAGAAGGCGATCGCCTACTCGCGCTCGGTGTACGAGCTCGCCACGCAAAACCAGGCCGAATTCACGCGCTTCGCCGAAGTGCAGGCCTCGGAAGTGAACAAGAACGTCGTCGGGCTGCTCGACAAGTTCGCGAAGAACGCCCCCGCCGGCTCCGACGTGGCCGTCGCTGCGGTGAAGTCGGCGCTCGCCGCCGCCAACTCCGCGTACGACAGCCTGTCGAAGGTCGCCAAGCAGGCCACCGAAATCGCGGAAGCGAACTTCAGCGCCGCGACCACCGCGGTGACCAAGGACCTCAAGGCCGCCACCAAGAAGGCCGCCTAAGCGTTCATCGGGAGGCTTGGCCTCCCGATTCGAACCTGCCTGATCCCTCCTCCTCCAGGCAGTGAAAGGCCCCGCTCCGGCGGGGCCTTTCTTTTTCTCGCTTCGAGCCGCGTTCATTTTTTGCCCGTCGCGGGCCGCGCCCACTCGATCTGCATCTGATCCAGCGCTGCTTCGATCTCCGCCATGGCCCGCGGCACCGCGCCCGGCTCGCCGCGCACGCCGAGTTCGATGTGGCGGCGCGTCCCGCCCTCGCCGACGGAGGGCAGGCTGAACACCCTGATGCGCGCGAAACGCGCCTCGATCGTCTCCATCAGCGGCGTGAGCGTGCTCTCGGCGGCGCCGTAGACGAGAATCGAGGCATCCGCCTCCGGAGCAGCGTGGAAGAGATGCGCGTAGTGCGTGTCGAGAACCCATTCCACCATCGGCCACGCCATCACCGGAAACCCCGGCACGAAGTAATGGCGCGCGACCGAGAAACCGGGAATGCGGTTGTAGGCGTTCGGGATGATCGCCGCGCCGCGCGGGAATTCGCCCATCTTCAGCCGCTGCGCGTTGGTCTCCGCGCCGAACCGGCCGCGGATCTCCGCTTCGGCCTCGGGATGCAGCTCGAGCGGCACGTTGAGCGCCGCCGCGGCGCACTGGCGCGTGTGATCGTCGGGCGTCGCACCGATGCCGCCGAAGCTGAACACGACGTCGTCCGAGGCGAACGTGCGCACCAGCGTCGCGGTGAGCCGCTCCCGGTCGTCGCCGAGATACTCGCACCAGTCGAGGCGCAGATCGCGCGCGGCGAGCAGCTCGACGAGCTTCGCGAAATGCTTGTCCTGGCGCTTGCCGCGCATGATCTCGTCGCCGATGACGATCGCACCGAATCGCATGCTCAAGCCCTCTCTGCATGGCCCCGCAGCGCCGCGAGCCGACGGAGTCCGTACTGCGTGAACGCGAGCCCGCCGACCACCGGCGAGAAGAAACCCGCGATCGGAACGAGGCCGAGCGCCGCGGTGATCGCGCCCAGCGCATAGAAGCCCGCACGATTGTGAGCGGCGAGCACCTGCATCTCCGCCGCGCTCGCGTGCTCGGACAAGGCGTCGTAGCGGAACACCCGCGTGTTGAGCACCGCGAAGAGCCCCACGAGGAGGAGCGGCCACAGCACCGGGAACACCCAGAGCGGCAGCGTCAGGAGTGCCAGCCCCGCGAAGATCGCGAATGCGGCGAGGCCGTTCGTCACGCTTCCCAGAAGGGTGCCGCCGCGCTTGCGCTCGAGGCCGGGGTAGTCCTGCCGCGCGACGTGGCTCACCACGAACGGCATGGAGAAAGCGCCGAGCACGATGCCGGTCGTGACGACCACCAGCGCGAGATAGGTCACGGCGACGAGCAGCCAGCCGACGAACCCGGTGATCGCCGCAGCGGGGATCCAGCGAGGGAGCGAACCGGACGCGGCCCAAGCCTCCATCGCAGCGACGAGCCCGGGCGCGAAAAAATATGCGACGACGCCCCAACCGACGACCGCAACGAGGAGCGGCCAGAGCATCAGCCACAGAATGCCCGGCGCGCCGAGGCTCGCGAGCGCCCGGCCGAGCGACTTCAGCACGTCGTTCATGCGTTCATCCTACCTCTGCATCGACTGCCACAGCTTCGCCAGGCGCTTCGACGACACCGGCACCGGACACGCGGGAACAAGGGGGCTACGCGCCCCTTGTAGATCCCCCGAGTGAGCGCTGTCGTCATCGCTGCAGGCTCGCCCACAGCTTCGCCAAGCGCTTCGACGACACCGGCACCGGACACGCGGAAACAAGGGGGCTACGCGCCCCTTGTAGATCCCCCGATTGAGCGCTGTCGTCATCGCTGCAGGCTCGCCCACAGCTTCGCCAGGCGCTTCGACGACACCGGCACCGGAGTCTTCAACTCCTGCGCGAACAGCTGCACGCGCAATTCCTCCAGCAGCCACCGGAACTGCTCGAGCTGCGCGTCGGGGGTCGCGCCCTGCTTGCGCACGCGCGCGACCTCGCGTTGCCACTGCATCTCGAGCGGCGCCAACTCCGCCGCGAGGCGGGAGTCGCGCGTCGGGTCCGCGCGTAGCTTGTCGAGGCGCGCCGACACCGCCTTGAGGTAGCGCGGGAACTGCGCGAGCCGCTCATACGGCGTGCCGACCACGAAGTCCTTCGGCAGCAGCTGGCCGAGCTGCGCGGCGATGTCGCGCGCGGCCTCGGGGAACGCCTTCGCCGCCTGGAGCTTCTTCGCGACGGCACCGTGCTCGGCAAGAATGCTCGCGACCAGCCGCACGATCTCTTGCGCGATCAGCGCGAGGCGCGGGCGTCCCTCGGCGCAGCGGGCCTCGAACTCCGATTTCGTGCGCGGCAGCGGCTCGGCCATGAAAGCGCGATCGAACGCGGCGGCGACGAGCTGATCCTTCAAGGTGCCGCCGTCGCCGATCGCCGCGAACTGCAGCGCCATCTGAGCGAGACCGGGAATGCTCTTCTCGACATACTTCGACTGTTCCTTCAGCTCGAGCATGAAGAGCCGCCTGAGCCCGGCACGGTGTCTCGCGCGCGCCGAATCGGGCGAGTCGAACACCTCGAGCGCCACGCTCGCGCCGCGATCGACGAGGGCCGGATATCCGACGATCGCTTGCGTCCCGCGGCGGATCTCCATGATCTCTTCGAGATCGCCGAAGGTCCACGACGTCAGCCCGCCCGCGGCAGCCTCGCCTTTCACGATGGCGCTGAACCGCTCGCCCGCCTTTTCGCCCAGCTCCGCCCGGAGCTGCGCGAGATTGCGCCCCATCGCGAGCTGCCTTCCGTGCTCGTCGATCACGCGAAAGTTCATGGCAAGGTGGGCCGGCAGCGTCTCCGGCCGGAAGCCGTCGCGCGGAATCTCCAGGTTCATCTCGATCCGCGCGTACCGCGCTATCGCGTCCCCGAGCGGCGTGTCCGAGGGCGAGACGGCCGACGTGAACGCGGCGGCGAACTCGGCTAGCGGCCCGAGCCGGTGTCGAACCTTCTGCGGCAGCGATTTCGCCAGGAGCTGCACTTTTTCTTTGAGCAGGCCGGGCACCAGCCACTCGGCCCGTCCGGCGCTCACCTGGTTGAGCGCGATGAGCGGCACGGTCATGGTGACGCCGTCGCGCGCGCCGCCCGGGTCGTGCAGGTATTCGAGCGCGAAGGCGCGGCCGGCCATCGCGAGCGTCGGCGGAAACTGCGCCGTCGTGATCCCGGCGGCCTCGTGCCGCATCAGGTCATCCCGCTTGAGGAAGAGAAGCTTCGGGTCCCTGCGCTCGGCGTCTTTCAGCCAGGCTTCGAACGCCGCGCCGTTGTGGATGCCCTCCGGGATGCGCGAGTCGTAGAACGCGTAGATGAGCTCTTCGTCGACCAGCACGTCGGGCCGCCGCGACTTGTGTTCGAGCGCCTCGATGTCGCGCACCAGGCGCCGGTTGTGCCCGAAGAACGGCGCACGCGTTTCATACTCCCCTTCGACCAGCGCCTGCCGGATGAAAATCCGACGCGACTCCGCCGGGTCCATCGGTCCGTAGTGCACGCGCCGGTTCACGTAGACGGGCAGCCCGTAGAGCGTGCCGCGCTCGATCGCAACGACCTGCGCGGCGCGCTTCTCCCAGTGCGGGTCGGAGTGGCTGCGCTTCAGCAGATGCCCGCCGACTGCCTCCAGCCACTCGGGCTCGATGCCGGCGATCGAGCGCGCGTAGAGCCGCGTCGTCTCGGTAAGTTCGGCCGCGACGATCCACCGCGGCGCCTTCTTGACGAGCGCGGAGCCCGGATGCGCCCAGAATCGGATGCCGCGCGCACCGAGGTAGTTGCCCTCTTCGGTGCGCAGGCCGACGTTGCCCAGCAGCCCCGCAAGCAGCGCGCGGTGAACCTGGGCCGGGTTGGCGGGCCGCGGCGCGTCCTTCCCCGCCGCGTCGCCCTCGGCAAGGCGCACGAGATCGCCCACCCTCCAGCCGAGTTCCGCGACGAGTTCCTTCAGCTGCGAGTGAATGTCGCGCCACTCGCGCATCCGGTTGAATGAAAGATAGTGGTCGCGCGCGAGCCGATGCAGCTTGCGGCTCGAGTTGTGCGCAAGCGCGTCCTCGAAGAACCGCCACAGCTTCAGGAACGAGAGGAAGTCCGATTTCTCGTCGGCGAACTTCTTCTGCGCCTCGTCGGCGGCCTGTGCGCGGTCGAGCGGCCGTTCGCGCGGATCCTGCACCGACAGCGCGGCGGCGATCACGAGCACTTCGGGCAACGCACCCTCGCCCTTCGCCGCGAGCACCATGCGGCCGATGCGCGGATCGATGGGAAGCCTCGCGAGCATGCGGCCGCTGTCGGTGAGTTCGCGCGCTTCGTCGACGGCGCCGAGTTCCGCGAGCAGCGCGTAGCCGTCGGCGATCGCCTTCGGCGCCGGCGGGTCGATGAACGGGAACGCCTCGACCGCGCCGAGCCCGAGCGCCTTCATGCGCAGGATCACCGCCGCGAGCGAGGAGCGGAGAATTTCGGGGTCGGTGTACGGGGGCCGCTTTGCGAAGTCCTGCTCGTCGTAGAGCCGGATGCACACGCCCGCGGCGACCCGCCCGCAACGGCCAGCCCGCTGCTTCGCGGCCGCCTGCGAGACCGCCTCCACGCGCAGCTGCTCGACCTTGTTGCGATAGCTGTAGCGCTTGACCCGCGCGAGACCCACGTCGACGACGTAGCGGATGCCCGGGACCGTCAGCGAGGTCTCCGCGACGTTCGTCGCGAGAACGATGCGCCGGCCGCCATGCGGCTTGAAGACGCGCTCCTGCTCCTCGGCGGAAAGCCGCGCGTAGAGCGGCAGGATCTCGGTGGCGGGCGGGTGGTGCTTGCGCAGCGTCTCGGCGGTCTCCCGGATCTCGCGCTCGCCGGGCAGAAAGACGAGCACGTCGCCCGGCCCGTGCCGATGCAGTTCGCCGATCGCGTCGGCGATCGCCTCCGCGAGGTCGATCTCGCCGTCCTCGTTCTGTTGCGGCGGCCGGTAACGCACCTCGACGGGATAGAGGCGGCCCGAGACCTCGATCACCGGTGCGGGCGAACCGTCAGCGGCCGCGAAGTGGCGCGCGAATCGGTCGGCATCGATGGTGGCCGAGGTGACCACGACTTTCAGATCGGGGCGCCGCGGCAGCAGCTCGCGCAGGTAGCCGAGCAGAAAGTCGATGTTGAGGCTGCGCTCGTGCGCCTCGTCGATGATCAGGGTGTCGTACTGCCGCAGTTCGGGGTCCGCCTGAGTCTCGGCAAGCAGGATGCCGTCGGTCATCAGTTTCACGTACGACGACGGGCTGCTGCGGTCGGTGAAGCGGATCTTGTAGCCGACGGCCTGTCCGAGCTCCGCGCGGAGCTCGTGCGCGATGCGCGCGGCGACCGTGCGCGCGGCGATGCGCCTGGGCTGCGTGTGTCCGATCAGTCCGGCCACGCCGCGCCCGATCGCGAGCGCGATTTTCGGCAACTGCGTCGTCTTGCCGGAGCCGGTTTCGCCCGCGACGATCACAACCTGGTGACGCGCCATCGCGTCGGCGATCTCCTCGCGCCGCGCGCTGACGGGCAGCTCCGGCGGGAAGTCGGGGCGCGGCGCAAGCGCCCGCCGCCGCTCGATTTCGTCGGGCGAGAAACGGCGGCGTTGCGGGTCGGGACGGAGGTGGCGCGCGCGCTGCGCGGCGCGGGGATTCGCTGCTTGCGTCACCGCGGCGAAGTTACCACAACTCATCCCGCGGCCCGCGGTGCCGGCCGCCGCTCCGGGAGTAAAATCGGCGGCACTCCGAACGCATTCTCGAAGGGATCGAACCATGACGCCGACCCGTTCCACCCTCGCCCTCGCAGTGCTCGCCGCGCTGCCGCTTGCGGTCTTCGCCCAGACGAAGCCGCCAGTCGCGCAGTACTGGATGGACGTCGGCACGAACAGCATGAACATGCCGGGCATGGGCGGCGGCATGAGCGGCGCGATCATGGGCGCGATGGTTCCCGGGATGGGCGGCCCGCAAAAATCGCTCAATCTGTACCTTCATTCGCGCCAGCCAAAGCCGCCCGCTCCGGAGGCGACGCACGATATTCCGCCCGGCGCGGCCATGGGCGCGACGCTGCCGCTCGTGCTGCCGCGCGTCGAGCCGCGACGCGCGGGGGAGCGCGACACGCCCGAGCAGTTCGAGAAGCCGAAGGCGCGCGTGCTCTTCTACTGGGGCTGCAGCGACACGGTGCGCGCCGGCCAGCCGCGCGTCGCCGACACCGAGAAGATGTCGATGATCGACTTCGGCAAGATGTTCGCCGGGCGCAGCGCGCCGGACCGCGGTTCGCCCTGGGGCCCCGACCGCGCGATCTGGCCGAACGAGAAAGATTCGAAGCCGGTTCCGGCGCAAAGCTCGCTGCAGGGCGACCACTGGGTGAAGGGGAACTACACGCCCGACATCAAGTTCCGCATCGGCGACAGGCAGGACTTCCTGGCGCCGTACGCGATCACGGCGACCGGCGAGCTCAACATGCCGATCCAGCTCGAGTGGAACACGGTGGCGAACGCGCTCGGCTACTTCCACTTCGCGATGGCGAATCGCCAGTCGACCGGCGAAATGATCATCTGGTCTTCGAGCGACGTTCCCGACAGCGGCTTCGGCCTGATCGACTATCTCCCGAACGACTTCGTGCGGAAGATGATCCAGGAGAAGGTGGTCATGCCCCCCACGGCGACGCGCTGCGCGATCCCGAAAGGCATTTTTGAAGGCGCCGACGGCGCGATGCTCCAGTCGATCGCGTACGGAGAGGAACTCAACCTGGCGCAGCCGCCGCGCCCGGCGGACCCGAAAGCGCCCTGGGAGCCGATCTGGTTCGCGAAGGTGCGCGTGAAGTCCACCGGGATGACGATGCTCGGCATGGGTGCCGAGGGCGGCGGCCGCAGCGCGCGTTCGGCACCCGCGCAGAGCAGCGGCGGCGCGGGTGCGCCCGGATCGCCCGGTGCCCCGGCCCAGCAACCGTCCGACTCGCCGCTCGATCAGGCGAAGGACGCCGTCGACAAGGTGCGCGGATTGTTGCGCTGGTGACGGGGCCGCGGCCCCCAGCGCGCTGCAAACCTCAGACTTCGAGGGCGCTCCGCTCGCGCGGCGCGAGCGGGCCGATGCGCCGCACGCCCCTCCCGGGTCCGAACAGCCACTCGTCCTCGACCACGCCGCTCGCGCCGAGGACGCGCACCATCGCGGGCCGAGCCGAGAGCGCGAGCGCCTGTGCGTGCTCGATCGCGCGGCGGCGATCGCCGAAGAAGTCGCTCGAGTCGGCGGACGCGCGCCGGACGAGCCAGCCGAGTCCCGCGGCCGGCGTGACGGTGAAGACGGGTTCGCTCATCGATCCCTCGCGCTGAGTTCCTGCTCGCTGCCGACCGGGCAACGCGCACTGTCGCCGCGGCGCCGACGACACCGACGCCGGAATTCCGGCAGCGCGCCGCGTCGCTGATGCCTCCATCGTCGCGCGCGACCCGGCGTACGCGCCGTGGAATAGTGCCGCGCGCCCCGGACCTTTCACACACTTTCACGTTCGCCGACGCCGCGCGATGCGGGAAACGCCGCACGCGCGAACTGCCGACGCGAAAACTGGCACGCCGTTCGCTGGACTGTGGTGGTCACCGATCATCCGGGAGGTCGCAGCCATGCAACATCAGGAGATGTACTCGCCCTCGCAGGACTTCGTGCACCTCTCGCGCCGGCTCCAACCGGGAGAGCGCGTGCCCGCCTGCCCGAGCCTCGTCGAGCAACTGCTGGCGGCGAGCGCAGCGGTCGCGCGGACGGACGCGCCGCTGGGCGCGCGGGAACCCGACGCAACGGAGTCGACCGACGCCGAAGACTGGGCCGACTGAGCCCGGCGGCGGCGCGAGCCGCCGCTATTCGCGCGCGGCGAGCAGCCGCTCGACGTAGCGCGCGACGAGATCGACTTCCAGGTTCACCTTCGAGCCCGGGCGGAGATCCTTGAGCGTCGTCATCTCGAGCGTGTGCGGAATGAGATTGATGTCGAACTGTGCGCCGTCGACCCGATTGACCGTCAGGCTCGTGCCCTGAACCGTCACCGAGCCCTTGCGCGCGATGTACCGGGCGAGTTCATCCGGTGCGCGAATTCGCAGCAGATAACTCTCCCCCACCGGCTCGAACTCGACCACCGAGCCGACGCCGTCCACGTGGCCCGTCACGAGGTGGCCGCCCAAGCGGTCGGCCAGCGTGAGCGCCTTCTCGAGGTTTACTCCGCCGGGGCCGCCGAGGCCGACGGTGCAGTCGATCGTCTCCTGCGATACGTCCACGTCGAAGCTGCGCGCCGTCTTCGCGATCACCGTGAGGCAAACGCCGTTGACGGCGATCGAGTCGCCCAAGCCCACGTCGGCGAGCGAAACGGCTCCGGCGTCGATGGTCAGGCGCAACCCCTTGTCCCGGGGCTCCACGGCGGTGATCCGGCCGACGCCGGCGATGATTCCGGTAAACATGGCTTCCTCCTTCACGATGCCAGCCGCGCGATGATGCGCACGTCCTCGCCGACGCGCGTCACCTCGCGCAGCGAGAGACGCGTGCGCGCGTCGAGCGACGCGGGCGCCGACAGATTGAACATTCCGCGGCCGCTGTCTCCGACCAGGCTCGGCGCGAGATAGACGAGCAATTCGTCGACGACGCCCGCCGCGACGAGCGAGCCGTTCAGCTTGGTGCCGGCCTCGACGTGGATCTCGTTCAGCTCGCGCTTCGCGAGCTCGCCCATCAGAGCCACGAGATCGACCTTGCCCGCGGCGTTCGGCAGCACCAGCACCTCGGCGCCGCGCTCGGCGAGCCGGGCGATCTTTTCCCTGTCGGCGACAGCGGCGGCAACCAGCGTCCGTCCCGACTCGAAGAGCTTCGCGCCGGGCAAAGCTTCGAGCTTCGAATCGACGAGAACTTTGAGCGGCTGCCGAGGCGTTGCGACGGCACGCACCGTCAGGCGGGGGTCGTCGTCCTTCACCGTGCCGATGCCGGTGAGGATCGCGCAGGCGCGTGCGCGCCAGCGGTGCCCGTCCTCGCGTGCCGCCGCGCCGGTGATCCACTGGCTTTCCCCACCCGCGAGCGCCGTGCGGCCGTCGAGCGTCGCCGCGATCTTCAGGCGAACCCACGGCCGTCCGCGATCGAGGCGCGAGACGAAGCCGATGTTGAGCTCGCGCGCCTCGGACTCCATCAATCCGAGGTCGACGGCGATGCCCGCAGCGCGCAGTCGCTCGGCACCGTGTCGTGCGAGCGGGTTCGGGTCCGCCATCGCCGCGACGACGCGCGCCACACCCGCCGCGGCGAGCGCATGGGTGCACGGCGGCGTGCGGCCATGGTGGCTGCACGGCTCCAGCGTGACATACACGGTTGCGCCGCGCGCGCGCGCTCCGGCGTCGACGAGCGCCGCGATCTCGGCGTGCGCACCACCCGCGCGCTCGTGGAACCCGCGGCCGACGACGACACCGTCGCGGACGACCAGCGCACCGACGCGTGGATTGGGGGTAGTGGTGTAGAGGCCGCGCTCGGCGAGGGCGAGCGCCTCCGCCATGAACGCGCGGTCGGCGGCCGTGAATGCGGGTGCGTCAGACACGACGGCTCACGGCTCCGGCACGAGGCGCGCCGTCATTCCGCCGCACGGCCGCGGCGACCGGGCGAGCCGCACCGCCGCGGCTATTTCGATTCGATGCGGACGCGGGCACGCTTGCGGCCCGGGCGCTTCAGCTCGAGCACCTTTTCGCGGAACTCGTCGACCCGCTGGAAGTCCTCGTACACCGACGCGAAGCGGATGTACGCCACGTCGTCCATCTTCTTCAGCTCGCGCATGACCATCTCGCCCACGGTCCGCGAAGGAATCTCGCGCTCGCCCATGGCGAGGATGCGCTGCTCGATGCGGTTGATGGCGGCGTCGACGTACTCGGTCGGCACCGGGCGCTTGTGCAGCGCGCGCATGAAGCCCGTGCGGATCTTCTCCTGGCTATAGGGAACGCGCTGCCCGTTCGCCTTGACGACCGTCGGCATCGAGAGCTCGACCCGCTCGTAGGTGGTGAAGCGCTTGCCGCACGACTCGCACTCGCGCCGGCGACGGATGGTGTCGCCGTCTTCCGAGATCCGGGTGTCGACGACAGCGGTGTCGTCGGCTTTGCAGTAGGGGCACTTCATGCGATGGGCGCGGGAGCGGAGTCGCCTCGGCGCGGGATCAGCTCTCGTACACGGGGAACCGGCGGCACAGCGCGGTCGCGGCGGTCCGCGCGCGCGCGATGTTCGCCTCGTCCCGCGGGTTGTCCAGCACGTCGCCGATCAGGTTTGCGACCGCCTCGGCCTCCAGTTCCTGGAAGCCGCGCGTGGTGATGGCGGGCGAGCCAACGCGGATGCCGCTCGTCACGAACGGCTTTTCCGGGTCGTTCGGCACCGAATTCTTGTTGACGGTGATATTCGCACGGCCGAGCGCCTCCTCGGCCTCCTTGCCGGTGACGCCCTTGCCGCGCAGGTCGACGAGAAAGAGGTGGCAATCGGTGCGCCCGGACACGATGCGGTAGCCGCGCTCCGCGAGCACTTTCGCCATGACGCGGGCGTTGTCGATCACCTGCTCCTGGTAGCGGCGGAAGTCCCGGCCCATCGCCTCCTTGAACGCCACGGCCTTCGCCGCGATCACGTGCATGAGCGGCCCGCCCTGCAGCACCGGGAAGATCGCCGAGTTGAGCATCTTCTCGTAGCCTGCGCTCGCCATGATGATGCCGCCGCGCGGCCCGCGCAGCGTCTTGTGCGTGGTCGAGGTCACGAAGTGCGCGATCCCGACCGGGCTCGGGTAGTAGCCGGCGGCGATCAGGCCGGCATAGTGCGCGATGTCGGCCATGAAGAGCGCACCGGCCTTGTCGGCGATCTCGCGGAAGCGCTTCCAGTCGATATGCAGCGCGTACGCCGACGCGCCGGCGACGATGAGCTTCGGCTTGTGGCCCATCGCGAGGTGCTCGACCTGATCGTAGTCGATCTCCTCGCGGTCGTTGAGGCCGTAACCCACCGCCTCGTAGAACTTGCCGGAGAGGTTGACGGGCGATCCGTGCGTGAGATGCCCGCCGCTCGCGAGCGACATGCCGAGCAGCGTGTCGCCCGGTTCCAGCACCGAGACGAACACCGCCTGGTTCGCCTGCGAACCGGAGTGCGGCTGCACGTTCACGTACTCGGCGTGGAAGAGCTTCTTGGCGCGCTCGATCGCGAGGTTCTCCGCCTCGTCGACGAACTCGCAGCCGCCGTAGTAGCGCTTGCCGGGGTAGCCCTCGGCGTACTTGTTGGTGAGGACGGAGCCCTGCGCCTCGAGCACGGCCGGGCTCGCGTA
The DNA here is from genome assembly GCA_025458245.1 of Burkholderiales bacterium. Taxonomy (GTDB): domain Bacteria; phylum Pseudomonadota; class Gammaproteobacteria; order Burkholderiales; family SG8-39; genus JAOAEA01. Next base: position 11,921 of record JALOSW010000030.1, read on the forward strand.
GTTCTCGGACGCGATCAGCTCGATGTGGTCTTCCTGCCGCTCGCGCTCGGCGCGCATTGCCCGCCAGAGGTCGGGGTCGACGCTCGCGATGTCGTCATTCTTCGAGAACATGGCCCGGGTGCCCGAAAAAAGGCGAATGCTACCATGCCGCGGCGCAGCATCCGCTCGCGAAAAGCGCGCGCCGCAGACGCGCCCGCAGGGCGTTTACCGGGGCGCGAGCTGGCGGGCGACGCTCGCGTCGATGCCCGTTTCGCGCGCTTCGGCGAGAGCGAGGAGCGCGAGCTGGAGGAGATCCTCGGGCGCCCATTCCCCGTTCGGGACGCCAGTCACGACGCCGTAGGACAGGGTGAGCGGAAGCTCGACCGAGCCGGCGCGCACCGGGCGATGCGCGAACTGCCGGCGCATGCGATCGGCAAGCTGCGTCGCGTGAGAAAGATCGCAGCGCGGCAGGATCATGAGGAACGCATCGTCGTCGTAGCGCCCGACGAGGTCCGACCGGCGCACCGAGTGGTTGAGCCGCGCCGCGACCTCCACCACCGCGAGGTCGGCGGCGCCGCGGCCCTCTACCGACGCGATGCCGTCGAGGTCGTCGATGCCGGCGAGCACCATCGAGATCGACTCCTTGCGGCGCTTCGCGGCATGTACCTCGCGCTCGAGCGCGGAGGTCACGGCCGCGCGGTTCCAGAGCTGCGTCAGCGGATCGGTCAGCGCGTTCCGCTGCATGGCGTGCGCCTCCGCCATCAGCTTGAGCCGCGCCTCGCCGAGCGACGAAACGATGAGGTCGGTCTCGGCGAGCGAGACGAGATCCTTGAGCAGCACCAGGTCGCTGGTGCCGAACGTGCGCGCCTGGCGGTCGGCGATGAGGATCACGCCGCGCACCTGCCGCCCGAGCCCGCGCAGCGGCGCCGCCGCGAGCCCGCGGATCTGGGGACGGCCCTGCACGAGCGGATGGGTGAGGATCCGCATGTCGGCCGCGGCGTCCTGGATCATCACGACGCGACGGTTCGCGCCGATGATCTCCTCGATGCGCAGCGTCTGGCCGAGCACCGCGGCCGGCAGCCCCTGACACGCCTTGACCTTGAGGCCGTCGGGCTCGGCGAGCGAAATCGCCGCGACCGGCACCTGGAACAGCCGGCGCGCGAACCGCGTGACGCGCTCCAGGCGCTCCAGCAGCGCGGCCTCGGAGACCGGATCGGACGTTTCCGCCTCGGGGGCGTCGGCGCCGGCGCCCGGCCCCGGGGGGAACAGCCGTTTGTCGTCTTGCATGGGGGTTTTCCCGTCACCGTCCGGGGACCTCGCGTGTCGTCGCGGCAGCGTGCCGCGCCCGCCCGGAAGAGCTGCAAGTTAACCCAAAACCACGACGTCCGTCACTCCGCAATGCGCTCCGGAGGAGGAAAAGGGCGCCGGTCGCGGGGCCTGCTCGCGGCCGGGATGTCCCAAGCCGGCCACTTGGGCTACCCTCGGCCCCGAGGAGCGAAGCCGATGCTCTCCGAAGACCTGCGCGCCCGCGTGCTGGCGCTCTACCCGAGCCTCGCCGGGGCTCCCGCGCCGCTGCTCGAGGCGGCGCTCGCCGAGGCGCAGGTGCGCGAGGTGCCCGCCGGGGCGGTGCTCTTCGACGACCGGCACGCCTGCGAAGCGTTTCCGATGCTTCTCGAGGGTGCGATCCGGGTATCCAAAGCGGCCCCGAACGGGCGCGAGCTCCAGCTCTATCGCGTGCTGCCGGGCGAGAGCTGCGTGATCACGTCGAGCTGCCTGCTCGGGCACGTCGCCTACAACGCGCGGGGCGTCGCCGAAACCGATCTCGCTCTGGCGACCTTGCCGGCGCCGGCTTTCTCCCGGCTGGTGGCGTCGCACGATCCGTTCCGCGAGTACGTGTTCGCGCTCTTTTCCGAGCGCCTCGCCGAACTGATGGCGCTCGTCGAATCGGTCGCCTTTCAGCGGCTCGACCAGCGGCTCGCCGCGCTGCTCCTTGGCAAGGGCAGGGTCGTCGCCACGACGCATCAGGGGCTCGCGGACGAGCTCGGCAGCGTCCGCGAGATCGTGTCGCGCCTGCTCAAGAGCTTCGCCGACCAGGGCCTCGTCGCTCTCGGCCGCGAGCGCATCGAGATCCTCGACGCGGCGGGCCTGCGTCGCCTTGCCGGCGCCGCCTGACGGCCTCGGGCCTCATCGCCCTGCTCGGCGCCCGCAGGCGCCGCCGTAAGCCGTGCCCCGGGGCTGTGTGACTGCGGTTACATACCCGCCGGTATCCCGTGACTAAGCTTCGCAGCGTCCTCACTCACCTACTCATGGAGACGCAAATGAAAGCGAACGTCGGCGGCATCGACAAAGTGATCCGGATCGTGGCGGGGCTCGCAATCCTCTCGCTCGTGTTCATTCTCGACGGCAGCGCGCGGTGGTGGGGCCTCGTGGGCATCGTGCCGCTCTTCACGGGTCTGTTCGGCGTGTGCCCCGCCTACAGCCTCTTCGGCATCAACACCTGCCCGATGCAGCGCAAGACCGCCTGAGGGCCCCTCGAGCCGGCACCATCGCGAATCGGCCCGGGCGCCTCGGCGCGCGGGCTTGCTCACGCGGCGCGAAGTCCTCGCGCCTGGCCGCGTCGCCTCGCGGCGCGCCTAACGCCTGTCGAGCGCGCCGCACACCGCGGCGAGATCCACGTTGCCGCCCGACACGATCACGCCGACGCGGGCTCCTTGCACGGCCACTTTCCCTTCGAGCAGGCCCGCCGCCGCGAGCGCGCCAGTCGGCTCGACGACGATTTTCATGCGTTCCCACAGGTAGACCATCCACTCGAGGAGCGTCGCGTCGTCCACCGTGATCATGTCGTGCACATGCGCGAGCACCAGCGGAAAGGTGATCTTCCCGAGCGAATGCGTGCGAGCGCCGTCCGCAATGGTGTCGGGGTTTTCGCAGCTTTGCAGCGTCTTGGACTTGAAGGAACGCGTCGCGTCGTCGCCGGCAGCGGGCTCGACGCCGATCACCTTGCAACCCGGCGAAAGGTGGGTGGCCGCGATCGCGCACCCGGAGATCAGCCCACCGCCGCCGACGCACACGAAGAGATAATCGAGCGGCCCGGCATCTTCCACGAGCTCCTTCGCCGCCGTGCCCTGCCCCGCGACGACGTCGACGTGATCGAAGGGCGGAACGGTCGTCAATCCGCGCGCGCCGGCGATCTCGGCGGCGAGCGCCTCGCGGCTCTGGTTGGCGCGATCGTAGAGCACCACCTCCGCGCCATAGCCGCGCGTTGCCGCGACCTTGACCGCGGGCGCGTCGCTCGGCATCACGATGACCGTCGGCACACCGAGCATCGCCCCGGCGGCGGCGACCGCCTGCGCGTGATTGCCCGACGAATACGCCACCACGCCGCGCGCCCGCGCCCCGGCGTCGAGCCTCGCGAGCGCGTTGTACGCGCCGCGGAACTTGAACGCGCCGATGCGCTGGAAGTTCTCGCATTTGAAGAAGACGCGCGCGCCGGTTGCGGCGTCGACGAAGCGCGACGTCATCACGGGCGTGCGATGCGCGTGGCCGGCCAGGCGCTCGGCCGCCGCGGCGACATCGGCGTAGGTCACGGGCAGCGGTGCGGCGGGTTCGTTCATCGCGGGTCTCCTAGCGCTCCCAGTCGTCGAGCGTCGTTTCGAGATGCTCGACGTCGCCCCATCTTTGCATCCGCCACGCGCCGCTCTCGAGCACGAAGCGGTTGATGCTCGCGTTCGCGAGCGTGTAGTTGCGCGGCACGTCGAACGGGATTCCGTTCACTTCGCGATAGAGGACGCCCAGCACGCCGCCGTGCGTCACGATCGCGGCGCGCGAGCCGGCCGCCGCGCGCCCGAGCTCGCCCAGTACGGAGAGCACCCGAGCGCGGAAGTCCATGAGGCTCTCGCCGCCCTCGGGGCGGTAGTTCGGGTCGTGCGACGCGAGCCGCGCGAAATCGGCCGGGCGTGCGCGCTCGATCTCGGGCCAGGTCATTCCCTCGAGCGCGCCGTAGCTGCGCTCGCGCAGTCGCGCATCGACGAAGATCTCGAGATCGGTCGCATCGGCAACGGCCGCAGCCGTCTCGAGCGCGCGGCCGAGGTCGCTCGAAGCGAGATGATCGACGCCTTCGGCGGCAAGGCGCGCGCCGACCGACACGGCCTGCGCGCGGCCGAGCGGCGAAAGCGGACTGTCGAGATGGCCCTGGATGCGGCCTTCGCCGTTCCAGAGCGTCTCGCCGTGACGGATGAGCAGGATTTCCGAACGCATCGGGGAAAGGGTGTCGGGCACGGGAATAGTTCCGGGGGCACCGCAATCTTCACGGGCCGGGCGGAGGCCCATAGTTTAAGTTATCGCCGACCGACGACCTACCCTCGCAGCCCGTGCCGCTCACGCTCGACGCAACCACCGCAGAACACATCGGCGACCGCGCCGAACAGCAGGATCGGGTCGCGATCATCGCGAGCAAACGCGCACGCGGCAGCGCGCTCGTGATCCTCGCCGACGGGGCGGGCGGCTACACCGGCGGCGCGGCGGCCGCGCAACAGGTGATCGCGACGGCGTCGAACCTCTTCGAGGGGTTCTCGCCGAAGACCGACTCCGCACAGGCGCTCCTCGCCGAGATCGCGAGCGAGGCGCATACGGTGATCAAGCTGAACCGCACGCTCACCGAGGAAGAGCCGCACAGCACGTTCGTGGCGATGATCCTGCAGCCCGAGCGCGCCGACTGGGGCCACGTGGGCGACAGCCGGCTCTATCACTACCGCCACGCCGCGCTCGTCTCGCGCACGCCCGACCATTCGCTCGTCGAGCAGATGATCCGCGAAGGCTCGCTGAAGGAGAGCGAGCGCAGGAGCTTTCCGCAGAAGAACATGCTCCTGCAGGCGCTCGGCGGCCCCGAGACGCCCGAGCCGAGCTTCGGCGGGACGTCGCCCCTGCAGCCCGGCGACACCTTCATGCTCTGCTCCGACGGGCTCTGGGACTACTTCGACAACGCGGAACTCGGCAAGGTGCTCTCGACCCTGCCGCCGCGCAAGGCCGCCGAAATGCTGATCGCCGCCGCACGCGTGCGCGCGAAGGGCCGCGGCGACAACTGCACCCTGGCGCTCGTCAAGCTGACCGAGGTCGCCGCGAAGGTGTGAGTCTGAGCACGGGCGCGCACCCCGCCCCTCACTTTGCGTCGAGCCAGGCGGCGCGAAACCGCGCGCCGGCTTTCGCTCTCCCGTTCGCTTCCAGGTACGCGGTATCCGCGGCGGGCGCCGCAAGCTCGGCTTCGACTTCGTGCAGCTCGTCGCGCCGGAAGAGATGCAGCCTCACCCGCTCGCCAAGCCGGCGACGCGCGAGGCGCGGCTCGAGCGTCGCGCCGCTCGCACGCAGGCCATCGACGGCGACGACGACATCGCCCGCCGCCACGCCGGCACGCTCGCCCGCTCCGCCCGCGATCACGTGCGTCACTCTCACGCCGAGCGGATCGGCGGAAGTCCTGAGGCCAAGCGAGGCTCGGCGGCGGCGCGCCTCGCCGTTCTTCCCCGCCTTTCCGCCGCGGTCCGACGCGGATTCCGCCTCGCGAGCTTTCAGCGTCAGTCCGGCCACCGCGAGCAGAGGCGCGAGCGGCAGCTCGCGCGTCGATCGCAGGGCGCGGTCGAAGAACCCGCGCAGCGGCGCACTGGCGACCTCCTCCGCCAGCCCCTCGATCGCGCGCTCGGGGACGCCGATGCCCTTCGCGCCGTACCGCGTCCAGAGCGCTCGCATCACGTCGTCGAGCGAGCGGGCGCCGCGCGTGCGGGCGCGGATCGTGAGGTCGAGCGCCAGCGCGACGAGGCTGCCCTTGAGGTAGTAGCTCACCTGCGCGTTCGGCGCGTTTTCGTCCTGCCGGTAGTACTTGATCCACGCGTCGAAGCTCGCCTCGGCCACCGTCTGCACGCGCCGCCCCGGCGTGCGCAGGAGATTCGTGACGCTCCGTCCCAGGATCTCCAGATAGTCCTTCTCCGACACGAGTCCGCTCCGGACGAGAAGGAGGTCGTCGTAGTAGGACGTGATGCCCTCGAACGCCCAGAGAAGCGTCGTGTAGTTTTCGCGCTCGAGGTCGTAGGGCGTGAACGCTGCCGGCTTCAGCCGCTTCACGTTCCAGGTGTGGAAATACTCGTGGCTCGCGAGGCCGAGGAACGTGCGGTACCCCTCGCCCGGCTTCTCGACGCCCGCCTCGGGAAGATCGTCGCGCGAGCAGAGCAGCGCCGTGGACGCGCGATGCTCCAGTCCGCCGTAGCCGTCGCCCACGGCCGTGACGAGGAACACGTAGCGATCGAACGGCACCTTCGGTCCGCCGGGTCGGCCTGCGCGCGGCCCATGCCAGAAGCGGATCTGCGTCTCGCACAGCCGGGCGAGGTCGCGGCGCAACCGGTCGAGGTCGGTGTCGTGGCGTCCGGTGATCGCGACTTCGTGCGGGATGCCGCACGCCGCGAACCGCACGAGGTCGAACGTTCCCATCTCGACCGGGTGGTCGATCAGCTCGTCGTAGTCGGCGGCCGCGTAGCGCCCGAAGCCGTGCGCGGGCGCGCCCGCGCGCGAAAGCGCGGTCGCCACGCGCCAGCCGCGATAGCGCGCCCCGGCCGGTCGCCGGATCTCGACTTCGCAGCGCTCGCGCTCGCGGCCGATCACGCGCAGGAACACCGACGTTCCGTTGAAGAAGCCGTGCGTCGCGTCGAGATGCGCGCCGCGCACCGAGAGATCCCACGCGTACACGACCGCGGTGACGACCACCGGCCGCGCGCAGGGCGCCGCCCGCCAGGTCTGCTTGTCGAGCTTCTCGAGCGCGATCTCGCGGCCGGCGCTCTCGGCGCGGATCGACACGACGTGGCGCGCGAAATCGCGGACGAGATAGCTCCCGGGGATCCACGCCGGCAGCGAGAACCGCTGCCCCGCCGGATCGGGCTCGGTGACCGTGCACGCGACTTCGAAAAGATGCGCTTCGGGATTCTTCGGAACGATGCGGTAGCGGATGGTCATGCGCGTGAGGGGCGAGAACAGCGCCGGCGGACCGTCCGCGAGCGCGAGAGCAACCTTGGGGAACTCATGTGGCGTGGCACGGCCGGCGCGAACGAAGAATCCGATGCCGCTAGGACTCCGGTGCGAGCTCGCCGTTCCGCGAGAGCAGCACCGCGAGCGGCCGGGTCGCGTCGAACTCCGCGAACACCATGGCCATGCACGCCGTCACCGGCACCGCGAGGAACGCTCCGGGAATCCCCCAGAGCGCGCCCCAGACGGTGATGCTGACGAGGATGACGAACGGGCTCAGGTTCAGCGAGCTTCCCATCAGCCACGGATCGAGGAAAAAGCCGATGAAGAACTGCGCCACCGAGAGGGCCGCCAGCAGCGCGAGCACCGGGCCCGGATCGGCGAACTGCATGGTCGCGAACGCGACCGGGAAGAAGACGCTCAGCACCGTGCCGATGT
>JALOSW010000031.1 GCA_025458245.1 Burkholderiales bacterium
GATCACGAGCACGATCGCCAGGCTCGCCTCGATCGGCATGGCGCCGTCGAATAGTCCGTGCATGGCGGTCTCCTCGTGGTCCTCGTGCCGGGGCGCGCGCGTCAGGAGGCTTGCGCGTGACGGTCGTACTCGTCTTCGGGCGCGGGCACGCGGTCCGGCTCGGGCGCGCCCGCCGATTCGGCGGCGGCCGGCGCCTGCGCCGACGCGGCCCCGTCCAGGTCGGACGCCGGCGCCATGGCGAGGAACATCAGCACGAGCACGACGAGTGCGGCGGTCGCCGCTTGCACGCGGCGTGCGAGGGCCGCTTCGGAGAGCTCGTTCGCGAGTTTGGAGTCGTTTCGGTGCATGGTCCTCTCCTTGGGTTCGGCGCCGATCGATGCGATCGACATGGCGAGACTTTAGGGAGAGGCCGTTCGCGCCGGTCGCGAGTATTCCCGGCGGGTTTGTGACGTATTCACATCGGGGACGGATGCGCGCCCGACTGCGTGGACGGCCCCGCGCGAGCGCCGGAGCGCAATGCGAGCCGAAGCCGGTGCGCCGGCTACCAGGCAGGCGGCAGCGGACGCTTGAGCGTGACGAGCTTTTCGGCGACCGAGATATAGCCGCCGCGCTCGAGATCTTTCATCAGGCGGCTCACCATTTCGCGCGAGCTGCCGACGCGATCGGCGATCTCTTGATGCGTGAGTTTCTCGGGTACGGTGCGCACGCCGTCGCGCTCGATCGCAAGGCTCTCGAACAGCCGGCGCACGCGGCCATAGACGTCGAGCAGCGCGAGGTCGCGGGCACGGTCGGTGGCGCGCCGCGCGCGGTGGATCACCTTGGCGAGCAGCTCGAACGCGAACTCGGGATGCTTGGCGATGTGATCCTTCAGGGTCGTGCGCGTCACCACCGAGCAGGTGGTCGGCTCGAGCGTCATCACGGACGCGGAGCGCGGACCGCCGTCGAGCGCCATCTCGCCGATGTACTCGCCCGGGCCGTGGATGTCGAACACGAGCTCGCGCTCGTCAGCGCCCGTCGCGAACACCTTGACGCGCCCGGCGAGAATGATGAGCAGCGTGTCACCGTGGTCGCCCTCCTGCACCACCACGACGTCCTTTCGGTATTGCTGGATGCGGCCGCGGGCGGCGAGCTCGCGCAGCGCGGGCGAGGCGAGGGCGGCGATGAGCTGCTCGGTGTCCGGGGCGGGCATGGCATGTCGTTATACGCCGACGGCGCGGCATCGGACAAGATCATCCGGGCGGCCGATCGCGTCGCGCCGGGCCCGCGCCCGGCACGGGCGCGCAGGTCAGCTCCGCACGTGCGAGAGCGACTGCAGGAAGCGCTCGGCGTTCTGGAAACCGATCACGCGCAGGCCCTCGATTTCCTGCCCCTTGGCGTCGAAGAAGATGATCCCCGGCGGGCCGAAGAGACGAAAGCGCTTGAGCAGCGCCTTGTCGTCGGCGTTGTTCTTCGTCACGTCCACCTGCAGCAGCGTGAAGTCGGCGAGCCGTTCCCGCACTTTCGGGTCGGTGAACGTGAACCGCTCCATTTCCTTGCACGACACGCACCAGTCCGCGTAGAAATCGAGCATTACGGGCTTGGTCGAGACTTTGAGGCGTGCGTCGAGATCCGCGAGCGTCGCGACGCGCTCGAAGCGCACTTCGCCCGCCTGCGCTTGCGCGCCGCTCGCCCCGGCCGCCGCCTCGCTTACGCGAAAACCGGCGAGCGGCTGCAGCGGATCGCGGCCGCCCGCGAGCGCGCCCACCACGAGCGCCACGCCGGCGACCAGCGCGAGCACGCCGACGCCTTTCCAGAAGCGCGCGTAGCCCGAGGCTTCGTAAGGCAGCGGATCGAGCGCGTGCAGATACATCGCGCCCACCACGAGCAGCGCCGCCCACGCGAGCATCGACGCCACGGCCGGCATCACCGGCGCGACGATCCATACGGCGACGCCGAGGAGCAGGAAGCCGAAGAACTTCTTGACCGACTTCATCCAGTGGCCCGACCTCGGCAGGAACGCGCCCTCGGTCACGCCGACGGCGATGAGCGGCACGCCCATGCCGATCGCCATCGCGAAGAGCGCCGCGCCGCCGAGGACGACGTCGCGGGTCTGGCTGATGTAGAGCAGCGCCCCCGCGAGCGGCGCCGCCACGCACGGGCTCACGATCGCGGCGGAGAGCATGCCCATGAGCGCCACCGCGCCGAGGTGCCCGCCCGTCAGCCGGTTCGACGCGTCGTTGAGGCGCGACTGCAGCGCGGCCGGAAGCTGGATCTCGTAGAAGCCGAACATCGAGAGCGAGAGCGCCACGAAGATCGCCGCGAACGCGCCGAGCACCCACGGATTCTGCAGCGCTGCGGAAAGGAGCTGCCCCGACAGCGCCGCCGCGATGCCGATCGCCGTGTAGGTCACGGCCATGCCGAGAACGTACGCGGCGGAGAGCGCGAACGCTCGGCCCTTGGTCGCGACGCGGCCTTCGCCCACGATGATGCCGGACAGGATGGGCACCATCGGCAGCACGCAGGGCGTGAAGGTGAGGAGCAGCCCCGCGCCGAAGAAGAACGCGATCACCGCCCACAGGCTGCCCGACTCGAGGATGCCGGAGAAGCGCGCCTCGTCGCTCACGATCCCGGGCTGGCCCGACACCGGCCGTCCGGAGAACTCGGGCGGCAGGTCGCTCGCGGTGCCGCCGGCCGCGGCGAGCACGATCGGGAGTTTCGCCTCCAGCGGCGGATAGCAGACGCCTTTGTCCCAGCAGCCCTGATGCGCTACGACCAGCGTCGCGCGCCCGCCCGCGCCGGCCTCCTCGACGGGGACGCGCACTTTCACTTCGTTGCGATAGGTCTCGACGCGGCCGAAGAACTCGTCGACCTTTTCCTTGCCCGGCGGGAGTTGCGCCGCGCCGAGCTTGACGCTCGCCGGATCGGCGGCGAAACCGAACTTGTGCCGGTAGAGGTAATAGCCGTCGGTGATCCTGCCCGTGATCTCGAGCTCGCCGCTCGGCAGCCGCTTGGCGGTGAAACGGAACGCTTCCTCGGGCGGCAGGGGCTCGTCGTCGCCGGCGAGCGCGACGGGCGCGAGCGCCGAAAGCAGGGCGAACATCGCGACGAGGCGCAGGAAGAACGTCCGGAACGCGGAGTGGGCTTCGGGCACGGGGATCAGGGCTGCGGACGGGTCTCGGCGGCAACCCACGCGAGGTAGGCGGGCAAACCGGACTCGATGTTGACCGCGACGATTTCGGGAAGTTCGTAGGGATGCAGCGAACGAATGGCCTTTTCCAGATCCGGGTAACGGTCCGATGCGGTCTTGATGAGCACCGGATACTCCTCCGCCGTTTCGACCGCGCCCTTCCAGCGATAGACCGAGCGCGCCGGCGGGAGCACGTTCACGCATGCGGCGACCCGCGCCTCGACCACGCCGCGCGCGAGCCGGTCGGCGCTCTCGCGGTCGGGCAGGTTGGTGAGGACGAGCCAGGTGGCCATCACGAGGCGGCGACCGACGCGACATGCCGATCGGGTACGCCTTCGCGCACCGTCGGGTACGCAAGGACGACGCCGAGCTCCTCTTTCATGCGGCGGTTCACGAGCCGGCGCGACTCGCTCATGAACGAGAGCAGCATCGGCGAGATCAGCGTCTGCGCCTCGGCGCGCGGCACCCGCGGCGGACGCGGCAGCCCGTTGCGGTCGGCGACGAGGTCGAAGTACTCGCCCATTTTGAGGTGGCTGTCGTCCGAGACGTTGTAAACGCGGCCCGGCATCGCGGCGCGCAGCGCCACCTCGCAGATCGACGCGAGGTCGTCGGCGTGGATGTGGTTGGTGTACACATCGTCTTCGTCGCGCAGCACCGGCGTGCCGCGCCTGAGCCTCTCGAGGGGCAGGCGATCGGTCGCGTAGATGCCGGGAACGCGCAGCACCGAGACCGCGACGCCGGAGCGCTCGCCCCATGCGAGCAACGTGCCTTCCGCGTCGACGCGCCGCGCGGCGCGCGGCGTCGTCGGATTCACCGGCCGCTCCTCGTCGACCCAGTCGCCGCCGCAGTCGCCATAGACGCCGCTCGTGCTTATGTACACGAATCGGCGTGGTAACATCCGCGCGCTTTCGAGGGCGGCGACGAGATTCCGCGTGCGCGGATCGGTCGATCCGGTGTCCGGCGGCGGCGCGAGATGCAGGACGGCGTCCCATTCCTGCGCGAGCGCCGCGAGGCTCGCCGGTTCGTCGAGATCGGCAACCACGGCGGCGGCTCCGGCCCGCGCAAGCGCCTCGCCCTTGGCGGCGGCGCGCACGAGCGCCGTGACGCGCCAGCCCGGCGCCAGCACGGGCAGCGCGCGTGCTGCGACATCGCCCGCCCCGACGACGAGTAGGTTCTTCATCCGGCAATTCTAGCAGCGCGTCCGAGGTCTTCCCGATGCCCCACAAGGTCGACATCCAGCCTAGCGGTCACAGCTTCGCGGTGCCCGACGGCGAGACCGTGCTGCAGGCGGCGCTCGACGCAGGCTTCCATCTGCCTTACGGCTGCCGCAACGGCGCGTGCGGCTCGTGCAAAGGGAAGGTGCTCTCCGGCGAAGTCGCGCTCGGCAAGCACTCGGACCATGCGCTGTCGGCCGACGAGGAGGCCGCCGGCTGGACGCTCTTCTGCTGCGCGAAGCCGCTCACCGACCTCGTGATCGAGGCGCGCACCGTGGGCGCGGTCAAGGACATCGTGGTGAAGAAGCTGCCCTGCCGCGTGCACCGCATCGAGAAGCCGGTCGAGGATGTCGCGATCCTCTATCTCAAGCTGCCTGCCAACGAGCGGCTGCAGTTCCTCGCCGGGCAGTACATCGAGTTCCTGCTGAAGGACGGCTCGCGGCGCAGCTTCTCGATGGCGAACGCACCGCACGACGACGAGTTCCTGCAGCTGCACGTGCGCCACGTGCCCGGCGGCGGCTTCACCGACCACGTGTTCAACGCGATGAAGGAGCGGGACATCCTGCGCTTCGAGGGGCCGCTCGGGAGCTTTTTCCTGCGCGAGGAGAGCACGAGGCCGATCGTGTTCGTCGCGAGCGGCACCGGCTTCGCGCCGATCAAGGCGATCGTCGAAGCGGCACTCAAGAAAGGCGTGGCGCGTCCGATGACGCTCTACTGGGGCGGGCGCCGACCGCGCGACCTCTACATGGATGCGCTGCCCAGGCAGTGGGCAAGCGAGCATGCGCACTTCAAGTACGTGCCCGTGATCTCCGACGCCCTGCCGGAGGATGCGTGGACTGGGCGCACCGGTTTCGTGCACCGTGCGGTGATGGAGGATTTCGCCGACCTCTCGGGCATGCAGGTGTATGCCTGCGGCGCGCCGATCGTGGTCGAGTCCGCGCGGCGCGATTTCACCCACGAGCGCGGTCTGCCGCTCGACGAGTTCTTCGCCGATTCGTTCACGACGGCGGCGGATCTCGCGACGCCTGCGGTGGGCTGAAGCGGCTGCAGGGCAGCAGCCTGCAGAAGAAGCTCTCGTTGCGCCTCGCTTGGAGTAGCGAGCCCGCGCGGTGCTCCTTCCCCCTCGCAGGGGGAAGGCCGGGATGGGGGTTCGGCGCTTGGCGGCGCGGCGACCGCGATGTGGCGCTCCTCGCTACCCGGCGAGAGGGCGATCGCGCCGGGTTCGCAATCCGCGCACCACGGCGCTCACCGTCACCAGCACGAATAACGCGAGCGCGAGCGCGTTGCCCATCCCTCCTGCGCTGCGCATACCGAAGTCGCCGGAGTAATCCCCGACGACCCGCACGACGAGAGACGCGTGCAGCACGGCGAGCGGCAGGTAGAAAAGCGGGCTGTAGGGCACCTGCACGCGCAACACCGCCGGAAAGATGATCGGCGCGTGGCCGAATACCATCGAGAACACGAAGCCGACCAGGATCATGTGCAGGGCGGCGTCGTAGCTCGGTCCGCCCGGGACGAGTCCGCCGCCCGCGACGATCGCGGCGCCGCCGAGTGCGAGCCAGAAGTACCCGGCGAGCAGCGCCACGGCGATAAACCGCGTGAGTCCGCGCTCGCGCACCGTGCGCCGCGCGATGTCGTGCCGCAGGAGCCACAGTGCGAGCACGACCATCGCCGCGCCGAACGACATGCTCGCGCGCCCGGGCGCAAGCGCCGTGGCGACGAGCGAAACGCCGAGCCACGCGAGAATCGCTGCGAACAGCCCCTGCGCCAGCCGCGAGGGCGGCAGGAAGCGCGAGAGCTCCAGCCGCTCGCCCGCGATGGTGAGCACGAGGAAGCCGATCCACCACGGCGTCACCTGCCAGACCTCGCGCCCGTCCACACGCAGGAGGCTCGCCACGAACCACGCGAGCGTGGCGAGAAGGAGGGTAAACATGAACAGCGTCTTCTGGCGGGCGAAGAGCGAGAGCGTCGCCGCGAACAGGACGAGGCTGCCGACGGCGGCGAGCGGAAGCGCGTACGCGCTGCCCACGCCTGTCGCCAGCGCGATTCCGCCGAGACCGCTCGCGAGCGGGCCAAGGTAAGCCCAGCGCGCGCCGATCGCGACCGCGCGCTCGAGCGAGATGACGGTGCCGAAGAACGCGGTGATCATCAGCGGGCCGTGCGCGGCCGCAGGGGCGGCGAATCCCCACCCGAGGCGGGCGAGCCCCGCCGTCGTGCCGGCCGCGAGCGAGGCGAACGCGAGGATCAGCAGCGGGATGCGCCAGGGTGGCGATACGTCGCGGGGCATGAAAGTGCGGCAGCCGTGCGGGCTACGGATTGCCCCAACCCAGCCGCTTCTTCGCCGCAGGCGACATCCGGTCCGGCGTCCACGGCGGGTCCCACACGAGCTGCACGTCGATCTCGCGCGCTTCGGGCAGCGCCACCTTGATCGAGTAGGCAGCCTCGTCGCGAAGCTGCGGCCCGCTCGGACACGAGGGCGTGGTCATGGTCATGTCGACGCGCACGCGGCCGGGCGTGGTTTCGATCGCGTAGACCAGCCCCAGCTCGACGATGTCGATGCCGACCTCCGGATCGACGACCTTGCGCAGCGCATCGCGCACCCACGATTCCGGCACGATGACGTCGTCCTCGGCGGCGGCTGCATCGCGCGGCGCCGTATCGGGCATGGCACGCTCGCCGCCGCCGAGCAGCGATCGCAGGCGATCGCCGAGACTACGCGGCTTCGCCAAGATAGGCCTCGCGCACTTTCGGGTCCGCGAGCAGCTTCGCGGACGGGCCCGACAGCGAGATCGTGCCGCTCTCCATCACGTAGCCGCGCGAGGAGAGCTCGAGGGCGAGCTTCGCATTCTGCTCGACCAGAAGAATGGTCACGCCCTCGCGAGCGACCGTCTGCACGATTTCGAACACCTTCTGCACCATGATCGGCGCGAGACCCATCGAGGGCTCGTCGAGCAGCAGCAGCTTCGGCCGGCTCATCAGCGAGCGGCCGATCGCGAGCATCTGCTGTTCGCCGCCCGACAGCGTGCCGGCGAGCTGGGTGCTGCGCTCAGCGAGCCGCGGCATCAGCCCGAAGACGCGGTCGAGGTCCTTGCCGATCTCGCGATCGCCGCGATGGTAGGCGCCCATCTCGAGATTCTCGCGCACGGAGAGGCGCGCGAATACGCCGCGTCCTTCAGGCACGAGCGCGAGGCCCTTGCGCACGAGGGCGTATGAAGGCAGCGCGCTCGTCACCTCGCCGCGGTAGCGGATCGTGCCCGCGGCCGGCCGCACGAGCGACGAGAGCGCGCGCAGGGTCGTGGACTTGCCCGCGCCGTTCGCGCCGATGAGCGCGACGAGTTCGCCCTCGTTTACCTCGAAGTCGATGCCCTTGAGTGCACGGATGCCGCCATAGGCAACCTCGAGCGCCTTCACCTCGAGCAGCGCGCTCATGGGACTACCCTCGCGCGAAGTGCGCTCGGGGATTCGCCCCTGGGGCGGCCGGGCGGGCTCACGCGAGCGACCCCCCGAGATAGGCCTCGATCACGGCGGCGTTCTTCTGCACCTCGGCGGGCGGGCCCTCGGCGATCTTGCGCCCGTAGTCGAGCACCGCGACGCGGTCGCAGAGATTCATGACGAGCTTCACGTCGTGTTCGATGAGCAGGATCGTGACGCCGTCGGCGCGGATGCGCTCCATCAGCGCCTTGAGGCTCGCGGTTTCGGTCGCGTTCATGCCGGCTGCCGGCTCGTCGAGCGCGAGGAGCTTCGGCTCGGTGGCGAGCGCGCGCGCAATCTCGAGGCGCCGCTGGTCGCCGTACGGCAGGTTTCGCGCGAGCGTGTCGCTGCGCCGCTCCAGCCCGACGTAGCGAAGCAGCTCGCGCGCGCGATCGTGGATGGCGCGCTCCTCCGCGAGCGTGCCGGGCGTGCGCAGCACCGCTCCGAACACGCCGGCCCTGGTGCGCACGTGGCGCCCGACCATCACGTTCTCGAGCGCCGTCATGTTGGCGAAGAGCCGGATGTTCTGAAACGTGCGGGCGATGCCGCGGGCAGCCACTTCGTAGGGCGCCTTCACGTTGAGCGGCGCGCCGTCGAAGAGGAACCGGCCTTCGTCGACCTGATAGAGGCCGGTGAGGCAGTTGAAGAAGGTCGTCTTGCCCGCACCGTTCGGGCCGATGAGCCCGTAGATCTCGCCGTGGCTGATGGTGAGCGAGATGTCGGCGAGCGCCTGCAGGCCGCCGAAGCGCTTGGCGACATCCCTCGCCTCGAGGAGCGCCAGGCGGCTCACAGCCGCGCCCCCTCGCTCGCCTCGGTGCGGTCGGGGTATTGCTCCGGCTCGAGCTTCCCGGCTTTCTCCGCGGTGGCGAACTCGCGTTTGCGCACCGGCGAGGGCCAGATGCCCGCGGGGCGGTAGAGCATCACGAGAATCAGCGCGAGCCCGAACAGCAGCATCCGCAGGCTCTCGGGATCGACGATCTGCCTGTCGAAGAGCATCTTCTGCGCAGGCACCACCGTGTAGCGGATCGCCTCCGGAAGCGTCGCGAGCAGCACCGCGCCCAGCACCACGCCCGGGATGTGGCCCATCCCGCCGAGCACGACCATGGCGAGCACCATGATCGATTCCATGAGCGTGAAGCTCTCGGGCGACACGAAGCCCTGGAAGCCTGCGAAGAGCCCGCCCGCGACGCCGCCGAAGGTGGCGCCCATGGCGAACGCGAGGAGCTTCACGTTGCGCGTGTTGATGCCCATCGCCTTCGCCGCGATCTCGTCCTCGCGGATCGCCACCCAGGCGCGGCCGATGCGCGAATCCTCGAGGCGCAGCGTGATCACGATGATGACGATGGTGAGCGCGAGGAAGAGGTAGTAGTAGAGGGCGACCGACGGCACGGTGAAGCCGAACACCGAGAGCGGCTTGTTGAACGGGATGCCGAAGATCGAGAACGGGTCGATCTTGTTGATGCCCTGCGGCCCGTTGGTGATGTTGACGGGCGCGTTCAGGTTGTTGAGGAAGATGCGGATGATCTCGCCGAAGCCGAGCGTGACGATCGCGAGGTAGTCGCCGCGCAGCCGCAGCGTCGGCGCGCCGAGCAGGACGCCGAAGATCGCGGCGACCAGCGCGCCCATCGGTATCAGGATCCAGATGGGGAAATGCAGCCCGCCGGGGAACATCGCCGCGAACGCGGGGAAGTTCGCCGAGAGGTGCGGCGAGGCGAGCAGCGCCCACATGTACGCCCCGACGGCGTAGAACGCGATGTAGCCGAGGTCGAGCAGCCCCGCGAAGCCGACGACGATGTTGAGCCCGAGCGCGAGCATGATGTAGAGGAGCGCGAAGTCGATGATGCGCACCCAGCTCCGCCCCGCGCCGGCCTCGACCGCGAAGGGCAGGACAGCGAGCGCGATGACGACGAGCGCGAGGCCGAGCCACTTCGCGGCGGGGTTCTTCTTGAGGGCGGCGAGCATCGGCTCGAGACTCACCGCAAAAGCGCAAAGAACGCGAAGGAGCGCAGAGAATGGCTCTTTGCGGAGGCAAGCCTCTGACCGGCGAGCCCGCCGCAGGTCATCAGGACACCCTCCGCCAAGCGGCCGCCCACATCCCTTTCGCGCACCTTTGCGCCCTTTGCGCTTTTGCGGTTCCCATCGAGATCAAGCCCGCTCCGCCACCCGCTCGCCCACCAGCCCGGACGGGCGGAAGATCAGCACGACGATCAGCACGAAGAACGCGAACACGTCCTGATAGTGGCTGCCGAGGAAGCCGCCGGTCAGGTCGCCGATGTAGCCGGCGCCGAGGCTCTCGATGAGCCCGAGCAGCAGCCCGCCCAGCATCGCCCCGGCGAGGTTGCCGATGCCGCCCAGCACCGCCGCGGTGAACGCCTTCAGGCCCAGGATGAAGCCCATGTAGTAATGGGCGATCTGATAGTTCGCGCTCACCATGACGCCGGCGATCGCGCCGAGCGCCGCGCCGATCACGAACGTGACCGAGATGATCACGTTCACGTTGACGCCCATGAGCCCCGCGACCGCCGGGTTCTCGGCCGTCGCGCGCATCGCACGGCCGAGCTTGGTCTTGTTCACCAGCAGCATCAGGCCGGCCATGATCGCGGCGGCGGCGAGCACGATGAAGATCTGCAGATCCGTGATGTTCGCGCCGAGGATGGTGTGCGGAGTGGTCGGCAGGATCGGCGGCCACGAGCGGTAGCTGCGGCCCCAGACGAGCAGCGCGACGTTCTGCAGCACGATCGACACGCCGATGGCGGTGATCAGCGGCGCGAGCCGCGGCGCGTTGCGGAGCGGCCTGTAGGCGACGCGCTCGATGGTGTAGCCGAGCGCCATGGTCACCGGGATCGCGACGAGCGTCCCGGCGAGGATGAAGAGCGCCGCGGGCAGGTCGGGCGCGGCGCCGTGCAGCGCGAGGATCACCGAGAGCGCGGTGAGCGCGCCGATCATCACCACCTCGCCATGCGCGAAGTTGATGAGGCCCAGGATGCCGTAGACCATCGTGTAGCCGAGCGCGACCAGCGCGTAGATCGACCCGAGCACGAGCCCGTTGATGATCTGCTGCAGGAAGATCTCGGGGTGGAAGGTCATGGGCGGGTCGTTTTCCGGCGCAGTCTAAGGCCAATCACCGCGGAGGCACAGAGACCACGCAGAAACACGGAGAGCCTCTACAAAATGAAAGCGGCACCCGAAGGTGCCGCTTTGCGCGTCGTCGCGGGTGCGCCGCTTATTTCTTGACCGCTTCCTCGACCTTCTTCGCTTCCTGTCCGACCGCCGTGGCGGCTTGGCCGACGGCCTTCGCGGCGTCGCCCGCCGCTTCCTTCGCGGCTTCCTTGGCGTCCTTGACGGCGTCCTTGACCGCCGCCTCGGCCTTCGCCACCAGGCTGCCGCCCTGGACCTCGAGCACGTCGAGCTTCCCGCCCTTGACCGTGTAGACGGTGATCGCGCCGTTCTTGACGTCGCCCTTGTCGTCGAATTGGACCTTGCCCGTGACGCCTTCGGTGGCGGTGTTCGGCAGCTCCGCGACGATCTTCGCCGGGTCGGCCGAGTTCGCGCGCTTGATCGCGTCGGCGATCACCAGCACGGCGTCGTACGAGTAGGGCGAGTAGATCTGCACGTCGGTGTTGAACTTGGCCTTGTAGCGCTTCTCGAAGTCCGCGCCGCGCGGCATCTTGTCGAGCGGCAGGCCCGCCTGCGAGCAGTAGACGCCCTCGGACGCGTCGCCGGCGAGCTTGATCATCTCGGGCGAGCAGCCGCCGTCGCCGGTGAGGAACTTCGTCTTGATGCCGAGCGTCTTGATCTGCTTGAGCATCGGCCCGGCCTGCGCGTCCATGCCCCCGTAGAAGATGACGTCCGGCTTCTTGCCCTTGATCTTGGTGAGGATTGCCGTGAAGTCGGTCGCGTCGTTCTTGGTGAATTCGCGCGCGACGACGGCCGCACCGCCCGCCTTGGCGGCCTTCTCGACTTCGTCGGCGAGGCCCTGCCCGTACGCAGTGCGGTCGTCGATGATCGCGACCGTCTTCGCGTTCAGGCTCTTCGCGGCGTAGCTGCCGAGCACCGAGCCTTGCTGCACGTCGTTCGCCATCACGCGGAACGCGGTCTTGAAGCCCTGCTGCGTGTAGGTGGGATTGGTCGCCGAGGGCGAGATCTGTGCGATGCCGGCGTCGTTGTAGATCTTGGACGCCGGGATGGTCGTGCCCGAGTTGAGGTGGCCGACCACCGCGTTCACTTTCGCGTCGACGAGCTTCTGCGCAACGACGGTGCCGGTCTTCGGATCCGCCTGATCGTCCTCACCGACGAGTTCGAACACGAGCTTCTTGCCGTCGACGGCGATGCCCATCGCGTTGAGGTCGTCCACCGCGAGGCGCGCGCCGTTCTCGTTGTCCTTGCCGAGGTGCGCGATGTTGCCGGTGAGGGGCGCGACGTGGCCGATCTTGACCACGATCTGGGGCGGGGGCGGCGGAGCCGCCGGCGCAGCGGGGGCCTCGGCTTTCGGAGCGGGCTTCGGCTCTTCCTTGCCGCAGCCGGCAAGCGCGAGCGCCGCGAAGGCCGCGACGACGCTGACGGTCAGGAGTTTCTTTTGCATGACGGGATCCTCTGGGGGGAGCGGAAAAAGACGCGGGATTATGCTGAGCCGGCTTTCGCGTTGTCAAACACTGCGGGAAGGGAAATCCCCTTCACGGGCGAGGACTTGCGGCTGCGTGCCGCGGACCCGGGGCAGCGGGCTGGCACGGCGTGTCGGGCGGGAAAAAGAAAGCCGGAGCGCTTCGGCTCCGGCTTCTCGGGAAGACGACTTCCGCGGACCTACTTGAGCGAAAGGATGTAGGTCACCATGGTCTTCAGGTCGGCGTCGGAAACCTGCGGATTCGGAGGCATCGGGATCTGGCCCCAGACGCCCGAACCGCCCGCCTTGACCTTCTTGATCAGGTTGGCGTCCGCATCCTTCTGACCGGCGTATTTCTTCGCGACCTCCTTGTACGCCGGGCCGACGAGCTTCTTGTCGGTCGCGTGGCAGGCCGTGCAGCCGAATTTCTTGAGCAGCTCGTCGGCATTCTGGGCTGCGGCCGGGCCGGCGGCGAGGGTCGCGGCGAGCGCGAGACCGAGGACAGCGGGTTTCATGCGAACTCCTTGATCGGTTGGGCGGAAAGGGCGGCCAATGCTACTCGATCCGGCCCCGGTTTAGAAGGATCTCGAGGTCGGCAACAGAAGCGACGGGCGCGCTGCAGCTAACGCCCTGGCAAAGGTAGGCGTTGACCGCGCCCGGCCTGCCCGGCTTGTCGAGCGCGGGGGGCAGCCCGGTTGCCCCGTCCGCGATCGGGACGGTCACGAGGTCGGGCCGATAGGCTTCGGCGAGCGCGCGCCGCCACGCGCCCAGTTCGTGATCGGGGCCGCGCAGGACGAGCACCCGGGTCGGCTGCAGATGCTCCTCGAGCGCCATGAGCAGGGTCGCGAACCCGCCGGGGTAGCGCCGCATGGCGGGGTAATACGCGGCGATCGCCCGCTCCGCCGCCTCCAGATAGCGCGTCTCGCCGATCAGGTGCCCGAGCCGCTGCAGCGCGAATGCGGCCACGCCGTTGCCCGAAGGCGTTGCGTTGTCGTGGCCCGGCTTGGGCCGCTGGATGAGCCGCTCGTGGTCGTCGCTCGTGAAGAAAAAGCCGCCGGACGCGCGATCTTCGAACCGCGCGAGCAGCGCCTCGGCGAGCTCGCGCGCCCAGTCGAGGTCGGACGGCCTGAATTCGGCCTGCAGCATTTCGACGAGCGCGTCGAGCAGGAACGCGTAGTCGTCGAGGTACGCGTTGAGATGCGCTTTGCCGTCCTTGTACGTCGCGACGAGCCGCCCGTCCTTCCACAGCGTGGCGCGGGCGAAGTCGAGCGCGCGCCGCGCCGAACCGAGCCAGTCGGGCCGCGCGAACGTCGCCGCGGCGCGCACCATGCCGCGAACCATCAGCGCGTTCCACGAAGTGAGGATCTTTTCGTCGCGGCCGGGGCGGATGCGCTCCTCGCGCACCGCGAAGAGCTTCGCGCGCGCCGACGCGAGCCGGCGCTCGGCCTCCGCGGTCGGCAAGCCGAGGGCGTCGGCCACGTCGGCGAGCGGCTTCGCGACGTGCAGGTTCCAGTGCTTGCCTTCGAAGTTGGCCGGCCCGTCGAGGCCGTAGTGCGCCGCGGCCACCGCGTACTCGTCCCGTGTCGTCGCCGCTTCCGCCTCGGCGCGCGTCCAGACGTAGAACTTGCCCTCTTCACCCTCCGAGTCCGCATCGAGGGTCGAGTAGTAACCGCCCTCGGGCGACTGCATTTCCCGCATCACCCAGGCGGCGGTCTCCGCGACGACGCGGGCGAAAAGCGGCTTGCGCGTCACCTTCCATGCGTCGGCATAAAGCGCGAGCAGCGGGCCATTGTCGTAGAGCATCTTCTCGAAATGCGGGATCAGCCACCGCTCGTCGACGCTGTAGCGGGCGAAGCCGCCGCCGAGCTGGTCGTAGATGCCGCCCTCGGCCATGCGCTCGAGCGTGAGCGCCGCCATGCGCAACGGTTCCTCCGTGCCGTCGATGGCGTGCTGGCGCAGGAGCAGCTCCAGGTCGGCGGCGTGCGGGAACTTGGGCGCGCCGCCGAAGCCGCCGTGCTCGTCGTCGAAGCTGCGGGCGAGCGCGGTCACCGCGTCGGCGATCGGCGCGCGGCCGAGCGCTTCGTGCCTGGGCGTCGCGATCGAGTGCATGCGCGCGAACGTTTCCCGCACCGCCTCGTTCTGCTTCGCGATGTCGTCGCGGCTCTCGCGGTAGATCTCGGCGATGCGCTTGAGAAGCTCGACGAATCCCGGCCGGCCGTAGCGGGCGCTCTTCGGAAAATAGGTGCCCACAAAGAACGGCGTCTGGTCGGGCGTGAGGAAGGCGGTGAGCGGCCACCCGCCGGCCCCTTGATTGAAGATCTGGTGCGCCGACTGGTAGATCTGATCGACGTCGGGGCGCTCCTCCCGGTCGACTTTGACGTTGACGAACAGCTCGTTCATCACTCTCGCGACTTCGGGATCCTCGAACGACTCGTGCGCCATGACGTGGCACCAATGGCATGCGGAGTAGCCGACCGAGAGCAGCACCGGGCGATCGGACTCCCGCGAGAGCCGAAACGCTTCCTCGCCCCACGGATACCAGTCCACCGGGTTGCCGGCATGCTGCTGCAGGTAGGGGCTCGTCTCGTGGGCGAGCCGGTTGCGGTGCACGGTGGGATTCGAAGTCGACATGGCGATGGACGTTCCTCCAATACGGCGCATCGGAGCGCGCGGCAGCGTCCCGACCCGGGATCGGAGAACTGTAGCGCATGCGCTCCGTCACGACCCGCGGACGCGACGGGGGCGGCCCGGCTCGCGTTGACGCGCCGGGGGCTTTTCGGCAGCATCGGCAGCGCCGGCGCAACCCCGTGCCGACGCTCTCTTCCCAGGTGCTTTCGATGAAACGCTTCGCTCTGGCCGCCGCGCTCCTCGCGGCCACCCTGATCGCCGTGCCGCCCGCCGACGCCAAGACCTTCCGGTGGGCGAGCCAGGGCGACATTCTCACCATGGACCCGCACTCCCAGAATGAAGCCTTGAACAACGGCGTGCTGGCGGACGTATACGAGACCCTCGTCACCCGGGACAAGCAGCTCAAGGTCGTGCCGCTGCTCGCGGTCTCCTGGACGCAGCCGAAACCGACCGTGTGGCGGTTCGTGCTGCGAAAGGACGTGAAGTTCCACGACGGCACGCCGTTCACCGCCGACGACGTGGTGTTCTCGATGCAGCGGGCGCAGGCGCCGAGCTCCAACTTCCAGATCTACACCCAGGGCATCGACAAGGTCCGCAAGGTCGACGACTACACCGTCGAGATCGAGACCAAGGGACCGAACCCCGTGCTGCTCGACCAGCTCACGGAGCTGCGCATCATGAGCAAGGCGTGGGCGGAGAAGAACAAGGTCACGGCGCCGCAGAACTTCATCCAGAAGGAGGAGACGTACTCCGCGCGCAACGCCAACGGCACCGGGCCCTACATGCTGAAGTCCCGCGAGACCGACGTGCGCACGGTATTCGTCGCGAACCCGAACTGGTGGGGCAAGCGCGAGGGCAACGTCACGGAGGTGATCTACACCCCGGTGAAGTCCGACGCGACGCGCGTGGCCGCGCTGCTCTCCGGCGAGCTCGACTTCGTGCTCGACCCGCCGCCCCAGGACATCGCGCGCCTGAAGTCGGGCGGCAAGATCAAGATTCTCGAGGGGAACGAGAACCGGACGATCTTCCTCGGCATGGACCAGCATCGCGACGAGCTGCTCTATTCCGACGTCAAGGGGAAGAACCCGTTCAAGGACCTGCGCGTGCGCCAGGCCGTCTACTACGCCATCGACGAGGCCGCGATCCAGAAAAACGTGATGCGCGGGCTCGCGCTGCCGACCGGCTCGATCGTCGCGCCCCAGGTACGCGGCTACTCGAAGGAACTCGACAAGCGCCTGCCCCACGACAGCGCGAAAGCGAAGCAGCTGCTCGCGGAGGCCGGTTATCCGAACGGCTTCGAGGTGACGCTCGACTGCCCGAACAACCGCTACATCAACGACGAGCGCATCTGCCAGGCGGTGGCCGGCATGCTGGCGCAGGTGGGCATCCGCGTGAAACTGAATGCCATGCCGCGGGCGACGTACTTCCCCAAGATCCAGAAGTTCGACACCAGCATGTACCTGCTCGGCTGGGGCGTGCCGACCTTCGACGCGCTGTACTCGCTGCAAAGCCTCGCGCGCACCGTCGGCCCGGGCGGCGACGGCAACTTCAACCTCGGCCGCTACTCGAACCCGCAGATGGACGCGCGCGTCGAGCGCATCAAGACCGAAACCGATCGGGCGGTCCGCGACCGCATCATCGGCGAGGCGCTCGCGATCCACAACCAGGACGTCGCGCACGTGCCGCTGCATCACCAGGTGATCCCCTGGGCGATGAAAGCGAACGTCGATGCGGTGCATCGCGCCGACAACCGCGTCACCATGAACTGGGTGACGGTCAAGTAGCGGCGACGCGGCGCGCGCCCAGCCGATGCTCGCATTCGTCCTCCGCCGGATCCTGCAGGCCGCGATCGTGATGCTCGCCGTCGGGCTGATCGCGTTCTCGCTCTTCCGGTTCGTGGGCGATCCGGTGGTGTTCATGCTCGGCCAGGACGCGACGCCCGAGGATCGCGCCCGCATGACCGAGATGCTCGGGCTCGATCAGCCCTTCTACGTCCAGTACTGGGACTACCTCGCCCGCGCGGTGCGCGGCGAGTTCGGGATGTCGCTGCGGCAGCTCCGGCCGGTGTCGACCCTGATGGTCGAGCGCCTGCCGGCGACGCTGGAGCTTTCGTTCGTCGCGGCGCTCTTCGCGCTCGCGGTGGGCATCCCGATGGGCGTCTATACCGCGCTGCGGCGCAACTCCTGGCTCTCGACGGTGTTTCTCACCGTGTCGCTCATCGGCGTGTCGCTGCCCACGTTCCTGATCGGCATCCTGCTCATCCTCGTGTTCGCGGTGCAGCTCGGCTGGCTGCCCTCGTTCGGCCGCGGCGAGACCGTGGCGATCGGCTGGTGGACGACCGGTTTGCTGACGACGAGCGGCCTGAAGGCGCTGATCCTCCCGGCGATCACCCTGGGGCTCTTTCAGATGACGCTCATCATGCGGCTGGTGCGCTCGGAGATGCTGGAAGTCCTGCGCACCGACTACATCAAGTTCGCGCGCGCGCGCGGCCTCTCCGACCGCGCGGTGCACTTCGGCCACGCGCTGAAGAACACCCTCGTTCCGGTCATCACCATCACCGGGCTGCAGCTCGGCGCGATCATCGCCTTCGCGATCATCACCGAGACGGTGTTCCAGTGGCCGGGCATGGGGCTCCTCTTCATCCAGTCGGTCACGTTCGCCGACGTGCCCGTGATGGGGGCCTACCTGATGCTGATCGCGCTCTTCTTCGTGATCATCAACCTCGTCGTCGATCTGCTCTACTACGCGGTCGACCCGCGCCTGCGCATCGACCGCGCCGCAGCGGCGGGGCACTGAGAGGGCCGCGCGCATGAGCAAGCATCCCGCCGTCGAGGCCGTCCGCGGATTTCACGCCGACCTCACCGGCATCCGCCGCGACATCCACGCGCACCCCGAGCCGGGGTTCGAGGAGAACCGCACGGCGCAGATCGTCGCGGAGCGGCTCGAGTCGTTCGGCATCGAGGTGCATCGCGGCATTGCGAAGACCGGGCTGGTCGGGGTCCTGCACGGCAGGGGCGGCCCGAACGGCCGCACCATCGGCCTGCGCGCCGACATGGACTGCCTGCGCATGACCGAGGCGAACACGTTCGCGCATCGCAGCACCTATCACGGGCTCATGCACGGCTGCGGCCACGACGGCCACACCACCATGCTGCTCGGCGCGGCCCGTTATCTCGCCGCCACGCGCCGTTTCGAAGGCACCGCGTATTTCATCTTCCAGCCGGCCGAGGAGGGCCCGGGCGGCGGCGCCGTCATGATCGAGGAGGGCCTGTTCGAGCGCTTCCCCGCGGAGCGGATCTTCGGGTTGCACAACTGGCCCGAGCTGCCGCCCGGAAAGATCGCGATCGTGGACGGCCCGGCCATGGCCGCATGCGACGAGTTCCGCATCGCCATCAAGGGGCGGGGCGGCCACGCGGCGAAGCCGCACCACCTCAAGGACCCGGTGCTCATCGCCGCGCACCTGATCACCGCGCTGCAGAGCGTGGTGAGCCGCAACGTGCACCCGCTCGACAGCGCGGTGGTCAGCATCGCTCAGGTCGACACGAGCGGCAGCACGGCGTTCAACGTGATCCCGGAGCGGGTCGGCATGCTCGGCACGGCACGTACGTTCCGGCCCGGAACGCGCGACACGGTCGAGGAGCGCATCAAGCGGCTCGCGCACTCGATCGCCGAGGCGTTCGACGCCGAAGCCGAGGTCCAATATGCCCGCGGCTACCCGGCGACCGTGAACGACACGGCGCAGGCGGCGTTCGCGACCGACGTCGCGCGCAAGGTCTTCGGTTCCGACAACGTTCTGACCGACGTCTTCCCGACCATGGGCGGCGAGGACTTTGCGTATATGCTCGAGAAACGCCCGGGCGCCTATTGCTGGCTGGGCCAGGGCGACGGCGGCGCGGGCCGGATGCTGCACACCGCGCGCTACGATTTCAACGACGAGGTGCTTCCGCTGGGCGCGGGCTTTCTCGCCGCGCTCGTCGAAGAGGCGCTTCCGGTAGCGAAGTAGATCCCAGGGGACACCAGGAGGGACCACACCATGAAGCTCACCAGAACGCTTGCCGTTGCCGTGCTGTCGTTCGGGCTCGCCGCCGGGGCGCAGGCCGTGCAGTTCAAGTATGCCGACCAGGGCGACTCGCTCTCGATGGACCCGTACATGCTGAACGAGAGCCTGCTGCTCAACTTCACCGGCAACATGTACGAGGGCCTCGTCGGGCGC
>JALOSW010000143.1 GCA_025458245.1 Burkholderiales bacterium
GCGACGATCTCCGGCACCATCAGGAAGTGCGGCACGGTGACGCCCGCGCGACGCTTGGCGCCCGGGTCGCTCAACGCGGGATCGGCTTTCGCGAGGCGCGGCTCGGCCGGCTTGACGAGCACGTGCGGCTCGTTCGCGTAGTCGCGCGCGGTCAGGCGCTTCGCGACACGGGGGTGGCCCTTGCGCGCGACGATGCGCCAGCGCTCGGTGAGGAGCTTCTCGACGAAAAGCTTGGCGGCCGGGTGGAAGCCGGTGCCGATCGCGAGATCGATGTCGCCGCTCGCGAGGAGCGCCCGGGCGTCGCGCACGTTCAGCGGCACGATGACGAGCGAGGCCCGAGGCGCACGCTCTGCGAAGTTGCTGGCGAGCTTCGGGGCAAGGACGACGCTGGCGTAGTCGCTCGCGGCAACCCGGAACGTTGCCTCGCAAAACGCGGGGTCGAAGAGCTCGGGCAGCGGGACGATGTCCACGATCCGCTCGAGGAGCTCCCGCATCGGGCGCGTCAGCCGCTTCGCGCGCTCGGTGAGCTCGACGCCAGCGGCGGTCGGGATGAGCAGCGGGTCGCCGATGGTTTCCCGCAATCTGGCCAGCGCGAACCCGGCCACGGGCGCCGAGAGGGCCACGAGGTCCGCGACGCGGTTGAGCTTGCCTGCGCGGAGCAGCGCCTCGACGGTCTTGAACAGACCCGCATCGAACGCCTTGCCGAGACCCTTGAGGTTGAGCGCCATCTGATCGGGGCTTTCTTCTCTTTCGGCACCGGGGCTCGGTGCGCCGTGCGCCGATTATACGGGCCGGCTGCCGGCTTTCCCGCAAAAGGCGGGCGCCGGCAGCCCCTGATAAACTTTCTGCCCCCGTCGCGGCGCCGGACCGCCGCCACTCCGAACACCGCCCCAAGGAGAAGCGCATGAACGCTCCCGCAGAAGCCGGAATCGCCAGCCTGAAGCTCGCCGACCCGAACCTCTTCCGCCAGCAGTGCTACATCGCGGGCGCCTGGGCGGACGCCGACAGCGGCAAGAGCCTGCCCGTCACCAATCCGGCGACGGGCGCCGTGCTCGGCACCGTGCCGAACATGGGCGCCGCCGAAACCCGGCGGGCGATCGAGGCGGCGAATGCCGCGATGCCCGCCTGGCGCGCCAAGACCGCGAAAGAGCGCGCCGCGATCCTTCGCAAGTGGCACGACCTGATGATGGCGAACCAGGAAGACCTCGCGCGGATCATGACCGCCGAGCAGGGCAAGCCGCTCACCGAGTCCCGCGGCGAGATCGCTTACGCCGCCTCGTTCATCGAGTGGTTCGCAGAGGAAGGCAAGCGCATCTACGGGGACACCATCCCGCAGTGGCAGGCCGACAAGCGCATCGTGGTGCTGAAGGAGCCGATCGGCGTCTGCGCCGCGATTACGCCCTGGAACTTCCCCGCCGCGATGATCACGCGCAAGGCCGGCCCGGCACTCGCCTCCGGCTGCACGATGGTGATCAAGCCGGCCTCGGCCACGCCCTTCTCTGCGCTCGCCATGGCGGAATTGGCGGAACGCGCCGGCGTGCCGAAGGGCGTGATCTCGGTCGTCACGGGCTCCGCGAGCGCGGTCGGCGGCGAGATGACCTCGAACCCGATCGTCCGTAAGCTCACTTTCACCGGCTCGACCGAGATCGGCAAGGTGCTGATGGAGCAGTGCGCGCGGACCGTGAAGAAGACCTCGATGGACCTCGGCGGCAACGCGCCGTTCATCGTGTTCGACGACGCGGACCTCGACGCTGCAGCCGACGGCGCGATCGCGTCGAAGTACCGCAACGCGGGCCAGACCTGCGTGTGCGCGAACCGCATCCTTGTGCAGGACAAGGTCTACGACGCGTTCGCGGCGAAGCTCGGCGAACGCGTGGCGAAGCTCAAGGTCGGCAACGGCATGGAAGCGGGCGTCACCACCGGCCCGCTGATCGACGCGGCCGCGGTCGCCAAGGTCGAGGAACACATCGCCGACGCCCTCGCGAAAGGCGCGCGGATCGTGACCGGCGGCAAGCGCCACGCACTCGGCGGCCTCTTCTTCGAGCCGACCATCCTCGCGAACGTCGACACGACCATGAAGGTCACCAAGGAAGAAACGTTCGGCCCGGTCGCGCCGCTCTTCCGCTTCGCGGACGAAGCCGAAGCGATCCGCATGGCGAACGACACCGAATTCGGCCTGGCCTCCTACTTCTACGCCCGGGACATCGGCCGCATCTGGCGCGTTTCGGAGGGACTCGAGTACGGAATCGTGGGCATCAACAGCGGCATCATTTCGACCGAGGTCGCGCCGTTCGGCGGCGTCAAGGAGTCGGGCCTCGGCCGCGAAGGCTCGAAGTACGGCATCGAGGACTACCTCGAGATCAAGTATCTCTGCATGACGATCTGAGTCCGGCCGTCCCGCGCCGTGATCAGGGCCCCGCTTCGGCGGGGCTTTTCGCTTCCGCCGGTGCTTTACAGAACTTTACGCAGGCGATAACGCTGCGAAACCCGGTTCCGCCAAAGTGCGTTCCGCGGCCCGATGCACCAGGGCCCCAACTCAAACCGAAAGGAACGCACGATGAGCCACGAAACGCCCACTCCCCAGCCGACCGCAGCGCCGCGCAAGCCCTGGCGCCGCATCGCCATCGCCACCCTCGTCGCCGGCGCCGTCGCCGGCCTCGGCTTCAAGGCCTACGCCCACGGCGGCCCGTGGGGCGGCGGATGCGGCGCACGCGGCTGGCACGCGAGCCACGGTCCGGGCGCGATGGACCCCGAGGCGATGAAGCGCCGCACCGACGGGATGGTGCGCTGGATGCTCGCCGACGTGAACGCGACCGAAGCGCAGCAGGAGAGAATCACCGCGATCGTGTCCGCCACGATGACCGAGCTGGCGCCGCTACGCCAGAAGCACTTCGAGGCGCGCAAGCAGGCCGCCGAGATCCTCTCGAAGCCGAGCGTCGACCGGGCCGCGCTCGAGACGCTCCGCACGCAGGAGATGGCGGCGGCGGATCAGGTGTCGAAGCGGATCACGCAGTCGATCGCGGACGCCGCCGACGTGCTCTCGCCGGATCAGCGCGCGCAGCTCGTCGAGCGGATGCAGCGCATGCGCGGTCGCTGGCCGAGCTGACGCGGGGCCGCCCCCGCTCGCGCCGCCGCGCTCCATGCCGGCGGCGCGATTCCGCGTCCCCGCCGATAATCCGTGCCATGGCCTCGCGCGTGCTGATCATCGACGACGACATCCGTCTCGCGACCATGGTGCGCGACTACCTCGGCTCGTCCGGACTCACGGCCGCGTCGGAAGAGACGGCCGCAGCCGGCCTCGCTCGGCTCGAGCGCGAGCCGTTCGATGCGCTCGTGCTCGACGTCATGCTTCCGGACGGCGACGGCTTCGACGTGCTGCGGCGCCTGCGCACCTCGTCGGCGATTCCGGTGCTGATGCTCACGGCGCGCGGCGACCCGACCGACCGCATCGTGGGGCTCGAGCTCGGCGCCGACGACTATCTGCCGAAGCCGTTCGAGCCGCGCGAGCTGCTCGCCCGTCTGCGCGCCATCCTGCGGCGGCAGCGTTCGCCGGAAGCGCGCGACGTGCTCCGCTTCGGCAGGCTCGAGATCGATCGCGGCGCGCGCGCAGTGCGCGTCGGCGGCGCAGCCCGCGCACTCACAAGCCACCAGTTCGACCTCCTCGTCGCGCTCGCCGAGCATCCGGGGCGGGTGCTCTCGCGCGAGGCGCTCCTGGACCTCGCCAAGGGCGAGGCACTCGAGGCGTTCGACCGCTCGATCGACGTGCACGTCTCGCGCATCCGCGCCGCGATCGAGGACGACCCGAAGCACCCGCGCCGAATCATCACCGTGCGCGGCGCCGGCTACGTGTTCGCGAAACAGCAGGATGAAGGGTGAACTCAGGATTCAGGATTCAGGATTCAGGATCGGAGGCCGATCGCTCGATTGAAGCTC
This sequence comes from Burkholderiales bacterium, assembly GCA_025458245.1. Lineage (GTDB taxonomy): Bacteria > Pseudomonadota > Gammaproteobacteria > Burkholderiales > SG8-39 > JAOAEA01. The sequence goes on from JALOSW010000143.1 coordinate 3,934, forward strand.
CTTGATCCTGAATCCTAGATCCTGGATCCTGGACCCCGGAACGATGCCTCGCCTCTACCTACAGATCTGGCTGACGGTGCTCGCGTCGCTATTCGTGTTCGCGATCGCGGCGGGGGGCCTTTGGCGCGCGCTCAACGATTCTTCGGTGCCCCCGGGCTTCGATCTCGCGGCGGAGGTCGTGCAGGGCGCGCTTCCGCCCGCCGACGCGCCGCGCGAGGTGCAGGCAGATGCCCTCGCACGTCTTTCCGCGGGTGGACGAATCCGGGCGAGCCTGTTTTCGGCGGGGCGCGAGCGCATCGCGTCGGTCGGTGAACCGCTGCCGTCGCCCGATGCCGGACACGATCAATCGGGCTGGGGGTGGAACCGCCGGGGCGCGCCGGGAGTGGTGCTCGATTTGCCCGACGGCCGCAAGCTCGTTGCACGCATTGCCGGAGAACGCCAGCCTGCGCGGGCATTCGGATTCTTCGCGACCCTGGCGCTGCTCGCGCTCGCCGTCGGCGCCGGCGCCTATCCCGTGGTGCGCCGCCTGACGCGCCGGCTCGAGCGCCTGAAGGCCGGAGTCGAGGCGCTAGGCGGCGGCGATCTCGCGACGCGGGTGCGGGTCGAGGGCCGCGACGAAGTCGCAGCGCTCGCGAGGAGCTTCAACCGCTCGGCCGAGCGCATCGAGCAGCTCGTCCGCGCGCACAAATCGCTGCTCGCGAACGCGTCGCACGAGCTGCGCTCGCCGCTCGCGCGCATCCGCATGGCGCTCGAGATGCTGGACGCGAGCGCGAGCCCCGCCCTGCGCGCCGAAGTCGAGCGCGACATCGCCGAGCTCGGCGCGCTCGTCGACGAGATCCTGCTCGCGAGCCGCCTCGACACCGTGTCGGAGCGCGGACCGCGCGAAGACGTCGATCTGCTCGCACTCGCGGCCGAGGAGAGCGCGCGCATCGGCGCAGCGCTCGACGGGCGGCTGGCCGTCGTGCACGGCGACCCGCGGCTCCTGCGGCGCATGATCCGCAACCTGCTCGAGAATGCGAAGCACCACGGGCACGGGACGCCGGTCGAAGTCGACGTACGGCCCACCGGCGACGGGGTGACGCTGCGCGTGTGCGACCGCGGACCGGGCGTGCCGGAGACCGAGCGCGAGCGCATCTTCGAGCCGTTCTTCCGCCTCGCCGGCGCCAGCGAAGCGCGGGGGGGCGCAGGGTTGGGGCTGGCGCTGGTGCGCCAGATCGCGCAGCATCATGGCGGCGAGGCGCGCTGCCTGGCGCGCGACAGCGGTGGAACATGCTTCGAAGTGACGCTGCCGACGCGAGCGCGATGAAGCGCCGCGGACACCGCGTCGTTCAGTCGGCGACGGTCTGCGCGTCGAGCGCGCCCGGATAGAGACGTTCGAGCAGATCCAGCGCGGCGGCGGCAAGCTCGCGCTGCAGCGTCGCTGCGAGCCGCACCGTATCGCACTCGCCGCCGCGCTCCGACCAGATCGCGGCGAGGGCGCCGCGCCGCGACTCGACCACCTTCGCCACCTCTTCGCGCCAGAACGGCGGGTACTCCGCCGCCGCCCACTCGCCCCGACCGCGCCCGTAGTGGGCGACGGCAAGGTAGCGGAGCAGCGCCGACGAGAACAGCCCGTCGAGGAACTCGTCGCTCCAGCAGACGGTGGTCTCTTTCGCGCCGCGGACGAGGTTGTAGCCGCGCGCGAGCCCGGCGGCGCCCAGTGCGCCGAGGAGACCGCCCGTGAGCATTCCTGCACCGAACGTGAGCCCGCCCGCGGCGACGTCCGCGGCGAGCCCGGAGAGCGCGCCGGAAACGAGCCCCCCCACCACGGCGGCCTTGCCTTCGCTCATGCGCTCGCGCACCGCATAGTCGCCCGCCATCCGCGCGAGCACTTCGGCCGCGGCGCGGCCTTCGAGGCCGTTGGCGGCGATGAGGCGGTCGGTGGTCCCGCGGATGTCGGCATCGAGCCGCTCCGCGAGGCGCTGCATCGCGCGGTCCTTCGCAGTCGCCTCGCCGTTTCGGCCGATGCCGAGCGCAGCGCCGACTTCCCGCAAGGCCGCTTTGACGCCGGTCTCGTCGAGCGCCTCGCGGCCGCATGCTGCGCGCGCGAGCTGCTCGGCGAGCGCCGCCATCGAAGTCTCGAACTCGCTCATGCGCTTGCCCTGCCACGCGGCCGAAAGTCGCGCGAAGGCGGCGCGCTTCGGCTCGGGCAGCGCCTTGGCCACGGCGCGGAGCAGCACGAACTCCTGCACCCACGCGCGCGCGAACGCATCGAGCGTGAGCACGTCGCGAACGAAGGCGTAGCGGGCCACGTGGCTCGCCCAGCGCTCCTCCTCGGCCTGCTCCTCCGCGCGCGGGCGCGGCTCGCCCGCCTGGTTGAGGAGCACGATCGCGGGCTTGCCGAACCATTCGAGGATCTGCATCTCCGGCTTGAGCGCCTGCTGGCTCGACCAGAACGGCCGGTCGCGCCAGCGGTCCCAGACTTCGGTGAGAAACCAGCCGATGGGGTTGCCCGACTGGGCGAGCCGCTTGGCGAGGCGCGCGCTGTCGCCGAAGCCGGGCGTGTCCCACAGCCGCAGCACGTCGCCCTCCGCGCTCTCTATCATGGTGTGCGGCTCTGCGAGGTCGGTGACGTGCGCCGCGTCGCGCACCTCCCCGATGTCGCGCGCGAGCAGGGTGCGTGCGAGGGTCGTCTTGCCGATGTTCGTGTGCGAGATCAGCGAGAGGTCGACACGACGGAGATCCTCGCTCACGACCGCGGCCTCCGTCGCGCGGCGCTCTCCATCGCCGCGTTGAGCGATGCTTCCGCCGCCACCAGGTCGGGCGATTCGAGATCGACGAACACCGGGTCGAGCCCGAAGGGAGAGAGCACGTCGCGCCACGCGCTCCGCCGCTCGTCGAGACGCTGCGGCTGACCCGCGAAGCGGCGGCGGAACCCGGCTTCGTCGAGCAGCGCGACGATCGGCGCGCCGCCGGATTTCGCGATCACGCGGTCGAGGAACACGCCGTGATTCTCCGCTTCGGGCGTCGCCGCGAGGCTGAAGAGCGCGGCGATGAGCGCCATCGGCTGCTGCGGGACGAGCCCGTCGGGCAGCGCGTCTTCGCCGCCGAACTCGATCGTCGGCGCGATCGAGAGCTCGGCGCGCGCGCCTAGCGTCCTTCGTATGAGGCTCTGCAGCGCGAGCGCGCCCTGCGGCGGCAGGTGATAGCCGTACGGCACGACGCGCACCGCGGCCGCATCGTCCGACACGTGGCGGACCAGTTTGCGGAAATACGGGTCTTCGAGCTTGAGCGGGAAACTCGCTGCTAGGCGCCTCGCCCGCGCCCAGGTGCCGAGCGCGAGGAGCGCGCGCGGGACCAGGATTACGAGCGCGATCGTGGCCGCGTAGAGATGAATCCAGGGCGCAGCGTTCTCGCCGGGATGATCGGGCGCGAAGCGGATCGCCTCCAGGCGCGGCACGTCGGCCACCGGGATGCCCGTCACCGCTGAGGCGGGCCCGAGGAAGACTGCGAGGATCTCGCGCACCTGCGGCGCGTCGAGGAACGTGCTCGCCCAGCCGGCGCGGTACTCGAACACGAGGCCGCGCAGATAGAGCCCGGTCACCGCGCCGAGCGCGAGCGCCAACGCGGCGCCGTGCAGGATGGTCGCGACGCGCGAAGCGAGAAGCGGCGCCGAGGCGCGTCCCCAAGATTCCGCGAAGTCGACGAGCGCTGCGTTCACGCTGTCGGCCTTGCCGCCCGGCGCAGGACGACGCGGCACGCCGTGCGCAAGCCACGCGACGATGCGCGCGATCGGCCCCAGGCCGCGCGCCCGCTCGCTCGCCAGGCCCGCGACGCCGCGCACGAGGATCAGGGCGTACACGGCGAGGTTCCAGGCAATGAGGCCGAGCAGAGGGAACGCGAGGATGTTGACCCGCTGCGGCGGTCCGATGCGATCGGCGGCGAGGCCCAGCGCGAACGCGACGACGACGATCACATAGCCGAACCACGCGCGCCACGTAATCGCCTGCAGGGCGCGCGGAATCGGCGCAGCACGCGGACCGAGTCGCTCCAGCGCGAGCGAAGCGCGGCGCGCGACGAAGCTGTCGGGCGCCGCGCTCGCGCCCACGACCTCGGCCGCCGCGCGGCTGGCCCACTCGCGATCCTCGTCGCTCCACAACGCGCGCTGCGCGTCCATCGTCTCGACGGCGCGCACCATCACGACTTCCCGGGCAGCGGCTTCGTTCATCGCCTCAGGCCATCATGCGATTCAAGGCACGCGTATTGCCGCGCGACACCGGGGCCCGGTCGTGCTGGCGCGAGACGCACATCGCGGTCGTTCGTCGGCGCGGCCGGTGATGCATGCAAGTCGAATGCGGTAAGCAGGTGGTAAGGACATCGGCATTATGCTTCGAACCGTTGCGGTCGAGTGGCTCCTCCTCCGCGACGGGCCGGCCGGCGTTACTCCTCACGTCGTGCCGGCTTTTCTTTTCCCGCGGCCGTTGCATCGAGATCCCCCGACGGCATCGCGGCAGGCGATCGCAGTGCGCCCGCGCACCAAGGTCAGTCCTTGCAGCGACCCTCGTACACGACGATGTCGGGGAGCGCGGTGCGCGTCACCGCAAGCGGTTCGCGTTTGTCGATCACGTAACCGGCCGGGCATGCCCGCTCTCGCCGCACCGCCTCGTCGAGCGCGCGCAGTCGCTCGCGCTCCGCGGTGTCGCCGTGCAGATCGCACGGGCCGCGGCAGTCGGCGCGATACCAGAAGCCGCCGGCGGTCTTCTCGAAGGGCGCCCGCAGCTTGAACGACTGGCCGGCGCATCCGGTGGCCAGCGCGAGGCACGCGCCGGCGGCGAGCAGCACCGCCGCGAGCGCGGAGCGTTCGGCCCGTCCAAGCGGCATCGCAGGCGCCTCGGCTCGCTAGACGTTGAACCGGAAGTGCATGACGTCGCCGTCGTGCACCACGTACTCCTTGCCCTCGAGGCGCATCTTGCCGTGCTCGCGCGCGCCGTGCTCGCCCTTGCAGGCGACGTAGTCGTCGAAGGCGATCACCTCGGCCCGGATGAAACCGCGCTCGAAGTCGGTATGGATCACGCCGGCTGCCTGGGGCGCGGTGTCGCCCTGGTGGATGGTCCAGGCGCGCACTTCCTTTTCGCCCGCGGTGAAGTAGGTCTGCAGGCCGAGCAGCGCGTAGCCGGCGCGGATCACGCGGTTGAGCCCGGGCTCGTGCATGCCCATGTCTTCGAGAAAGATCTGCTTGTCGTCGTCGGACAGCTCGGCGATCTGCGCCTCCAGCGCAGCCGATATCGCGACCACCGGCGCGCCCTCCTTTTCGGCGTGTGCCGTTACGCGCTCAAGCAGGGGGTTGCCCTCGAAGCCGTGCTCCGCGACGTTCGCCACATACATGGTGGGCTTCATCGTCAGCAGGAAGAGCGGCTTCACGACGGCCAGCTCTTCCTTCGAAAGATCCACCATGCGCGCGGGCTTCGCCTCGTTGAGCACCGGCTGGATTTTCTCGAGCACGGCGACGAGGCGCTGCGCCTCCTTGTCGTTGCCCGCCTTGGCGACCTTCGTGTAGCGCACGAGCTGCTTTTCGACCGCAGCGAGGTCGGCCAGCGCGAGCTCGGTGTTGATCACCTCGATGTCCGAAACGGGGTCGATCTTCCCCGCGACGTGCACCACGTTGTCGTCCTCGAAACAGCGCACGACATGTGCGATCGCGTCGGTTTCACGGATGTTGGCGAGGAACTGGTTGCCGAGTCCTTCGCCCTTCGACGCGCCCGCGACCAGTCCGGCGATGTCGACGAACTCCACCGTTGCGGGCAGCACCTTCTGCGGCTTCGCGATCGCCGCGAGCTTCGCGAGGCGCGGATCGGGCACCTCGACGATGCCGACGTTCGGCTCGATGGTG
>JALOSW010000144.1 GCA_025458245.1 Burkholderiales bacterium
GGTGATCCTGCAGCGCTGGGACCGCGAGTTGTGCGGGGCGCTCATCGAGCGGTACCGGGTGACCATCTGGCGCGCGATCTCGACCATGCTCATCGATTTCCTCGCCAACCCCGACGCGGCGCGCTTCGACCTCTCGAGCCTGCGGTCGGTGGGCGGCGGCGGCGCGGCGATTCCCGAAGCGATCCATGCCCGGCTCGCCGAGCTGACCGGGCTTGCGCCCGTCGAGGGCTACGGGCTCTCCGAGACGATCGCGCCCTCGCACTACAGTCCGCCGCACCGCCCGAAGCGCGCGTGCCTCGGCATCCCGATTTTCGGCGTCGACGCGCGCATCGTCGATCCCGACACGCTCGCCGAGTTACCGCAGGGCGAAGTGGGCGAGATCGTGATCGCCGGGCCGCAGATCTTCCTCGGCTACTGGGGCAATCCCGAGGCGACGCGCGCGGCGTTCATCGAGCTCGACGGCAAGCGCTTCTTCCGCTCGGGTGACCTCGGGCGCATCGACGCGGACGGCTATTTCTTCATGGCCGACCGGCTGAAGCGCATGATCAACGCGTCGGGGCTGAAGGTGTGGCCGGCGGAAGTCGAGGGCATCATGCACGGCCATCCGGACATCCTGGAGTGCTGCGTCGTGGGCGTGCGCGACCCGTATCGCGGCGAGACCGTCAAAGCCGTGGTCGTCCCGAGGCCGGATCGCCGCGGCCGCGTGACCGAAGCGGAAATCGTCGCCTGGTGCCGCGAGCACATGGCGGCATACAAGGTGCCACGCATGGTGGAGTTCGCCGATTCGCTGCCGAAGTCCGGCGCGGGCAAGGTGCTGTGGCGGAAACTGCAGGACCAGGATTCTGGATCCTAGATCCTCAATCCTCAAAGTCAGGAACACGCAATGAAACGAAACACGCTCCCGGGAACCGATCTTTCCGTCACGCAGGTCTGCCTCGGCACCATGACCTGGGGCGAGCAGAACACCGAGCGCGAGGCGCACGCGCAGCTCGACCTCGCGATCGCGCGCGGCATCAACTTCATCGACACCGCGGAGATGTACCCGGTGCCGCCGCGCGCCGAGACGCAAGGGCGCACGGAGAACTTCATCGGCACCTGGCTCCCGCGGCAGCAGCGCGACAAGCTCGTGATCGCGGGCAAGGTCGCGGGGCCCGGGCGCCGCGACTGGTTGCGCGGCGGGCGCACGGCGCTCGTCAAGGCGAACATCCGCGAGGCATGCGAGGAAACCCTGAGGCGCCTGCGCACGGACTACCTCGACCTTTTCCAGATTCACTGGCCGGGGCGCAACGTGCCGATGTTCGGCCAGACGCAGTTCGATCCGACCAAAGAGGGCGAGGCTGCGTCGATCCCCGAGCAAGTCGAGGCGATGGCCGATCTCGTGAAGGCCGGGCTCATCCGCCACTGGGGTCTCTCGAACGAGACCTCCTGGGGCGTGATGGCGTTCGCGCGTGCGGCGAGCGAGATGGGGCTGCCGCGTCCGGTGACGCTCCAGAACTGCTACAGCCTGATCGCGCGGAGCTTCGACGGCGATCTTGCCGAGACATGCTTTCGCGAGAAGGTCGGCCTGCTCGCCTACAGCCCGCTCGCCGGCGGCTATCTCTCAGGCAAGTACGCCGGTGGTGCGAAGCCGGCGAGCGCGCGCTTCGCGCTGTTTCCGCAGTTCGGACCGCGGTACGCCAAGCCGAACGTGCAGGACGCGGTGGCGGCCTACGCTGCGCTCGCGACGTCGCGCGGCCTGTCGCCCGCCCGGCTCGCACTCGCCTGGCAGAAGTCCCGCTGGGCCGTGACCTCGACCATCGTCGGCGCCACGACGCTCGCGCAGCTCGAGGAGAACATCGGCGCGTTCGACCTCACGCTGGACGACGGCACGCTCGCCGAGATCGAGGCGATCAACGCGCGTTTTCCGAGCCCGGCGGCCTGATCGCAGCGGGGGCGGGGCTATACTTTCCGCGCCGTGTGGGAAGCCGTTGCACTGGGCGTGCTCGCCGCGCTCGTCTGGTTCTGGTTCGATTCGATGCGCGCCCGCGAGCGCGCGGTCGTGACCGGGCGGCGCGCGTGCGAGCGCGAGGGCCTGCAGTTTCTCGACGAGACCGTGCACGTCGTGAAGCTCCGGTCAGGGCGCCGCGCGGATGGCCAGCTGCAGCTGCGCCGGGTCTATCGTTTCGAGTTCTCCGACACCGGAGAGAACCGGCGCGGCGGCGCGATCGTGATGCTCGGGCCGGTGGTGGAGTCGGTGGAGCTGGAACCTTTTCGGGCGCAGTAGGCCCGGGACCGCAAAGGCGCAACCGCGAAAGCGCAAAGGGCGCGAAGGTTCGCGAAGGAAGAGATGGCGTTCACGTTCACGGAACTCTGGCCGCGGCGCGTGGGTCGCACGAAGAGCATGCATCCTGCTCGCGATTTTTTGCGTCCGTTGCGCTTTTGCGGTTCACGAGTCGCAGTCCTCGCCGCAGCGCTCGTCCTCGCCGGCTGCGGCACGGCGCTGCGCGTCGCTTACAACCAGGGCGACGTCGCGGTGCGCCTCGCCGCACACGAGTACCTCGACCTGCACGGCGAGCAGTCCGACGTCTTCAAGGAGCAGCTCAAGGTGTTTCACGCGTGGCATCGCACCGAGGAGCTGCCGCGCTACGCCGAGCTGCTCGACGGCGCCGCCAAGCGCGTTCAGAAGGGCCTCGCCCCGGAAGACGTTCGCTGGGCGGCAGCCGCGATCCGCGAGCGCACGCGCGTGCTGACGGAGCAGGCAGTGGACGACGCCGCGCCGGTGCTGGTGACGCTCAACGCGGACAACGTCGTCGCGCTCGAGAAGAAGCTTGCCGCGAACAACGCCAGGTTCGCGAAGGACTATCTCTCGCCCGACGAGGGCCGCAACGAGCGCAATCGCGCGAAGCGGATGAAGGAGAACTTCGAGGACTGGCTCGGCGCGCTCTCCGACGAGCAGGAGGCGATGATCGAGGCTTACGTGCGCGCGTCGCCGCTCATCAACGCGGCGATGTTCGAGGACCGCAAGCGGCGGCAGCGCGAGCTCGTCGAGCTGCTGAAGGCGAATCGAGGCAATCCCGGGCTCACGGCGAAGGTCCGCATCTTCATGCTCGACTGGGAGGCGCAGCGCGGACCCGAGTACGCCAGGCTCGCACGCGAGCAGGAAGAGCGCCTGACCCGTCTCCTGGTCGCGATGGACAAGACCCTCTCGCCGAAGCAGCGCCAGCACGCCGTGGACCGGCTCGAGTTCTACGCAAAGGAATTCTCGATCCTCGCGACTCAGGGGCGCGGCGCGCCGAAAGGCAGCCAACGCGTCGCGGCGCCCGCGGCGGGCGGGTCGTAGCTCTCACGTTCAAGCGTTAACCACGGAGGCGCGGAGGGCACGAAGGGCCACGGAGGGAGGGCGGATTCCGTGGCCCGCGATACGTCTGCAGCCAGCGAGAGCCGGTAAGCACGGTTCGAGGGTTCCTGACCCTCGGTGGTCCTCGGTGTCCTCCGTGTATCCGTGGTGAACTCTCGCGCTACACGACGTGATCCGGCGCCAGCGCGCACGGCTCGCCGTCGCCCAGTTCGATCTGCAGCGTCGCATGCGCGATGCCGAACCGATGGTCGAGTTCGCGGCAGGCGTGCGCGAGGAACGCGTCGCTCCGCTCGCCGCCGGGGATCACGAGGTGCGCGGTGAGCGCGACGTCCGTAGTGCTCATGCCCCAGATGTGCAGATCGTGCACCTCGACCACGCCCGGGAGCGACGCGAGATACGCACGCACTTCCTCCGGGCGGATCGAAGCCGGCACACCCTGGAGCGAGAGCCCCAGCGAATCGCGGAAGAGGCTCCACGTCGTCCACACGATCACCGCCACGATAACGAGGCTCGCGGCCGGGTCGAGCCACAGCCATCCCGTGTAGCGCATCGCGATCGCCGCGACGACCACGCCGAGGGACACCGCGGCATCGCCTGCAAGGTGCAGGAACGCGCCGCGCACGTTGAGGTCGGCGTGACGGCCCGACGCGAAGAGGGCCGCGCTCAGCCCGTTCACTACGACCCCGATCGCCGCGACCACGATCACGACGTCGCTCGCGACCAACGCGGGGTCGCGCAGGCGCTCGATGGCTTCGAGCGTGATCGCGCCGCACGCGATCATCAGCAGCAGGGCGTTCGCGAGCGCCGCCATGATGGTCGTGCCGCGCAGGCCGTAGGTGAAGCGCGGCGAGGGCCGGCGCGTCGCGAGCGCCGCCGCGCCCCACGCGAGCGCGAGCGAGAGCACGTCGCTCAGGTTGTGCCCGGCGTCGGAGAGGAGCGCAAGCGAACCTGCGCGCCAGCCCGCCACGACTTCGACTACGACGAACCCGATGTTGAGCGCGATGCCGATCGCGAACGCGCGGCCGAAACCTGCGGCCGCCCGGTGCCCCTGACCGTCTTCGCGAGGGGACGCGTGGTGATGCGCGCCCATTAGCGGAGCCTCGAGGGGCGGCGGTCGCCCGCAGGCGACCCAGCGGCGCGGGGTGGGACGGAAACGCGGTGTTGCATGGCTCGAGGGTGAAACGGGAGATCGTCGCGAAGGTACCGCAAAGCGACGGCCCGCGGGAGGGCCCGGTGTGCCGGCGCCTCGCTAACCCCTTGGCTTGGCGGCGAAACCCGGGCCGCAGCCCCGGCGGCGCGGAGGGGACGCCCGGGGGTTCCCCGCATCGTGCGGTGCGGCGGAGTCGCCGCCCGGGCGATTCCGGATCGGCCCGTTCGCGTCCCGGGCAGCCTGAAAACCTTGACCTGGCTCCCGGTGACCCAATCTAGTGGTCTTAGGCAAGAGTCTGTCTAGGTCGATTCCGGTAGGCCCTACTCAAAAAGGGGTTGAAACGCCGATTTGTCCAAGACATACTGTGCCTGCCTTGGGAAAGGGGAGTAGCTCTCCGCCGCGGAGTCGTCAAGACGGACCGAGAGGTCCCGGCGCCGCGGGCAACGCCCGAAAGCGTTGGAGCGAGACCTTTGCCGACATCGGCAAAGAAGCGTTTTTCGCAACCCGCCTCGAAGGAGCAGCACATGCCCAACCCCAGCGGCACGCCTCCCGCGCAAAGCGGCGCGTCGGCCTCAGTCGCAAAGCTCGAAACCCGAATCGCCACGGACCTGAAACGCAGGCGCAAAGATCGCAAGCGTGGTCTGTCCATGCAGGGGCGCGGCGCGCGAGCGGCCGCCCCAACGACACCATCGATCTCACTCGCCAGGAGGACATCATGACTGCCAGCCTGACCCTGGGTGCCGTTCCGCGTGTCGCCGACCCCGATGCGGCGCTCGTCCAACTCGCGAAGCGGGGCGACCAGCGCGCCTTCCACCGCCTCTTCGAGAAATACGCGCCGCGCGTGCGCCGGCTCGTGTCGCGGCACGTGAGCGACGCGGACGAAGTCGCCGACGTGACTCAGGAGGCGTTCATCCGCGCGTTCCGCGCGCTGCCCAACTTCAAGGGCGAGAGCCAGTTCTTCACATGGCTCTATCGGATCGCGGTGAACACCGCGCGCAACTCGATTGCGAAGCTGCGCCGCGTGCGCCGGCACGAGTCGATCGCGCTCGAGGGCGCAGAGGACGGCGAGCACTTCGTGGCCGAGGACGCCGCGGACGACGCGACGCCCGAGGCGCTGCTCGCCTCGCGCCAGGTCGCGGGCGCGGTCGAGCGCGCGGTCGGCGCGCTGCCGGAGGACATGAGGATGGCGCTTCTTCTGCGCGAGATCGACGGCCTCGGCTACTCCGAGATCGCCGCGCAGCTAGGCATTCCGATCGGCACCGTTCGGTCGCGAATCTTCCGTGCGCGAGAAGCAGTGGCGGCGGAGCTGCGCGGCGTGCGGCAGGACGCGACCAACCGCCGCTTCTAGCCGTGGGCTGACCCGCGGGCGCGCTGCGGCGCCGCCCGCGACGCCCCGCCTGGACTTCGGGTTCGTGTCGCCGCGCCTTGCCGTCGTCGCACTCGCCGCCGTGCTGGCGGTGATGGCCGCTCCGACCCGGGCGGGCGACCTGAAGCCGTGGGCAGGCGGGCCGCCGTCGCCGCTCCTGCTAAAGGATCTGTCCGGCAAGGATCATCGCCTCGAAGACTATCGAGGCAAAGTGGTCGTGGTGAACTTCTGGGCGACCTGGTGCGAGCCGTGCCGCGCCGAAATGCCCTCGTTCAACCGGCTGAAGGCGCAAATGGCCGATGCGCCGTTCGCGATCCTCGCCGTGAACATGGGCGAGGGCGACGGTCGCATCAAGGCGTTCCTCGAAAAGACTCCGGTCGATTTTCCCGTACTGCTCGACCGCGATTCGGCA
>JALOSW010000145.1 GCA_025458245.1 Burkholderiales bacterium
GCCGAACGCGTCCTGCGCGACGGCCGTGGCCGCGCCGCCCATGCCCTTCGCCTTCATGCCGACGCCGTGCGGGAAGTACCCGTCGGTCGCGTACGCCGCCGGAGCGGCGAGGCCCGCGAGGGCCAGTGCAAGAGCAATCCTATTGAGCTTCATCGTCTACCTCTCCCTGTGTGCGCGCGGTCATGGCCGCGCATTGGTCTAGCGTTCGAAGAGCCGGCCCGCGGTTCCGGCCGGAGCCTTGAACCGTCGCGAACCGTCAAACGAAAAGCGTCACGTCGGCCTTCTGCGCCATCGGCAGGAACGTCGCGGCACCCGCGTACTCCTTCACTTCGGGGATGAAGTCCGCGTGCTCGTAGCCGAAGAGGTCGACGGTCATCTGGCAGGCGATGAACTTCACGTCGGCCTCGAGGGCAAGCGAGCGCAACTCGGCGAGACCAGCAACGCCCTTGTTCTTCATCGTCATCTTCATCATCGAGCTCGCGAACGACTCGAAGCCCGGGACGATCGACTGGACCGCGTTCGGGATATTCCATTTGATCGACTGGAACCACTTCGGGCCGAACGGCATCTTCATCGGCATCGCGGGATTGCCGAGCGGGCTCACGTGCAGGTGGCTGACGTCTTTCTTGAGCAGTTCGAGGCCGTAGAACGTGAAGAACACGGACACGTCCCAGCCGAGCGCGGCGGCAGTCGAAGCGAGGATGAACGGCGGATAGGCCCAGTCGAGCGTCCCTTTGGTCGCGATGATGGTCATCGAAGGGGTCTTCGATTCTTCGCGCGCCGCCATCGCTTCTTCGAGTCTCTGCGGCAGGATCTCGTCGAGCCGCTGCTTGATGACGCTGTCGATCAGCGCGACATCCGGTGTGGCACCCATGGCGGTCTCCCTCGTATCTGGGGTTTCTGAGAATATTCGAAAAGTCTAATCTGCCTCGACGCAGTCGATCGCGAGATTCCGCTTATGACCCCATAAGATGTATGTCAATCTGCATCCAGAATTCCGGCGGGGACATCCGCTCCGGCCATTTGCCGCCGGATCACGGACACATCGCCGGCCTGCGGCGCGAACGGGAACGACAGGATGTCGCCCGGCGTCGAGTCTCCATAGGGCCGGTTGCATGCGCTGACCGCCTCGTCGCCCTTGCCCGGGCAGCCGGACGTCCGGAACGGCTTGCCCGAGGCGATGAGCGCCTCCAGGTCGTCGCGCGGAACGCCGAAGTCGACCACTCGGCCGGCGTCGTCGAACCGCATCTCCTCGATCCGGCCGCCGGCATAGTCGATGATGAAGCGTGCGAGCTGCACCCTGCGCCACTGCCCGCGGTCGACGCCCGGCCAGTCTTCCATCATCGAGCCACGCTCTGGGTAGAAGGCAAACATGTGGTTGTGGCCGCCGAGGTCCTTGATGCGCTGGCAGACCTCCAGCATCTCGTGCTCGGTCTCGCCCATGCCGCAGATGAGGTGCGCGCCGAACTTCTCCGGCCCGAAGACTTCGGCGGCCCATTCGATCGCCTGCCAGTACTGGGCCCACTTGTGCGGGCTGTCCACGCCTTTCCCGCGGGTGCGGTCGAAAAGGGCGGGCGTCACGGCATCGAGCGCCACCGTGAAAATGTCGGCCCCCATCGCCTTCATGCGCTGCAGGTCGGACTTTTCGAGCGTCGTGGGATTCGACAGGATCGAGACCGGCACCTGCGGCACCTCGTGCACCCATTTCTCGAGCAGGAGGAACGTGTCGGCGTTCGAGCTCGGATGGGTGATCATGGAGATGCACATCCGCTCGAACTGTCCGCGGTCGCCACCCGCCTTCACACGCGCGATCACGTCGTCGACGCGCGCGGTCGGCCAATCCACCCGGATGAAGTTGCGGTCCGCGTAGTCGCGCGCCTCCTCGCGGTGCCGGGCGAGGCCGCAGTAGGCGCAGTTGGCGCGGCAGCCCTCGGGATAGGTGACCAGGAGGTTGAGGCAGTGCGTGCAGGACACCCGGTGCATCCTGCCGGGCACGAGCCCAAGGGTGATCGCCGCGGCCGTGCTCATCTGCACATACTCGGGCGAGCGCATGTGCGGCGTTCGCACGTGATGATTCGGCCGGTAGAAGGTGACGGGCTGCACGCCCTCGACGACTGCGCTCATGGGATCCTCACTCTGCCCTTCAATTCGACTGCCGGTCGGCTTCGTCGATGCGCTTCCGCGCGGCGTCGTCGAGACTCCGCTCGACGCCCTTGGCCCGCTCCACCGGCTGGCGTTGCCCCTTCGCCGGGTCGGGCGGCGATTCACGCGGCTTCCCGTCGCAGGCCGCGAGCACTGCCGCCGCCAGAGCGACGCCCACCGCCCGCGCGATCCGCAGGCTGCTCGTTTCAAAATTCAAGGCCGTCCTTGATCGCCGCGATACCGGCCGCCGCGCAGACGTCGTCGTCCTTTCCCGTCGGGGCGCCCGACACCGCGATCGCGCCCAGAATCGATCCCGCCGCTTCTACGAGCAGGCCGCCGCCCACGGCGGCAACGCCGGGCCGGTGCCGAACGCCGCTCGAGGGGCCGCTCTGGGTTGCCGCGGCGAGCTCGGTCGTATTCGTGCGGAAGCTCACCGCCGTCCAACCCTTCGCGGTGGCCATGTCCGGGGTGTGCGGGCCGGCGAACCGGTCGCGAAGCATGACCTGAGGCAGCCCCATCCGATCGACGACTGCGACCGCGACCTGGAACCCGTTGTCGCGGCATTTTCCCAGCGCGGCCTGTGCGGCCTTCAACGCCGTGTCCGGCGTCATCAGACGCACGGCAAAGGTTGCTTCCTGTCCGGTGGCCGTGCCGCTTGCGCTCAGCATGGCGGCGACGGCCAGCACCCCGATCGTGCTCCTCATGGTCTCCTCCTCGTCGTCAGAACCTGCGGGCGTCAGACGGTCGCGAGCTCCGGCTCGTCCGCCTCGAAATACTCGCGGAAGGCGATCCAACCGCGCTTGTGCAGGGCGTCTGCGCGCGCGTCGGGCTGTTCATGGCGCGCGAGCATCCATTGCCGCCGCTCGACCGCGCGCCGGATCGTCGTCTCGAACTGGTCGCGCATGTCTTCCTCGTACTGGGCGAGCGCGCCCGCATGTCCCGCGAGCAAGGCCGCGATGGCGTGCCCCGCCGCCTCCCCGGAAATCACCGCGGCCGCGATGCCTGCCCCTGTAATCGGGTGCGTGAGCCCCGCTGCATCGCCCGCGAAAAGCGCGCTGCCCACCACCAGCCGCTCGCGCAGGCCGCCCACCGGGATGGCGCCGCCGGTGCGGGCAAGGATCCCCTCGCCCACGAGGCCTTCGGCGACGAGCTGCGCGTGCAGCGCGTCGAGCGGCGCCTTCAGATCGGGCGCGTAGCGCGTGTCGATGCCGAGTCCGAGGTTTGCGACGCCCGCTTTCGGGAAGAGCCACGCATAGCCGCCCGGGTAGTCGGGCGAGAGCCAGACGTCGGTGTACGGATGGGGCTCGAGCAGCGGCACCGTGTATTGCCGCGTGTCGACGGTCTCGAGCGGCGGCAACCCGAGCAGCTGCCCGACGCGCGAGTGCGGCCCGTCGGCCGCGACCAGAACGCGATAGCGGACGCGATGCTCCGCACCCTGGCGCTGCAGGGTCGCAACGCCGGCCGCTGCGTCCAGGGCCACGAGGGACGTGCCGAGCAGCTCGGTCGCCCCCGCCTCGCGAGCCTTGCGCGCGAGCGACTGATCGAACTTTGCGCGGTCGATCATGATTCCCGGGAAGTCCGACGCGACCCGCTCGCCCGAGGGGAGCACCGTGCTCATGCCGACGACGCGCTGCCGGAACACATCGGAATCGAGGGTGTACTTGCCCATGGGGAGCGGGACGAATTCCGCGCACTGCACCGGAACTCCGATTTCCTTGCGCCGATCGATCGCGACCACACGCGTCCCGGCGAGGGCGGCGCCGCGCGCCGCCGACGACCCGGCCGGACCAAGCCCGACCACGAGGATGTCGCAAGCGTGGGGCGGCATCGGCATCAGAGCGTAACGACGGGGATGTCGCGCAGCTTCCCGCCGCCGCGCGGACGCTCGGCCTCGCGGCGCACGAACTCCCGCACGTCCACCGCGAGCGCGTCGTGTCCGTCGTCGAGCGCCATGACCTCTTCGCCGAGCGCGATGGAGCAGCAGGCCGGCGTCACGCGCACGTCGCGCCCGACGCGCGCCGCGAGCTCCACCGTGCCGTCGGAGGGATGGGCGATTCCGTTCAGGCCCGCCAGCACGGCATAGACGTCGATCTCGACCTTCGCGCGGCCCGGCGGGCGGGCGCACCCGAGCAGCACCGGGAGGTCGGGCAGCGCCGCTCTCGTATCCATGAAGAAACGGCCGATCTCGCGGCTCGACGGCACCTCGAAGGGCCGATGCGCGGGGGCGTAGATCGGCATGATCACCACCAGCACGAGTGCGGCTGGCCGGTGTCGCGCGATCATCTCGAGCGCGTTCCACTCGCCGAGGAGCCGTCCGTAATGCAGGCCGACGACGATGTGCGGAACGACCTTGAGCGATGTCTCGGTGAGAGCCGCGAGCGACGCCTCGAAGTCCGCAACCGGCCGGCGCAGATGGTAGACCTGCTGCACCGTGTCCTGCGCGCCGATGATGTCGAGCATCGCGGCGTCGACGCCGGACGCTTCGATGCGCTGGGCCTTGTCGCGGTCGACGAGCGCCGTGTGGATCGCGATCTTGAAAGCCGGGAACGCATCCTTGATCCGGCGCACCACGGGCAGGAACGGGTCGTACTCGACCTCGTCGCGATGATTCGAGCCGCCCGAGAGCAGCATCCCCTGCGCGCCCGACTCGATCTGCTCGTTCACCACGCGCCAGAGCGCCTCGGGCGTCGGCGCCGCGATCATCGACTCGAGGAGCTTCGCCTTGCAGTGGTCGCACGCGAGCTTGCAGGAGGACCCGGTGATCGAGATCGCCGGCCAAGCCGACTTGCCGCAGCCCTTGATCTCGCTCGACGCGAAGGCCTTGAACGTCGGGACGTAGAAATTGATGCGTGTCGCGTCCGATCCAGCCGGCTGCGCCCCACGCGCCTGCATCGCGCGCACCAGTTCGTCGTCGAAGTGCCCGACCTCGAGCGCTTCGACTGCCTGAATCGCATCGAGCCAACCGCTCATGGGCGTCCGTTCACCACGGAGAAACAGAGAACACGAAGTTCACAAAGGATCGGTTTCAATCGGGAGCGCGTCGGGCCACGCGAATCGAAATCAGGTCGAAGCGCAGAATCCACTCTCCGTGGCCCTCCGTGCTCTTCGTGCCTCTGCGGTGAAGCGCTACGGCTCAGCACCCCGCGAAACCGTCCGCCGCCATTTTCGCCTCGAACGCGCCAGCGACCGCGCTGCCCGTGACCAGTCCGCCGGCCTGGCCCTCCCAGTCGGTCGGCTTCATCTTCACCAGCCAGCCGGCTCCATACGGGTCGGCGTTGATGGTGCCGGGCTTGGCAGCGACCGCTTCGTTGGTCTCGACCACCTCGCCGGTAACCGGGGCCTTCACCGGTCCGACCCATTTCCCGGACTCGACGGTCGCGACCGATTTGCCCTGCTCGATCTCCTTGCCCTTCTTCTTCGGTGTGTACGCCACCACCTCTCCGGCCAGCGCGCACGCGTACTGGGTCATGCCGACGGTGATCGTTCCGTCGGCTTCCTTGCGCGCCCAGACGTTGTTGTCGATGTTGTAGTACAGCTCGTCGGGCAGGTTGCAGTTCTTCACGCTTGCCATGGAACACTCCCTATCGCACTCGAAACGCGTTCGCGGCGGAGCCGTCCGCCGCCCCATCGGCTAGGGTGCGCGAACGCCTCGCGCGCCCTTTTGCGCCAAGTCAAAAGAACAGAACCTTGTCGCAGGTGAGGATCAGGTCCGCGAGCGCCCCACCGCTCGAGATGTCGTCGATCTCGTCGATCAGGTTGTCGACGTCGATGTCGTAGCCCGGCAACGCCGGGCGGCACGCCGCGAACTTCACGCCCGCCGCCTTGGCGTCGCGCATGAACTCGATGATGGGCTTGCCGCCTTCCATCGCCACCATGCGTTCCGGCACGCCCTTCTTCACCAAACGCACACCCTCCATGGTGAAAAAGATCGTCACCTGCGCGTCCATCGACGCGAGCAGCGCGCCGAGGAAGAACGGCGTGGCGCAGCGATGTGGGGTGGAAGGACCGCTCGTCATCACGATGACGACGGTCTTCTCCTCGTGGTCGACGTAGTGCTGATCGGTCATCGGGAGTCGGGTCGCTCAGGCACGAAGGAGCCGGTTCGGGGGAGCAACGAG
>JALOSW010000146.1 GCA_025458245.1 Burkholderiales bacterium
GCCTCGCCCGCGGAGAGGCCTTCGATCGTCGTCACACGCTTCCCGGCCACGTCGCCCAGCGGGGTGACGCAGGAGCGAGTCGGCTTGCCGTCGACGTGGACCGTGCACGCGCCGCACACCGCGATGCCGCAGCCGTACTTGGTGCCGGTGAGGCCGAGATGGTCGCGCAGCACCCAAAGAAGGGGCGTGTCCGGGCTCGCATCGACGCGCATGCGACGCCGGTTCAGGCTGAGTTCGGTCATGGGGGGCTCTCCGTTGCAGCAACGCTAGAACGATAGATCTTAGCTGCAGTATTTCCTCGCCGTCTCGCTCGGTCCGGCGAGGGGCGAGGGGGCGGTCGCTATAATCGTTCGATGCATCTCCAGCCCCCGCTGCCGGAACGCCTGCTCGTCGACGCCTTCGACCTCGCCGGCACCGGCCTCGCGATCGTGGACGCGACGGGAACCCTGCTGCGCGTGAACCGCGCTTTCGCAGCGGCGCTCGGCTACCTGCCGGAGGAACTCGCCGCACGGCCCTTCACCGACTTCTTCGTGGAGGCGGCGCGCCCTTCGGCCCGCAAGGTGTTCGAGGCCGCGCTCGCCGACGGCGTCGCCGCGCCGGGCCACTGGACGCTCCGTCGTAGCGACGGCTCGGCGATGGAGGCGCTCATCTCGGTGCAGACGCTCGGCGCCGACGCGGGCCAGTGCGCCATCTGCGCGGCGGTGGACGTCTCGGGTGTCGCCGGCGTCGAGCAGCGGCTCTCGGCGACGCTCGCCGAGCAGAAAGCGCTCCTCGACAACGCGCTCGTCGGGATTCTCTTCACGCACGCCGGGACGATCGTGCGGCTGAATGCGCGCTGCGCGGAAATGTTCGGGTACCGGCCGGAAGAACTCATCGGCCGGCCCGCATCCATGCTGTACCCGTCGGTCGCGTCGCACGCGGCCGTCGCCCGTGCCGCGGAACCGGTTCTCGCGAGCGGCCAGCCCTATCACGCCGAGCACGAAGCGCGTCGGCGCGACGGCGCGCTCTTCTGGATCGAAGTCGATGCGAAACCCGTCAACGCGGCGGGAGAAGCGTTTCAGACCATCTGGACCGTCCGCGACATCACCGACCGCAAGCGCACCGAGGAGGCGCTGGCCGCCGCGAACCGCGAGCAGCAGGCGATCCTCGACAACGCGTCGGTCGGCGTCGTGTTCATGCGCGAGCAGCGGGTGATGCGCTGCAACCGCCGGATGGCGGAGCTTTTCGGCTACGCGCCCGAAGAGCTGGCCGGACAGCCCGGGTCGGTGTTCTACACGAGCGCGGAGTCCTACGCCCTGATGGGGCGGCTTGCCGGCCCCACGCTCGCGCTCGGGCGGCCGTACCAGGCCGAGTTCGAGTTCCAGCGCCGCGACGGAACGCCGCTTTGGTGCCGGGTCTCCGCTCAGGCAGTCAATCCGGAGACCCCGGCCGAGGGGACCGTGTGGATCATCGACGACGTCACCGAGGAGCGGCGCGCGGCGGACAGCCTGCACTCCACGCTCGCCGAGCTGGAGCTCATCCTCGCGAACGCGACGGTCGGCATCGTGTTCCTCCGCAACGGCCTCGTCGAGCGGTGCAACCGGCGCTATGCGGAGATCCTCGGCTTCGAGCAGGCTGAGCTCCTCGGCGAGCGCGGCGGGCGGGGCTTCGAGAGCGAGGAAGATTACGAGCGGTTCCGCGCCGCGGTGCTGCCGGTGATGCTCGACGGCCGGCAGATCGAAACCGAGGTGCGCTGGCGCAGGAAGCGCGGCGAACGCATCTGGGTCCGGCTCTCGGGCCGGCTGGTGACGCCGGGCGAACCGGAGGGCGGATCGATCTGGATCACCCAGGACGTGACCGCGCAGCGCGAGGCCCAAGCCGCGCTCGCCCGGGCGCGCGCCGAGCTCGAGCAGCGCGTGCGCGAGCGCACCGCCGACATCCAGAGCAAGAACCTCGCGCTCGAGACCGAAATCACCGAGCGGCGCCTCGCCGAGGAGCGGCTGCGCCATCACAACGAGCGGCTCACTTATCACCGCAACCGCCTGCTCGAGCTCGCACAGCTCGACAAGTCCGATCTCGACAAGGCGCTCGACCGGATCCTCGGCGTTGCCATCGACACGCTCGCGATCGACCGGGCGAGCTTCTGGCGCGTCACGCGCGAGGGCAACCGGATCGTCTGCGAGAAGCAGTACTTCGCCGATCGCGGCCCGGTTTTTTCCAGCACCGGCGCGCTGGCGCTCGACGCGGACGATCATCCGGCTTACTTCGACGCGCTCAACGCGAAGGAAGTGATCGTCGCCGAGGATGCCCTCAGACATCCGGCGACGACGTCGCTCTCGGCGGGTTACCTGGTGCCGTCGGGGGTGGTGTCGACGATCGACATTCCCGTCTGGCTGGACGGCCAGGTGGTCGGCCTCGTCTGCCTCGAAGCGCTGCACGCGCAGCGGTCCTGGCAGGCGGAGGAAGTCGACTTCGCCTCCGGCGTCGCCGTGATGGTCGCCCTGGCCCTGGAGGCGTCCCAGCGGCGCAATGCCGAGGAGCAGTTGCGCCACCTCGCTCACCACGACACGCTCACCGGCCTGCCCAACCGGCATCTGCTGCAGGACCGGCTGAAGCAGGCGCTCGCGTTCGCGGGACGCAATCGCGCGAAAGTCGCGGTCATGTTCCTCGACCTCGACCGCTTCAAGACGATCAACGACTCGCTCGGGCACCTGGTCGGCGACCAGCTGCTCGGGCAGGTCGCGGAGCGGCTCACGGGCGCGCTGCGGGCGGGCGATACGGTCTGCCGGCTCGGCGGCGACGAGTTCGTGATCGTGCTCTCGAATCTGAAGCTCGCGAGCGACGCCGCGACCGTCGCCGGGCACCTGCTGGAGCGGGTCGCGCCGCCTTTCGCCATCGACGGCCGCGAGCTCTACGTTTCGGGCTCGATCGGCATCAGCGTCTATCCGGACGACGCCGAGACCATCGACGCGCTGATGCGCAACGCCGACACGGCGATGTATCACGTCAAGGAGAGCGGCCGCAACGGTTTCCAGTTCTTCGCCGCGACGATGAATGCGGCGGCCAACCGTCGGCTCGCCGTGGAGACCGAACTGCGCGCGGCGCTGCGCCGGAACGAACTCGAACTCTTCTACCAGCCGATCATCGACCTCGAGACGCGGCGGGTGCGCGCGCTGGAGGCGCTCGTGCGCTGGCGCCACCCGGGACGGGGCCTGCTCCCGCCCGGAGCGTTCGTGACCATCGCCGAGGAGACCGGCCTCATCCACCAGATCGGGCACTGGGCGCTCGGCGAGGCGTGCGCGCAGGCCCGCCGGTGGCAGGACGACGGCTATCCGGTGGTGCCGGTGTCGGTGAACCTCTCGGCACGCCAGTTCCGCGAGCGCGACTTCGTGGACGCGGTGCGCGGGATCCTGCACCGCACCGGCCTTGCCCCGCAGCTCCTCGAGATCGAGGTGACCGAGCACACGCTGATCGAGCAGATCGACAACGCCTCGGGAACGCTCGACGCCCTCGCCGCGCTCGGCGTGCAGATCGCGATCGACGACTTCGGCGTCGGCTATTCGAGCCTCTCGTATCTGAAGCGCTTCGCCATCGACCGCGTGAAGATCGACCGCTCGTTCGTGCGCAACATCCCCTCGGATGCGGACGGCGCCGCGATCACCGCCGCGATCATCTCCATGTCGAAGAGCCTCAAGCTGCGCGTCGTCGCCGAAGGCGTCGAGAACGAGCAGCAGCTCGAGTTCCTCGCGTTCCACGGCTGCGACGAGGTGCAGGGATACCTGTTCTGCCGCCCCGTTCCGCCGCTCGAAGCGCCGCGGCTGTTCGGCGCGAACGGCGCGTTCGGCTACGCCTGACCGGCGCAACCGGGCGCAGCACCCCGCGCGCGGCTGCGACGACCCGCATGCACCGCACGATCGGCATCGAGCCCGACCCGCTCGCAGCCTGGACGAGCGTCAACGATGCCGTCATGGGCGGCGTCTCGACCGGCGCCGCCACCCGCGCGCCCGGCGGTGCGATTCTCTTCTCCGGGAGCGTCTCGTTCGAGAACAACGGCGGATTCGCTTCGGCGCGGCGTCCGCTGATGGGCGAAACGATGCCCGAGTTCGAAGCCTTCCGGCTGCGCGTTGCCGGCGACGGGCGGCGCTACAAGCTCGCGGCCTACACCGAGTCCGGAGCGAGCGGCTTCGCGTACCAGGCGGGTTTCACGACGCTCGCGGGCGGATCCCAGGTTCTCGAGCTACCCTTCGCGGACTTCGAGGCGCGGTTTCGCGGGCGCGCCGTGGGCAACGCGCCGCCGCTCAGATCGCGGTCGATCCGGGCCGTCGGTTTCGTGATCGCGGATCGTCAGGAAGGGCCTTTTCGTCTGCTCGTCGCGGCGATCGAGGCCCTCGTGAGCGCGGCGTAGGGCGCGCTCAGCGCAGCGAGGCGAGCACCATGGAAGCGACGACCACCGCGGTCAGGCCGCCGCGCAAGCGGAGGTACCAGGGTGGCACGGTGAAGTTGCGGGCGAGCCAACGATCCATCGCGTAGTCGAGCGCGAACATGCCCGCCAGCACTCGGAGCGCGGTCGGCCCGTCGAGTGCGAGCGCGAGCCACGCGACCAGCGCCGGGAGCACGCTCCATCCGGCGGCCGTCCAGACACGGCCCGTTGCAGCCTGGCGCGTCTGCATTGCGACGCCCCAGTGAAGCGCCCCGACGAACGCGAGGATCACCATCGCGTAGCCGAGCATCCATTGTCGGACGTGGGGGTGAAAGTCGCCCGGGAGAGCCCACATGGCCGCCGCTCCGCCGACGAACGGGAGCAGCCCCGCAGCCCCCAGAACGAAGAAGGGGACCGGCGTCTTCTCGGCTGCGATCACGATCTGCACGATGGCTTTCCCTGCCACTGCGGGCGGCGCGCCCCCACGGGACCCTCGAGCATGCGGTCAGGCGACGGAGCCCGGCGCCGGTGCAAGCCGCGGATGTCCGCCCCCGATGGCGAGGGCATATTTGTCCACGACAATACGACGTCGGGAAGTGCCGTGCGGACCGTTGGTCCGGGGTGTCGGGTGACTGGCGGAAGCGGCCCGGTGCCCGCGGCTCAGTCGCGAGGGAGGAGGGAAGAGTGACGCAGACGCCGCATCCGCCCCGCACAGTCGTCTGTATCATAGGCGAATCGCATATATTTGTCTAGGACATTGTTCGCCGTGATGTCCGGGGCCGCGCAAGGACGTGCTGCGGAGGGGCACCGCGGGGCTCGCCCGGGGCGCCGCGGACCCACGCCGCCGTGCGCGCCGGGCCGCGCACCCTGAGGACGAAGCCCGAAAGCTTGAAAAACATCGATTTTTTTGCCTTCGCCCGGGACATTGGCCAAAATAGCGGCGCTCTGGCAGCCGGCCGACCGCGACGCGGCGCCGGCGCGCAGAGCCGCAGGGCCCCACCGCCAGAAAAAGGGGCTCGCGCTTCCTGCTCCAAACCCGGAGGGAGACCGTCTTGAATTTCCTGCTGTCCATCGCGAAGGCCATCGACTGGCTGAACGACCGGGTCGGGAGAGCCGTGTACTGGCTGGTCCTGGCCGCGGTCCTGGTGAGCGCCGTCAACGCCACGGTCCGCTACACGCTGAACACGAGCTCGAATGCGTGGCTCGAGATCCAGTGGTACCTCTTCGCGGCCGTCTTCCTGCTCGCGGCCGGCTACACGCTGCTCAATAACGAGCACATCCGCATCGACGTCGTCATCGGCCGCTTCTCGCGCCGTACGCAGGCCTGGATCGACGTGTTCGGGCATGTCTTCTTTCTGCTGCCGATGGCGATCATCATCCTGTGGCTCTCGTGGCCGGTGTTCGTCACCGCCTACACCACCGGCGAGATGTCGTCCGACGCCGGGGGCCTGATCCGCTGGCCGGCGCGCCTGATGATCCCCGTCGGGTTCGCGCTGCTCACCCTCCAGGGCTTCTCGCAACTAATCAAGACACTCGCGTTCCTGATGGGCAAGGGACCCGATCCCGTCGAGCCTGCGCCGAGTCCGCACGCGAACACGGTCGAGGCCATGGACCCGATCGAGAAAGAATTCGTCGAGATCGGCACCGGGGGGGAACGCAAGTGACCGAGTTCCTCATCGCCAACATGGCGCCGATCATGTTCGGCGCCCTCGTGTTCTTCCTCCTGCTCGGGTACCCGGTCGCCTTCGCGCTCGCCGCGAACGGCTTCTTCTTCGGGTTCATCGGCATCGAGCTCGGGCTGCTGACCCCGGCCCTCTTCCAGGCGCTGCCC
>JALOSW010000147.1 GCA_025458245.1 Burkholderiales bacterium
GACTTCCTTCACGAGGAGATCGAACGCCGCGCTGCCGGCTGCTTCGCCCGGAAGCAGCAGTGCGGAATTCACGCTGTCGGCCTCGATGTTCACGCGCACCGAGCGCTGCGCGACGGCCGGATGCGAGCGGATCACGGCAGCCGTGTCCGCCGAGCCCGTGAAGGACACGACGTCGAACGGCGCGAGCGCGTCCATGAGCCCGGCCGAGCTGCCGCACACGATCGAAAGTGCGCCCGCCGGCAGCACGCCCGCGTCGACGACGTCTTTGACCATGCGCTGCGTGAGCCACGCGGTCGCGGTCGCGGGCTTCACGACCACCGGGACGCCGGAGAGGAGCGCCGGCGCCGCCTTCTCCCACAGCCCCCAGGACGGGAAGTTGAACGCGTTGATGAAAAGCGCCAGTCCGCGCGTCGGCACCTGCACGTGGCGGCTCTGGAACGATTCGTCCTTGCCGAGCCGCACCGCCTCGCCGTCGAGGAGGAAGGTTCGCTCGCCGAGCGTGCCCGCGAGCTTCGCGTACGTCGAGATCGTGTAGATCGCGCCGTCGATGTCGACCGCGGAATCGTTCTTCACCGTGCCGCTGTTGGCCGTCGCGATCTCGTAATAGGCGTCGCGATGCGACTGCAGCACTTTCGCGATCGCCGCGAGGAGCTCGCCGCGCTTGGCGTAGGTGAGCGCGCGGAGGGCGCCGCCGCCCTGCGCGCGCGCGAACTCGAACCCTGCGGGCAGATCGAGGCCCGTGGCGTCGACGCGCACGAGTTCGCTGCCGAGAACCGGATCGACGAGCGCAGTGCCGGCGCCGCGGCCGGCGACCCACTGGCCGGCGAGGTAGTTGGGAAGCAGTTCGGTCATGAGAGCTCTCGCGATCTGTGGCGGCCGCAGCGCATCGCCGCGTGCGGCCTCGGGTGAATCGGATCTGCCTGTCGGTCGGCAGGAGCCACCGCGCGCCGGGCGGTCACCGTAGAGCGGTCAGCGGCGGCGCCTCCCGGAGGCTCGGGGTGGATCACGTCGTTACCGGGACTTCCGTCGTGCTTAATCACGCCAAGCTTGCCGGCCGATCGACAAATGCAGTATTGTGCGCATCAGCACTTTATGGCGCGATCAAGCTCATGTCAAGCACTATATTGCCTGTCGCCCGTGTCTCCTCGGACAACGAGGGCGATCGCCCTTCGTCGGGCCGAGCGGCGTCCGATCCACCGGGCAGCGCGGCCGCGACCGGCGAACGACCGCACCCGGGCCCTTCGGCGGCAGAGAGCGCCCCGGCCGAAGGCGACGACGGCGGCAAGCATCCCTTCCTCGTGGCGCTCGGCGAGCGTGTCCGCGCCCTGCGCGCGCGGCGCGGGATGACGCGCAAGGCCCTGTCGGTCGCGACCGATGTCTCCGAGCGCCATCTGGCGAACCTCGAGTACGGCGTCGGCAACGCTTCCATCCTGATCCTCCTGCAAGTCGCTCACGCGCTCCAATGCTCCCTCGCCGAGCTGCTGGGCGACGTGACGACGCGCTCGCCAGAGTGGCTGCTCATCCGCGAACTGCTGGAGCAACGCGACGAGACGACGCTGCGCCGCGTGCGCGTGGCGATCGGCGAGTTGCTCGGGACCGGCGGCGCGCACGGCGAAGGCACGACGCCGCGCAGCTCGCGTGTCGCGCTCGTCGGGCTGCGCGGCGCAGGGAAATCGACGCTCGGCGCGATGCTCGCGGAGGATCTCGACTTTCCGTTCGTCGAGCTCTCGCGCGAGATCGAGAAGTTCGCCGGCTGCAGCATCAACGAGATCCAGGCGCTGTACGGCCAGTCGGCGTATCGCCGCTACGAGCGCCGCGCACTCGAAGAAGCGATCCAGATCTACCCCGAGGCGGTGATCGCGATTCCCGGCGGCCTCGTGTCCGATCCGGCAACGTTCAACCTGTTGCTCGCGCATTGCACGACCGTGTGGCTCTACGCCGACCCCGAGGACCACATGAAGCGCGTGCTGGCGCAGGGCGACACGCGCCCGATGGCCGCGAGCCGCGAGGCGATGGAGGACTTGAAGACGATCCTCGCCGGCCGCGCGGCGTTCTATTCGAAGGCCGAGTTTCGCGTGGACACGAGCGCCCAGCCCCTGATCGAGACATTCCAGATCCTGCGGACGACCGTCCGCGATGCCTTGACCCTCCAGCCGGCGGAATAGGCAACAA
This sequence comes from Burkholderiales bacterium, assembly GCA_025458245.1. Taxonomy (GTDB): domain Bacteria; phylum Pseudomonadota; class Gammaproteobacteria; order Burkholderiales; family SG8-39; genus JAOAEA01. The sequence goes on from JALOSW010000147.1 coordinate 2,173, forward strand.
AATGCATTTTTGTGGTTGACAGGGCCCAAACATGGCATTATGATGCATCTCGCTGACCGACCAAAACACGCACCAAATTGCCTGCCCAGGAGACTCCCGTGAGCGATTTCGCACCCGTTGACTACCAAACGGATCCGTCCAAGTACAAGCACTGGAAACTCGCCTTCGACGGCCCCGTCGCCACCCTCTCGGCCGATTTCGACGAGAACGCCGGCCTGCGTCCCGGCTACAAGCTGAAGCTGAACAGCTACGACCTCGGCGTCGACATCGAGTTGAACGACGCCATCAACCGCGTCCGCTTCGAGCACCCCGAGGTGCGCACCGTGGTGGTCACGAGCACGAAGGACAAGGTGTTCTGCTCGGGCGCCAACATCTTCATGCTCGGCGTCTCCAGCCACGCCTGGAAGGTGAACTTCTGCAAGTTCACCAACGAGACGCGCAACGGGCTGGAAGACTCCTCGAATCACAGCGGCCTCAAGTTCCTGGCAGCCGTGAACGGCGCGTGCGCCGGCGGCGGCTACGAGCTGGCGCTCGCCTGCGACGAGATCATTCTCGTCGACGACCGCTCGAGCGCCGTGAGCCTTCCGGAGGTGCCGCTCCTCGGCGTGCTGCCCGGCACCGGCGGCCTCACCCGCGTCACCGACAAGCGCCACGTGCGTCACGACCTCGCCGACATTTTCTGCACCACCACTGAGGGCGTGCGCGGCCAGAAGGCGAAGGATTGGCGCCTCGTCGACGATATCGCGAAGCCGGCCCAGTTCGCCGCGAAGGTGCGCGAGCGGGCGCTCGCGCTCGCCGCGAAGAGCGACCGCCCGGCGAACGGCAAGGGTGTCGCGCTCACGCCGATCGAGCGCCGCATTGAACCGGACGCGCTTCGCTATCCGCATGTCACGGTCGAGATCGACCGTGCGAAGCGCACCGCCACGTTCACCGTGAAGGCCCCGGCGGGCGCGCAGCCGGCAGACATCGCCGGCGTCGAGGCGGCCGGCGCGGCCTGGTATCCGCTCGCGCTGGCGCGGGAGCTCGAGGACGCGATCCTCTCGATGCGCACCAACGAGCTCGACATCGGCATGTGGCTCGTCAAGACCGAGGGCGATCCGAAGGCGGTGCTCGCGATGGACGCGACGCTGACCGCGCACAAGGATCACTGGCTCGTGCGCGAGACCATCGGCTATCTGCGCCGCACCTTCAGCCGGCTCGACGTCTCGTCGCGGAGCCTGTTCGCGCTGATCGAGCCGGGCTCGTGCTTCGCGGGCACGTTCCTCGAGCTCGCACTCGCGTGCGATCGCAGCTACATGCTCGCCCTGCCCGACGACGCGGCGCGCGCGCCCACGATCACGGTCGACGAGGCGAACTTCGGGCTCTATCCCATGGCCACCGGCCAGAGCCGCCTGCAGCGCCGCTTCTACAACGAGCAGCCCGCGCTCGAAGCGGTGCGCGCCAAGGCCGGCCAGCCGCTCGACGGCGCCGGCGCGATGGCGCTCGGCCTGGTCACCAGCAACCCGGACGACATCGACTGGGCCGACGAGACGCGCATCGCGATCGAGGAGCGCGTCGCCATGAGCCCGGACGCGCTGACCGGCATGGAGGCGAACCTGCGTTTCAACGGTCCCGAAAACATGTTCACCCGCGTGTTCGGCCGCCTCACCGCATGGCAGAACTGGATCTTCCAGCGCCCCAACGCCGTCGGCGAGAAAGGCGCGCTGAAGGTCTACGGCAAGGGCGATAAAGCCGCATTCGACTGGAACCGCGTGTAGGCCGGCCGATCAGAGACAGAACCGACCCCGAACGATTAGAACCCCCTAACCGAGTCCGCACCGAAGATCCCCGGAGAGTCCGATGTCCATCAGCTACGCCGAGAAGATTCCCAACAACGTCAACCTCAGCGAAGACCGCACGCTGCAGCGCGCGCTCGAACAGTGGCAGCCCAACTACCTGCACTGGTGGCGCGACATGGGCCCGGACGGCTCGCAGGATTTCGACGTCTACCTGCGCACCGCCGTCAGCGTCGACCCGCAGGGCTGGGCGCAGTTCGGCCACGTGAAAATGCCCGACTACCGCTGGGGCATCTTCCTCAACCCGGCGGAGAAGGACCGCAAGATCCACTTCGGCGACCACAAGGGCGAGGACGCCTGGCAGGAAGTCCCCGGCGAGCACCGCGCGAACCTGCGTCGCATCATCGTCACGCAGGGCGACACGGAGCCCGCGAGCGTGGAGCAGCAGCGCCACCTGGGCCTCACCTGCCCGAGCCAGTACGACCTGCGCAACCTGTTCCAGGTGAACGTCGAGGAAGGCCGCCACCTCTGGGCGATGGTCTACCTGCTCCACAAGTACTTCGGCCGCGACGGCCGCGAGGAAGGCGAGGCGCTGCTCGCCCGGCGCAGCGGCGACCAGGACAACCCGCGCATCCTGCAGGCCTTCAACGAGAAGACGCCCGACTGGCTGTCGTTCTTCATGTTCACCTACTTCACCGACCGCGACGGCAAGTACCAGCTCTGCGCGCTGGCCGAGAGCGCGTTCGACCCGCTCGCGCGCACGACCAAGTTCATGCTCACCGAGGAAGCGCACCACATGTTCGTGGGCGAGTCGGGCGTGAGCCGCGTGATCCTGCGCACCTGCCAGATGATGAACGAGTTGAAGACCGACGACCCGGCGAAGCTGCGCGCGGCCGGCGTCATCGACCTGCCGACCATCCAGCGCTATCTCAACTTCCACTTCAGCGTCACCATCGACCTCTTCGGCGCGGACCAATCGAGCAACGCGGCGACGTTCTACTCGAGCGGCCTCAAGGGGCGGTTCGAGGAGGGCAAGCGCGCCGACGACCATGTGCTGAAGGGCCAGCACTACAAGGTCCTCGACGTGCAGAACGGGCAGCTCGTCGAGCGGGAAGTGCCGATGCTGAACGCGCTGAACGAGGTGCTGCGCGACGACTACATCAAGGACAGCATCGGCGGCGTGGACCGCTGGAACAAGGTGATCGAGAAAGCCGGCATCCCGTTCCGCCTCAAGGTCCCGCACAAGGCGTTCCACCGCAACATCGGCACGCTCGCCGGCGTGAAAGTCGCGCCCGACGGGCACGTGGTGAGCGACCACGAGTGGAACATGAAAGTCGAGCAATGGCTGCCGACCGACACCGACCGCGCCTTCGTCGCGAGCCTCATGGGCCGCGTGGTCGAGCCGGGCAAGTTCGCCAACTGGATCGCGCCCCCGGTCGTAGGCATCAACCGCCAGCCGATCGACTTCGAGTACGTGCGCTTCAATTAAGCTTCTCGCGAAGGCGAGACCGCCGGCACGCCGCGGCGGGTTCGAGCGGGCTGGCGCGCCCTGCGCCGTTCCGCTCAGCCCGCCGTTTCGCTGAGGGCCGGCGCGGCCAGCCGGCTGCGCGGGAGGCGGCCCCGCTCGCGCAGCCCGACGAAAAGAGGAGCCCGACATGGATCAGTCCGAACTCACGGTCATCAAGCAGCACCTGATCGATCCGGAGATCTGCATTCGCTGCAACACCTGCGAGGCGACCTGCCCGTACGGTGCGATCACGCACGACTCGCGCAACTACGTCGTCGACGCCGCGAAATGCAACCTGTGCATGGCGTGCGTGCCGCCCTGCCCCACGGGCAGCATCGACAACTGGCGCACCATGCCGCGCGTCAAGGCCTACACGACCGACGAGCAGCTCGGCTGGGACGTGCTGCCCGCCGAACTCACCGCCGATCAGCTCGCCGAAGCGGGCGTGCCGGCCGACGCCGCGGCCGCTCCGGAGCCCGTCGCGCCGCAGCTCCCCGCCGCGGCGAGCGTCGAGGCGCCGTTCAACAGCGCGCAATACAACGCCGCCGTCCCGCCCTGGTCGGCCGCGCACGCCTACACCAACCTGTACGGGCCGAAGGCCGCGGAGAAGTCCGTCGTCGCGACCGTGGTGGGCAATCACCGCGTGACCGAAGTCGGCAAGGACTACGACACGCATCACCTCATGCTCGACTTCGGCGCGATGCCCTTCCCCGTCCTCGAAGGGCAGAGCATCGGCATCATTCCGCCGGGCACCGACGCGAAC
>JALOSW010000032.1 GCA_025458245.1 Burkholderiales bacterium
CTCCACCTGCTTGAGCGAGATCTCCTCGATCGCCTCGGCGAACAGCTTGCCGATGAAGCCGATCGACGCGACCACGAGCGCGAGGATGCCGGCGAGCGCACCGAATCCGACCGCCTTCACGAACAGGATCGCGACGATCACGGGGTGGAACGAGCGCGAAAGCGCGATCACCAGGCGCGCGGGCCAGGTCGCCCAGGCCGGCATCAGGTTGCGCGCGGCGAGGAGCCCGATCGGAAGCGACAGCGCGATGCCGATGGCGGACGCGAGGATCGCCATCTCGAGGCTCTCGGTGAGTCCCTTCACGAGCAGTTCCCAGCGCTGAAAGTCGGGCGGGAACATGCGGTCGAGAAAGCGAGCGCCGTTGTCCAGCCCCTTCAGAAAGCGCGGCCAGGTGAACTCCAGCCGCGAGGCCGCGTAGACGATGTAGGCGGCGAGCGCGAGCCACGCGGCGCGGCGTCCCCAGCTGGCCGGGAACGCTTCGCGCAGCGTCGGCGCAGTGGTCATGACAGCCACCCCTTGCCGCCGTAGATGCGCGTGAGCACTTCGTCGTCGAGCGCCTCGGGCGGCCCGTCGAAGACGATGCGCCCGCCGGACATCCCGACGATGCGCTCGGCGAAGCGCTTGGCGAGTTCCACGTCGTGCATGTTTACGAGCACGGGGATGCCGTGATGGCGTGCGAGGTCGCGGATCAGGCTCATGATCTCGACCGAGGTGCGCGGATCGAGCGACGAGGTCGGCTCGTCGGCGAGCAGCAGGCTCGGCCGCTGCATGAGCGCGCGCGCGATGCCCACCCGCTGCCGCTGTCCGCCCGAGAGGCTGTCGGCGCGCTGGTTCGCGAACGTGCCCAGGCCCACCTGGTCGAGAAGCCCGAACGCGCTCGCGATGTCCTCGGGCGGATAGCGGCGCAGCCACGCTTTCCACGCCGGCACGTAGCCGAGGCGGCCGGAGAGCACGTTCTCCATCACCGTGAGGCGCTCCACGAGGTTGTACTCCTGGAACACCATGCCGATTCGCCGACGTGCGTGCTGCAGCCGCTCCCCCGACAGCCCGACGAGATCCGCGCCCTCGAAGTGAATTTCCCCGGAGGTCGGCGCGACCAGCCGGTTGATGCAGCGCACGAGCGTCGATTTGCCCGTGCCCGATGCGCCGATGATGCCGGTCAAGCCGCGCGGCGCGATGTCGAGGTCGATGCCGGAAAGCACCGGCTTGCCGGGCACGTACTCCTTGACGAGCTTGCGGATCGACAGCGCGGCGCCGTTCGCGCCCGGCGCGGCTCCGGTCACTGCTTCTTCTCGGCGGCTTTCTTCGCGGCCGCCTCGGCCTCGCGCTTCTGCAGGTTCTCGAACGCTGCCTTGTTGAACTTCTCGCCGCTCGAGTCGGCGACTTGGCGGACGATCGCCCAGTGCTCCTTGTAGGTGATCGGGAAGAACCGATCCGCGCCGTCGAACGCTTTCTGCATCTCGGGCGTGAAGCGGTAGTCGTAGAAGCACTTGAGGAGCGTGTCGCGCAGCTTCGGCTCGAGGTCGTGCGCGTATGCGAACGACGACGTCGGGAAGGTCTGGCTGCGGTAGATGATGCGGAAGTCGTCGGCCTTCACCTGGCCGCGGTCGACCATGCGCTTGAAGACGTCGGAGGCGACCGGGCCGCCGTCGTAGTCGCCGGAGAGCACGCCCATCACGGTCTGGTCGTGCTTGCCGGAGTACAGGACCTTGTAGTCCTGGTCCGGAACGAGCCCTTCTTTGGGGAACAGCGAACGCGGCGCGAGGTTCCCGGAGTTCGACGAGGGCTGGACGTGCGCGACCTTCTTGCCCTTCATGTCGGCGAGCTTCTGATAGGGGCTGTCCTTGCGCACGAGGAAGATGAGCTGATAGCCCTGCAGCTCCTTCTCGTTGCCCTTCACCGCGAAGGGAACGGCGCCTGCGAGGTTCACGGCGTAGTTGGTCGGGCCGGTCGAGAAGCCGCCGACGTGCAGGCGGCCGGAGCGCATCGCCTCGATCTCGGCCGCGTTCGACTGCACCTGGTAGAAGACGACGCGCTTGCCGGTGCACTTGGAGAGGTGATCGGTGAACGGCTTGAAGATGTTCTCGTACACCGCCGGATCTTCGACCGGGGTGTAGGTGAACACGATCGTCGAAGGATTCTTAAGGCGGCCCGCTTCCTTCGGGGTGTCGGCGACCAGGTCGCCGTTGTCGTCGCAATAGAGGGCGTCGAGCTCGCCGCGGTTCTTGCACCCGTCCTGCGCACCCGCGGCGAACGGGAGGGCGGCCAGCAGCGCCCCGAGCAGGAGCTTGGCGAAAGCAGTCATCGAGGGTCTCCTCGGGTTGTTGGGGTTTGCGGCGGAGTCTAGCAGGCCGGCGATGCGTGTCGCAGGCCCGCCGGGCATGTCCGCGAGCGCAGGCGGGAAGCTTCTTGCCGCTCCCCGTGACAGCGTGCCTGTCGGCAGGTGCGCGAGCGGTCCCGAGCTTCGGGAACCGCGAGACTCGCGTGCTAACATTTCGGCCTTTCCGCACTGCATCATCGCCCGTGAACGTCGTCATTCTGGCCGCTGGTCAGGGCAAGCGGATGCACTCCGACTTGCCCAAGGTGCTGCACCCGCTGGCTGGCCGCCCGCTGCTGGCGCACGTGCTGGACACCGCCCGCTCGCTTTCGCCCGACCGCATCGTGGTCGTGTACGGTCACGGCGGCGAGGTCGTTCGCGACGCGATCGGCCACGACGGCATCGCCTGGGCGCGCCAGGAACCCCAGCTCGGGACGGGCCATGCGCTCGCGCAGGCGCTCCCCGGACTCGATGCGTCGGTGCCGACGCTCGTTCTCTACGGCGACGTTCCGCTGACGCGCGCGGACACGCTTCGCCGGCTTGCCGCGACCGCGCAGAACGGCGTGGCGGTCCTGACGGTCGAGCTCGACGATCCCACCGGCTACGGCCGCATCGTGCGCGAGGGCGGCGAAGTCCGCCGCATCGTGGAGCAGAAAGACGCGAGCGCATCGGAGCGCGCCATCCGCGAGGTGAATACGGGCATCATGGTCCTGCCGACGCGCGAGCTATCCGGCTGGCTCGGACGGCTCTCGAACAGCAACGCCCAGGGCGAGTACTACCTCACCGACGTCATCGCGATGGCGGTCGCCGACGGCGTGTCGGTGCGCGCTGCACAGCCCGCCGCAGTCTGGGAAACGCTCGGCGTGAACTCGAAAGTGCAGCTCGCCGAGTTGGAGAGGATTCACCAGCGCAATGTCGCCACGGCGCTCCTCGAGGCGGGCGTGACGCTCGCGGACCCGGCGCGCATCGACGTGCGCGGCGCGCTCGCGGCGGGCCGCGACGTCTCCATCGACGTCAATTGCGTCTTCGAAGGCACGGTCGAGCTGGGCGAGCGGGTGAGCATCGGCGCGAACTGCGTGCTGAAAAACGCCCGCGTCGCTGCCGGAACGCGCATCGAACCCTTCTGCCACGTCGAGGAGGCGGACATCGGCCCGCTCTGCCGGATCGGGCCCTACGCGCGGCTTCGCCCCGGCACCGCGCTCGCGGAGGACGTCCACATCGGCAATTTCGTCGAAGTGAAGGCGGCGAGCTTCGGGCCGCGGTCGAAAGCGAACCACCTCGCCTACGTCGGCGACAGCGCGGTCGGCCGCGACGTGAACGTGGGCGCCGGCACCATCACCTGCAATTACGACGGCGCGAACAAGCATCGCACCGTGATCGAAGACGAGGTGTTCATCGGCTCCGACACGCAGCTCGTCGCGCCGGTGACCGTGGGCCGCGGCGCGACCATCGCCGCCGGCACGACGGTTTGGAAGGATGTCCCGCCCGGCGCCTTGGCGCTGAACGAGAAGACCCAGGTCGTGAAGCCTGCGTACGCACGTCCCAGGAAGCCCGCCAAGCGCTAGCGCCTGCGCGCGGCCCCGAGTCCCGAATCCTGAATCCTGATCCCTGACCCCAGACATGTGCGGCATCGTCGGAGCCATTGCTGACCGGAACGTCGTCCCGATGCTCGTGGACGGCCTGAAGCGCCTCGAGTATCGCGGCTACGACTCCTCGGGCGTGGCCGTTCTCGCCGGAGACATCAAGCGCGTGCGCCGCGTGGGCCGGGTCGCCGAGATGGAATCGGCCGCGGCGGCCGAGAATCTCAGCGGCCGGCTCGGCATCGGGCACACGCGCTGGGCCACGCACGGCGGCGTGACCGAGCCGAACGCGCATCCGCATGTCTCGCGCGGCGAGATCGCCGTGGTGCACAACGGCATCATCGAGAACCACGAGGGGCAGCGCGAGCGCCTCAAGACGCTCGGCTACGCGTTCGAGTCGCAGACCGACACCGAAGTCATCGCCCACCTCATTCACTATTACTACTCGCAGAGCCGTGATCTGCTCGCCGCGACGCAGAAGGCCGTGCAGGATCTGGTCGGCGCCTACGCGATCGCGGTGGTGGCGCTTCCCGATCCCGAACGGATGACCTGTGCGCGCGTCGGCTGTCCGCTGCTCGTCGGGCTCGGCGAGGGCGAGAACTTCATCGCGTCGGACGTCTCGGCCGTGCTCTCGGCCACCCGCCGCGTGATCTATCTCGACGAAGGCGACGTCGCAGAGGTCACCCGCGACCGGGTGCGCGTGTTCGACCACGACGGCAACCCGATCGAGCGCAAGGTGCATGTCTCGGACGTGTCGCTCGCGTCGCTCGAGCTCGGGCCATACAGCCATTTCATGCAGAAGGAGATCCACGAGCAGCCCAAGGCGCTCGCGGATTCGCTGGAGCCCGTGCTCGACGACGGCGTCACCGCGCGGCTCTTCGGCGCGAACGCCGAGGCGATCCTGCGCGGCATCGAAGGCGTACAGATCCTCGCGTGCGGCACGAGCTACTACGCCGGCAGCGTGGCGAAGTACTGGATCGAGTCGATCGCCAGGCTCCCTACCGCGGTCGAAATCGCGAGCGAGTACCGTTACCGCGACGTGGTGCCGAATCCGAAGCACCTCGTCGTGACGATCTCGCAGTCGGGCGAGACGCTGGATACGCTCGAGGCGCTCAAGCGTGCCAAGGAGCTCGGCCAGACGCACACGTTCTCCATCTGCAACGTGCAGGAGAGCGCGATTCCGCGCGCCTCCGAGATGGTGTTCTACACGCGTGCCGGGGCCGAGATCGGCGTGGCTTCCACCAAGGCGTTCACCACGCAGCTCGCCGCGCTCTTTACCCTCACCCTCGTGCTCGCGAAACTGAAGGGCCGCCTGTCTCCGGAGCAGGAGGCCGCGCACCTCGAGGCACTCCGGCATCTGCCCGGCAGCGTGCAGCACGCGCTGAACCTCGAGCCGCAGATTCGCGTGTGGTCCGAGCGGTTCGCGCAGCGCGACCATGCGCTCTTCCTCGGCCGCGGCATGCACTACCCGATCGCGCTCGAAGGCGCGCTCAAGCTGAAGGAGATTTCGTACATCCACGCCGAGGCGTACCCGGCCGGCGAGTTGAAGCACGGCCCGCTCGCGCTGGTGGACTCGACCATGCCGGTCGTGGTGATCGCGCCGAACGACTCGCTGCTCGAGAAAGTGAAATCGAACATGCAGGAGGTGCGCGCGCGCGGCGGCGAGCTCTTCGTGTTCGCCGACGCCGACAGCCACTTTCACGAGAGCGAGGGCGTGCACGTGATCCGCACGCCGCGCCATTTCGGCGTGCTCTCGCCGGTCGTACACGCGATCCCGGTGCAGCTTCTTGCCTACAACGCCGCCGTCACGCGCGGTACCGACGTCGACAAGCCGCGGAACCTCGCGAACGCGCCTCGCGGAACACCGAGCGGACGAGCCAGATACCCGCGCTCGACGCCGTGTGCGATAGCATTGCGGCGGCGCGGCCGCAGATCGCGGGGCGAGCCTGTCCGACGTGGGTGGGGTTGCTGCTTTGATGCCGTCTCTTCGCTGGTCGTCGTGGCGTTGCCTCCCGGCCGCCACATTCGCTGCGATCCTGGGCGTGCTGCCCGGCCCGCTGTTCGCTCAAGGCTGGACGTTCGACGGGCCCGAGCTCGCTGCGTTCGCGGCCGACTACGAGAAGCTGCGCGACTCGGGCGAGCCGACCAGCGACGCGAACCTCGCCGCGCGCGTTGCCTATTTCAACGGCTTCGTTCTCGGTGTCGCGCGCGCCAACGCGGATCGCGGCTGGTACTGCCTGCCGACCGACGCGGTCGCAGGCCAGACGTGGGATGCCGTGGCGAAGTTCTTTCGCGAGCATCCCGAGCTGCTCGAACGCCGACCGAGCACGCTCGTGAACGGTGCGCTCGCGAGAAGCTTTCCGTGCGCCGAGCGTCCCGCGCCGGCGAAGAACCCCGACGTGAAGCCGAAGTCGAAGCCCAAGGCTGCCGCGGGAACGAAGACGACGCGGTGAGCTTGCGGCGCTCGGCCCGCTGACTTGGAGCGGCGGACGCGCGCCGCGGCAAGTGAATTGGTCCTGACGCGCCTCGCGCCCGAGGCCTCGGTCTCCGCTTGGAGGGGCCACCGAGGCCGCCGGCGCGAGGTATGTACGCGTCAGGTGGATCGCAGTATCGCGGCTTCGCGCGCGCCGCCAAGTGACAAACTGTGCAGGCGCGCCCGCTTGTCACATTCTTTTGCAGACCCGCGTCGTCGCCCACGCGGTGCGGGCGCGGCGGAGCGCCGGGTGCGGCGCCGATCGAACGAGTACGTCGGACCGACAAGGCGGTCGGCTCGAGGCAACGCCGACGAGGATCTGGATATGTATGACCCGAGACGCACGACCGCATGGGCTGCCGCGCTCGTATTCCTGGCAGTGCCGATGGCTGTTGCCGCGCAGGCCCCCGTGGTGATCGGCGGCGCTGCGGCTTGGCCGCGACCGGCCTACGCACCCCCGGTCGCGCCTTATGGGTACGCGATCTACGGTCCCTGGCCGCTCTACGCGCCTTGGGATCCGTGCCGCGCGGGTGCCTGCGTCGACAGCTTCGCGCTCCGCCGCTATATCGCGCGGGAGATCCGCCGGCAGGAACTGGCCAACCTCCCCGAGTCATCGGGCGCGACCGCCTTCGCGCGGCCCGGCGAAAGCCCCTTCGGGATGCCCCGCTATTTGCCGCCGCCGACACCGGAGTCCGAAATCCAGCCCAGGTTCCGCGGGTCGGGCGAGGTCCTCCCCCGATTTCGGGACGCAGGTCAGCCGCTTCAACAGCCGGGCGGCTAGGCCCCGCTGGGGCGTCGGAAAACTTTACAGTCGGGCTAGCCCGACACCGCTCGCGCGCGAAGGACGGCCGGTAACAGACTGAATAATATAAGAACGATGACGGGCGGCATGGGAATTGCCTGCGGGCGAGTCGCTCAGGCCTCCCTCATCGCTCGCCGTCGTGTCGCTTCCTCCGGCCAATCCTGTTCACTCAGCCGTCGTCGTCGATTCCGCCGACCCGTACGGCGAGATGCGTCTGAAGGTCAGCGTTCCCGCCGTGCTGGGCGAGCGCCACGTATGGGCTTGGCCGCTCGTGAAGATTCGCGGCGCCACGCCTCCGCAGAGCGGTTCGACCGTTTGGGTCGTCTTCGAGGGCGAGGATCTCGAAAGCCCGCTCTGGGCCGTCACGAAGCCGCGACGCTGACGCGCCCGCGGGCGCCGCGGGACGCGTTCCCTAACCGTGCTCGCCGAGCAGCGCCCTCGCCCGCGCGACGATCTCGCGCGGCATGCCGCGCCGCTCCGCGATCAGCAGTCCGAGCGAGCGTCCGGGAGCGCCGACCACCAGCTCGTAAGCAGGCTCGAGCAGTGCGTCGTCGAAACGCATCGATGCGTTGACCACGCCCGGGTTCGCATCGGCGAAGCCCTTCAGCCGCGGCAAATGCGTCGTCACGACCCCGAGCGTGCCGCGCCTGCCGAGCTCTTCCAGCACCGCCATCGCCAGCGCGGCCCCCTCGTCCGGATCGGTGCCCGTACCCAGTTCGTCGAGCAGCACCAGCGTCGCGGCATCGGCCTCGGCGAGCATCGATTTCAACGTTTCGACATGCGCCGCGAACGTCGAGAGCTGGTGCAGGAGACTCTGCCGATCGCCCACGGAGAGCACGAGCGCCGCGAACGTGCCGATCGTGCACTCGCCCTCGGCAGGCACGTGCAGCCCGCAGTGCGCCATCGCGACGAGCAGCCCGATCGTGCGCAACATGACCGTCTTGCCGCCGGTGTTGGGACCCGTGACGATCATGAGCGGACGGCGGGCGTCGAGCGTCACCGACAGCGGCACCGCACGGGAGATCTCCCCTTGCGCGAGCTGCCAGAGCAGATAAGGGTGATAGGCGCGGTCGAGCGAGACGCGCGGCTCGGCGACCAGGGTCGGCGCGACCGCATTCATCGTCGAAGACATCGCCCCGGCGGCGAGCGCGAGATCGATCCACGCGATCGCCTCGATCATGACCGAGAGCGCCGGGACGTGCGGGCGCACCGCCGCGGTCAGCTGTTTCAGCAGCGCGTGCGCGCGAGCCTCGCTTTTCGAGGCGAGAAGGTCGAGGCGATTGTTCTCGGCCGCGACGTCGCCAGGCTCGAAGAGGACGATGCGCCCGCCCGCCTCCGAGCCGCGGCGCACGCCCTTCAGCTGCGCCTCGTGCTCGGCGCGGACCGCGAGGATGCCGCGGGCGCCGACCCACCGGATCGAGCTCGTCTGCTCGCGCGGCTGATCGGTCCCGAGCGTGGCGAGCCGGGCGCGCAGCTTTGCCTCGACCGCGGCGCGCGCCGAGAGGATCTCGGCGTCGAGACGCGCGAGTTCCGGATCAGCGTCGTTGATCAACCGGCCCGCCGGAGACACATGCGTCGACAGCATCGCCGCGAGCTCTTCGGAAACGAGGAGGGCACTTGCGTGGCTCACGAGATCCGGCTCCCGTGCTGCCTGGGCGTGCAACGACTTCGCGAGCGCGATGTTATCGAGGATGTGACGCACGGCCGGCGCAGAGAGCGCGGCATTGGGGCTCGCCGCCTGCCGCAACGCTGCGCGAACGTCGTGCGGCGAGGGCAGGCGCTTCGCGAGTCCCGATTCGATCAGGAATCGGGCCGCGGAAACGGCCCGCTGCATCGCGTGTGCCGTCTCGACATCGGGCGCAGGGACGAGCGCGCGCGCGGCCTCCGCGCCGTACGGCGTGAACGTGAGCCGCTCCAGGACACGGCGGATCTGGTCGAGCTCGAGGCTACGGACGTCGCAGCGCATGACGGCCAGGGTCTTCGCTTCAAGAAACCGGCGATCATAGCGGCTGTTGATTCGCGAGTCGGACCGAGGTGCGGATGGGCCGATCAGCCGCGTTGATGTTTCAGCTGCGACACACGTGAAACCCGTTCGCCGGGTGTGCCCTCGATCCGGTCTTGGACAAACGGAGTTGTTGGAGTATCAACATGCATAAACAAGCGCCTGCGCGCCGGAGCTTGATCGCCGACAAAGACTCGCCTCCCAACTGTGCGAAATTGCGTCAGTATTGTCCCCCGGTGGGGTGACTTCCACGCGAGGTGGAGGTGTAGACTGAGTGTCGGGATGCCACGACGGCGTTCGGCCGCCCGATGATCGAAGGAGGAGTGGTTTCTCGATGCGCGAATCGGTTCGACGAATCCTGGATCGGTTGCGCGCGCGCCGCCGAGGGGTCGAATCGAGCCCGCCGACCGTCCCCGGTCCGAGCGAGCCGCCGCCTGTCGAGGGCATGACCGGGCTCACGGTCTTCGACGACATCGCGCTGCGGTTGCGCAATCTCACCACCGAGCAACTCGACGCATCGAAGGGCGATCCGGGCGCGCTTCCCGGTGCGTTCAAGATCCGGCTCGCGAAATCGCGCGGATTTCAAAAGGGCGCCGGGACGCTCGTCGAGCGCCGCTATGCCGATCGCGGCTACCAGATCCCGGGCCAGAGCGAGGACCCGAATCTCTTTACGTTCGTCGCATACGACGAAGGCAAACTGGTCGGAACGGTGAGCATCCGCCTCGACTCGGAAAACGGGCTGTCGGCGGATTCGCTCTACCGGGGCGAGATCGACGACCTGCGCAACGCGGGCTGCAAGGTCTGCGAGTTCACGCGTCTCGCGGTCGACGTCAAAGCCGTGTCGAAGCCGGTGCTCGCGGGGCTTTTTCACACCGCCTACCTCTATGCCTCCGAGGTGCGCGGCTTCAACTTCGCCGTGATCGAGGTGAACCCGCGGCATGTGGCGTTCTACTCGAAAGCCCTGGGCTTCGAGCCGATCGGGCCGGAGCGCATGAACACGCGGGTCCAAGCCCCCGCCGTGCTGCTCTGCGTGCCGTTCGAGAACATCGCGGGCGCGCTGAGGAAGTACGCAGGCGATCCGGAGGCTCCGGCGAAGTCCCGTTCGCTCTTCCCCTACGGATTTCCGCAGGACGAAGAATCGGGCATCCTCAAGCGGCTGCTCGAGCTGGAAGTCGTCCGTGCGGGCGCCAAGCCGAGCGGCCAGCGCACCCGCTGAAAGCACGCTACAGACGCTTCAGGTAGTCCTTCGAGAACATCTTGTCCGGCAGGTCGCGGAGCTTCATGTCGGAATATTCCAGCACCGACTCCTCGCCCTTGCGCAGCGCGTCCTGCATCACGATGCGCGACGGCCGCGGCCGCCCCGCGAGCGGCTTGAACTCCTCGTAGCGCGCGGTCTTCAGCAGGCGGTCCGAGAGCGAATAGAACTCGGCCTTCACCGGTTGCGAGTTCGACTGCCTCACCCAGTAGAGCACCTTGCTGTACGTGACGCCGCGGTCCACTGCCGTGAGCTCGAGCACGTAGGTGTCGGCACCGTCGACCTTCTCCGTGCGCAGGATGCGCGGCGTGTAATCGCCGGAGAAGTTGGCGCGCGCGATATCGCCGTTCGCGACCTGCCCGGTGAGGCGCTGCGACAGCGAGAGGCGCACCGGCTGAGACACGTTCGGCAGGAAGATCCACAGGTCGCGCCCCCGCATCAGGAGCGCCTGTCCGCGGTCCGAGGCGGGCTCGGTCACCTGCGCGATGGTGTTCTCGTTGCCCTTCGAGAGCACCTTGTACGTGCGCGAGTCGGTGACCTGGCCGTTCGCGCTGGTGGTGATGGCGACGTCGACCTCGAAGCCCTCCTGCGGAAAACGAATCTGGTCGGCCTTTTCCACTATACTTTTCGCGAGCGCGTCGGTCTGCGGATCGGCCGATTGCGCGACCGCCGCACCTGCCGCCGACAGCGCGATCGAACACGCCGACACCACGCCCAGCGCTGCCTTGACCTGCGACTGCCACGCCGCCTTCATCCGGATCGCTCTCCGCCTATTCGGGCCGACCGGCCCCGATAGCGGAAGAGTCTAATCGACGAGGATGGCTCCGTGAGCGTGGTGCGTGTCGAGAACGTCACGAAAGAGTACCGGCTCGGGGAGCAGATGGTGCGGGCGCTCGACGACGTGAGCCTGCAGGTCGAGCCCGGCGTGTTCATGGCGATCGCCGGGCCGTCGGGCAGCGGCAAATCGACGCTCCTCAACCTCATCGGCTGCATCGACACGCCCACGAGCGGGAGCGTGTTCGTCGACGGTCACGACGTTTCCGGCCGGACGCCCGACCAGCTCGCGGATCTGCGCGCGCGCACCATCGGCTTCGTGTTCCAGACCTTCAACCTCCTGCCGGTGCTCACCGCCGAAGAGAACGTCGAGTATCCGCTGCTGCAGTTTCCGGAACTCACCGCCGCCGAGCGGCGCAAGCGCGTCGCGGACTTCCTGCACATGGTCGGCCTGCGCAACCATGCGACGCACCGGCCGAACCAGCTCTCGGGCGGACAGCGTCAGCGGGTGGCGATTGCGCGTGCGCTCGCGACCCACCCCAAGATCGTCCTCGCCGACGAGCCGACGGCGAACCTCGACCACAAGACTGGCGACGGCATCCTCGCCCTGATGAAAGACATAAACCGCCGGCTCGGCACGACCTTCGTCTTCTCGACGCACGACAAGAAAGTCATGGCGAAAGCCGACCGGCTGGTGAGGATCGAGGACGGGCGCATTAGACTTCTGGGAATTCGCGCGGAGGGCGGCTGGGTGGTGGTCGACGAGCGCCGCCGCCGTCGCGAAAAGAACAAATCGGCCCAGGCGTAAGGGGAGACGCGCCGGTGACAACGACAAGACGGATCTGGAAGCGTACGGTCACAGCGGCGGCGATCGGTTGCGCGTTCGCCGCGACCTCGACGGGCTGGGCGGACTCGGCTGAACCCGGGACGTTCGACCTCGCGCCGCTGCGCGCGGCGCCGATGGTGCCCGACGCTGCCGCGACCGGCGCCGGGCCTCGGCCCGGGCGCGACACAGGCACCTGGGGTGGTCTCCAGGTCGCACAGGCGGGTCGGGCGAGCAGCGCCGAGGGTGGCGGCGCTGGTGGGACCAGCGGGAGCACCTTCAAGGTGGGCGGGTTCTACCAGGGCACGTTCGCGTACACCTACTCCGACCCGGTCCACTGGTCGCGCATGGTGCAGCGCTTCCAGGCCACCGCCGAGGGCCGCCTGGGCGAGCACGTGAAATACAAGCTCGGCGGCCGCGTCGACGTCGATCCGCTCTACTACGGCTCGAATTTCTATCTCGACGACGTCAAGAAGAACCAGCGCTTCTCGGCGATCTGGGGCGAGAACTATCTCGACTTCGAAGCGGGCGGATGGGACTTCCGCCTGGGCGCGCAGCACATCATCTGGGGCGAGGTGGTGGGCCTCTTCTTCGCCGACGTCGTCTCGGCGCGCGACACGCGCGACTTCCTGCTGCCCTCGTTCGACATCATCCGCATCCCGCAGTGGGCCGTGCGCGCCGAGTACTTCAAGGGCGACTCCCACATCGAGTTCGTCTGGATTCCGGTGCCGACGTTCGACCGGATCGGCAAGCCGGGCGCCGATTTCTACCCCGTGCCGCTGCCCTCGCCGACGCCGCAGAGCGTCGCGTCGCTCTTCAACAACCCGGACCGGCCCGACCGCAACCTGTCGAATTCCAACTACGGCGTGCGCGCCAACACGCTGCTCGGCGGATGGGACCTCGCGGCGTTCTTCTACCGCAGCTACAACGCGCAGCCCACGTTCTACAGGCTGCCGACCGCGAACCTCGCGCAGCCGTTCTACTACCAGCCCCTCTACGACCGCATCTCGCAGACCGGCGGCACGGTCACCAAGGACTTCGACTCGTTCGTGCTGCGCGGCGAAGCGGTGTACACGTACGGGCAGAACTTCGCGTCGCTGGATCCGTCGGCGCCGCAGGGCGTCGTGCGCCGGAACACCCTCGACTACATTGCCAGCGTGGAAATCCCGTTCGAGCGCATCGACGGGCGAGTCAACGTGCAGGCGTTTCAGCGCCTCTATTTCGGCGGCGGTGCGGATGCCGTTGCGCTCGACAGCGGCACGTGGGGCGCGAGCCTGCTCGTCGCCGGCAAGGTCACGCCGACCATCGAGCCGCAGCTCCTGTGGATTCAGACCTTCGGGGGCGGGGGCAGTCTCGTGCGGCCCCGGATCAACTGGTATCCGGTGAAGAACGCGTCGGTCGGGTTCGGCGTCGACATTTTCACCGGGCCGAGCGACGGACTCTTCGGGCGCTACAACAACCGCGACCGGGTGTACACCGAGATCCGGTACGACTTCTGATCGTCGTGCGGCCGCGCCGGGAGGGGGTCAAGTCCCATGCTGCCCTCCCCCTGCTACGGAGAAGGCGAAAAGGGAAGGTCGCCCGACCGGGGAAGAGCGTCTCAGGCGGCGGCCGCAGCGAAGCCCGGTGACCCGCCTTGCATCACCGGCGGCGGCTCGAGACGCAGCCGGCGCTCGAGGTCGGCAAGCTCCAGCTTGAGCAACACCGACGGTGCCTTGACGCGCTCGCAGAACCGCTCCCCCGCAGCGACGACGAAGCCGAGCGCCCGCTGATAGAAGCCCACGTGGCGCGGGTTCACCTCGATGAACACGTCCGTCACGCCGTGCATCGACCGGCCCGTCGCATAGGCGAGGCTGAAAAGCGACGCGAGCACCGGCTTCCAGTCCGATTCCTCGTCGAGCGCGAGACGCGTCAATTCGCACACCCGACGCCCCTGCGCACGCACGGAGGAGATGGCGTCCGGATATCCCTCCTCGGCGCGCAAGCCGTGCGCGCTGTCCACTCGCAGCGTCAACGTGCCCAGCGTCGCTTCGTCGTTGCGCGCGAGGAACGTGATCTCGTGCGCGCCGGCCGGCCGGTGTTCACCCGAGTCCGGGCCGGCGTGGTCGCCCTCGTAGCCGCGCCACGCGTAGCGCCGTGCCACGAGACGCGCCGCCTCGGCGATCGCGTCGGGCGAGGTGGCCAAGGACACCTGCACGTCGCGCGAACGCTCGGTCAGAAGGCGAGCCGCCTCGTCGTGGCCGCTGATCGACTCGGGCTCCAGCGCGCGATTGCGCCGCTGCATGAGCGAGTCGAACCCGAGGAGCAGACCGGCGCAGTAGATCGCAGGCGCGCCGGTCAGGAGAATGCTGGGGAGGTCTGGAGGAAGCATGAATCAGCTGCACCTTCTGAAGCCTGCCGCGTGCGGGCGGGGAAGCCGCGCGGCATCGTAAGCCCGCAGTGTATCGGAGAGCAGCGCGGCACGACGGAAAGTCGTCATCGGCCGACACTTTAGATGAAGAAAGAGCGATAAGCAATTGACTTATCGCAAGAGATCTTGTCGCCCACCCCCGACAAGCCGGGCGAGCGAAGGGCCCTGAAACGCTATCGTCACGTGGCCTGGCGAAGCGCCTCGACGACCGGCATCCGAGCGACTCGCAGGGCAGGGAGGATGCCGGCCAACGCGGTCGCGACGACGCCGACGGCGAACGCGCCCGCCACGACCGAAGGCACGATCGCGATCTGCGCCGTGTAGCCGAGTTCAGAGTTGGGTGGAGGCGGCATGGGGATGCCGATCGTTGACGCAACGGCCGCGACCAAGACGCCGGCGACGACGCCGAGAAACGCCCCGAGTCCGCCCAGGATGATCGTTTCCGTGATCACCAGCGCGAAGACCTGCCGGCTGCGGCGACCCAGCGCGCGGACTGTGCCGAACTCTCCGGCGCGCTCGAACACCGTCATGTTCACGGCGTTCGCGACCGCGAGCATCACCATCACGAGCACGATCAGGCGCAGCACGAGGAACTGGCGATCGTAGAGATCGACGGTGCCGCGATAGAAGTCGTTTAGCTCCTCCCAGTCGCGGACCGCCAGGCCCTGCTTCGACAGGTCCGCAGCAAGGGCGGCAGCGACTCGCTGCGTCTCGCGGGTTTCAGGAAGCATCACGACGACGACGTTCCCCCCGGTGGTGTCGAGCAGTTCCTGCGCGGCCGCGAGCGGCACCTTGACTGCGCGCGCGTCGTAGTCTTTCGAGAAGCTCTGCGACACTCCGACGATCTCGAAGTCGAGCGTGTTCATCGCGCCGTCGATCGAGGAAGCGACGAGGTTCGCGCGGTCGCCCGGCGCAAGCCGCAGCGCCTCGGCGAGACCTTGCCCGACGACCATCGCGAACCGATCGTCCGGCGCGAGCGTGCGGCCTGCCAGCATCTTGACGTGCGAAGCGCCGGCTGCCTCCCGTGCGGGTTCAACGCCCTCGCCGACGATCGGGAAGTCGGTGCGGCCGTTGTTGAGCAGTCCGGAGAAGCCGAGTCGCGTCATCGCCGCGGCGCCCGGCGCTGATCGCGTTACCGCTGCGGAAATGTCGGCCGGGTCGCGCAACAGGTTCTTCTCGGGCGAGCGCGAACCCTCGGCGAAGTAGCTCGCCCTCGCGATCTGCAGGTGCCCCGATTGCGACCGGATGAGCGCCTCGGCAAGCTTGAGGTAGATGTCTTGCACGAACCCGCCCGTCACGATCAGCGCGGCCACGCCGAACGCGATCGCCGCGAGCACCATCGCGGTCCGGCTGCGGTGGCGCAGGACGTTCCGAAATGCGAGCGCTGCGAGAGCGGTCGCCCCGCCGATCGCGCGTCTCGCGCTAGCGGCTGTGGCGAAGGGCATCGACGATCTCCAGCCGGGACGCTTTCCATGCCGGGTAAAGGCTCGCCACCGCGGCGGTGACGCCCGCGAGCAGCGCGGCGCCCAGGAGGAGCGACGGCGTGACCAGCAGCCGCGCGGTATAGCCGTCCGACATCCCCGGTGGCGGCGGCATGGGGATACCGATTGCCGACGCGATCTGCGCGACCACCAAACCCAGCACGACGCCGAGCACCCCTCCGACGAGCCCGATCACCGTGCCCTCGATCAGGAAGCGACGCAGCACCTCCCGCCTCCGGCTGCCCAACGCCATCACGGTGCCAATCTCGGCGGTGCGCTCGAGGACGCTCATGGTCAGCGTGTTGAGGATGCTCAGGATCACGATCGCGGCGACGATGGCGCGAACCACGTCCATCTGTCGCGCGAGCAGCGCCGCCGTCTTATTGTAGAAGTCAGCGAGGTCGTACCACGGCACGACCTCCAGGTCTCTGCCGGCGAGCTGATTCCGAACGGCGGCCACCGCGTCGTCAGTGCCGTCGGTGTCGTTGAGCAGCACTACCCAGCGGTGCACCCCGCGCACGCGAAGCAGTTCCTGCGCGGTAGTGAGCGGAACGCGCAGCGCCGCGTCGTCGTACGCCTTGCTGATGGTCGAAAAGACCCCACGCACGGTCAGCTCGACCGCGTTGATCCCGCCCGATCCGGTGTTCGCGAGTACGACCAGTTTGTCGCCCACGGTCACGTCGAGATTGGCGGCCAGCCCGCGCCCCACGAGCACCGACTTCGGATCGGTCGGTGAGAGATCCGTGCCCGCCCGGATGACCACGTTCTTGGCGAACTCGGCCTCGCGCTCAGGATCCACGCCTTCCCCGATGAAGGAAAGCGTCGTGTCGCCGTGGCTTGCGAGGCCGTTGAACGAGAGCCTCGGCGCGACTGTCCTGAGCTGTGGGAGCGATCGCAGAGCGTTAGGCTCGACGTCGCCCTCGGTGACCAGGAACGCGAGCGGGTCCGCCAGCCCGCTCCTGAAGAAGTCTTTCCGCACCACCTGCAGATGCCCGAGACTCGTCTCGATGGAGCCTTCGCGAGTCGCCCAGAGGATGTACTCGATGAAGCTTCCGGCAAGCACGAGTGCCACTACGCCGAACGCCGTCGCCGCGATCGCGAGACCGCTTCGGCGACGGTTGCGGAGAACGCTGCGCGTCGCGATCGTGACGTCGCGCAGGAGCGGCTCGACAAGGGTGCGCAGTCGCATGGAGCGGGCGACCTATCCGGCAGCGCCAGGGGCCCGATACTTCTGCGCGAAGTAGTAGTCGAGCACCGGTTCGAGGAAGGTGTCGTGCCTGGGAAGATCGATGCCCGCCGCAGCGAGCAGCGCCCGGGTCTGACGGTTGCCGAACGCCTGCCGCTCCGAGAGATAGTCGAGGAAGATCGGCAGCGTCGCCAGCGCTCGTCTGCTGGACGGGGGAAGCAGCGGGCCGGCCACGCGCGCGAGCCCCTTGAGCATGCCAGGGCTCACGGTCACGATCCGCGGCAACGCGACGCCCGCGTGGCGGAACTTCTCGCGCACGCGCTCACGCAACATCGGAAGCCGCACGGCTCCGTCGGGTCCGGAACAAAGGTGCAGCACGCGGCCGCGGGTCGCGGGGGTCGCCGCGGACCACAGGATGGCGCGGGCCACGTAATCGGCGGGAATCAAGTCCACCGTCGCGTCGTCGATGGGCGGCTGCACGCCGCGCGTGCGTCGTCCCGAGAGGAACTCGGCGAGGTGGTAGAAGACCTGAAAGCTCCAGACCCGCCCCGACCGGGAGTCGCCGATCACCATGCTCGGCCGATGCACCGTGATCGGCGCGCCGTGCTCGGCGGCTCCGGCCATCAGTTCCTCGGCCTCGGCTTTCGCCTGTTCGTACGTGTTGTGATAGCTGCGCGGCTCGACGAGGAAGCGCTCGGGCAGCTCGCCCGGCCATCGTCCGCCGACCCCCACGGTGCTCACCAGTTCCGCCTTCGCGAACGATTCTTTATCGGCGCAACGATCGACGAGATCGAGCATGTTGCGCGCGGCCGTCACCGCCGATGCGCGCGCGTCCGCTATCGAAAGGTTCATGCGCACCAGGCCGGCCACGTGAATCACGTGCGTGCACTCGCCCGCGATGCGCGCGTAGTCCTGCTCGCCGAGGCCGAGTCGCGGGGCGGTCGTGTCGCCGCGAAGCGCTTCCACCCGCCGCGCCGCGTCGGTGCCCCCGTGTCCGGTGAACGCGAGAAGCGCGGCGAGCCGCTCGCGCAATACCTCATCCGACGGCGCCCGTATCAGCAGCCGCAACCGTGCGTCGGGACGATCGAGAAGCGCCGCCACGAGTGCGCTGCCCACGACGCCGGTCGAACCGGTGATGAAAAAAGTGCTCACACGTAGCGCACCGCCAGGGTTCCTTCGTGCGATTGCTCGGCATTCGCGAACAGCGCCTCGATGGCCTCGCGATGCTTCGCCTCGATCGCCTTGCGCCTGACCTTGAGGTTCGAGGTCAGCTCGCCGCCGAGGATGCTGAACGGCTCGGTCGTGACGAGCGCGCCCGCGGGTCGCGCGTGTGCCGGCACGTCGCCGAGCGCGGCGACGATGCCGCGAGCGAGCACGCTTTGTTCGCGCTGCGACAGCGGCCCGGCACGCTCTGACTCGCCGAGCTTCGATCGCGTCTCCGGTGAAACGCTGATCACCGCAATCGTGACCTTACGGCCCGCCCCTAGAACGACTGCCTGATCCACGCCGGGCGACCGGCGCAGCCGCTCCTCGATCGGCGCGGGCACTACCCAACGCCCGGTAGACAGCTTGAAGAGATCCGCCTTTCGCCCGGAGAGCGACACGAAGCCGTTGGCGTCCTGTGTGCCGCAGTCGCCGGTTGGCCAGTATCCGTCGGGCGTCAATCGCGCAGGCGCGAACACGCCGCGCTCGAGGTAACCCGCGAATACGCCGGGTCCGCGGACGAGGATCTCGTCTTCGGCCCCGACCTTCACGTCGTTGGGCGGGAGCGGCCGTCCAACGGTACCGAGCTGGCGCGCGGCGAGCGTGTTGATCGCCACTGGCACGATGTTCTCGCTGACGCCGTAGGCCTCCAGGACAGGCAGGCCCAGCGCCTCGAACCATTGCAGGAGCCACGTCGGCATCGGCGCCGACCCGCTCACGAAGAACTTGAGGCGGGATCCGAACGCCGCGCGGACTTTCGCCAGAACGAGCCGATCGACAAGCTTGTGCCGCATGCGGCCAAGCGTGTTGCGCCCGGACGTGCGCACGCCGCCCGGCGCGAAGGCCCACCGCGCAAGGCGCTCCGTAAGGGCCGACGCGTCGAGCCGCGCCTGAATCCCCACCTGCAGCTTCTCGAAGAATCGTGGCACGCCGATGAGCAGATCCGGGTTCGCGAGCGCGATGTAGTTCATGACTTCCCGCGGATCCTCGACGACGAAGCTGACCGCGCCTCGCTCGATCGCGCAGAAGTTGATGATCCGCTGGAACAGGTTCGCGAGGGGCAGCCAGCAAAGCAAACGCGCGCCCTCCTCGATCTCCGGGAACGCGGCCAGGATCGCATCGATCGCCGTGACGACCTGCGCGTGCGTGTAGGCGATCGGCCTCGGACTCCCTGTAGTGCCCGACGAGAAGGTGATGATAGCCAGATCGTCGCCGCGCGGCCGATATGCGGGGGCCGGATGGACCTCGGCGGCCAGGCGTGCCAGCGTAACGACGCGATCAGCGCCTTCGCCGCGCAGCGCAACGAGCAGGCGGGCGGAATCCCGAACCGCAGGCGGAATCCGCGAAAACGCGTCGGCGCTCTCGGCGACGATCACTGTTGGCACGACCGACTCGAGCACGGAGGCGAGCACCGCATCGGGATAGTACGGGTCGATACCCGCGACGCAGGCGCCGGCTGCGAGCGCGCCGAGTTGCGCGACTTCCCACTCGATCGAAGTCGGCGCCAGGATCGCGACACGATCGCCCGTCGCGACGCCCCTTGCGGCCAGCGCTGCGGCGACTGCGGAGACTCGCGCAGCAAGGGTTCGCCAGCTCGATGGGCGCGTTGTGCCGCCCGGCTCGAACGCATGAAACGCCGGCGCGTCCGGCGAGCGCGCAGAGCGACGCGCGAGGATCTCGGGCATGGTCGCCGCGCCGCTCATCCAGCCCTCATTCTCTGACCAGGGACGCCGGCGCTTGCCCGCTTGCAGGGCCAGATGGGTCGCGCCGGGGTTTCGAAGCGGGGAGACGGGCGGCCGATGCGCACGAATCGTTGATGAACGTTATACAACTGTGTCATCTTACCTCGTGCGTCATGCAGGTTCCCGAGTGAAATTGCGCCAGATCCGAGCAAACCCAACGAGCGAAGCCGCGCTGCCGCGGGAGCGGCGGATTGCGTGCGCGGCGTCGCGGGCGGCCCGGAGCGATCGGCCGCCTTTGCTCGGCCGAAGCCTCCCCCCAGAGGAGCGTCGTTGGATCCGTTGCTGACCCGTATTCCCGCCGCAAAGGCGCTTTCGGCGCAGGCGCTCGCGGCCCTGCGCGCCGTCGTGGGCGACGCTCAGGTTTCGGTCTCGCCCGCCGATCTGGATCTGGCGGGCAAGGCCACCATCCCCGATGCGAAACGCCCGGCCGCGATCGTGTCGCCCGCGAACGCCGAGGAGGTCGCCGCGATCCTGCGCGCTTGCGCCGACCACGGCTTGCACGTCTGGCCGGTGAGCGCCGGCCGCAACTGGGGCTACGGGTCCGCAACGGCGGTGCGCGAAGGCGCGGTCCTGCTCCGCCTTGCGCGGATGAACCGCATTCTCGAGGTCGACGAGCGTCTCGCCTACGCGGTGATCGAGCCTGGCGTGACGTATCGGCAACTCCGGGCGCACCTCGACGCGCATCACCCGAACCTGTGGTGCGACACGACCGACGGACCGCCGGAAGGATCGGTGATCGGCAACGCACTCGACCGCGGCCTCGGCGTCACGCACTACGGCGATCACTTCGGGACACTGTGCGGCATGGAGGTCGTGCTGCCCACGGGCGAGCTGATGCGCACCGGCGGCGGCCCGGCCGGATGCAAGACGTTTTACACGCACAAGTGGGGCGTCGGGCCCTATGTCGAAGGGCTGTTCAGCCAGTCGAATCTCGGCATCGTGACCAAGGCAGGTGTCTGGCTCATGCCGAAGCCGGAGGCGTTCTGTTCATTTACGTTCGATCTCGCGCGAGAGCAGGATCTGCCGCGGCTGGTCGACGGCATCCGCGAGCTCGCGCTGCGGCAGATCGTCACTAGCGCGGTGCACCTCGTGAACGACATCTGCGCGCTCTCGGTGCTCGCGCAGTATCCCGCGCATCTCGTTGCAGGCCACTCGCGCTTGCCCCCGGACGCGCTTGCAGAGATGCGCCGCAAGTATCTGGTTGCCTCGTGGAGCTTCGGCGGCGGAATCCAGGGCACCGCCGCGCAGGTCCGGCTCGCCAGGAAAGCGCTGCGTGCGCGTCTTGCGCCGCTCGGACGCCTCATGTTCGTCGACGACGCCACCGTGCGTTTGGCAAGCGCCGTGCACTCGGCCGCGCGCCGCGGGCCGCTCGCGAAGCCGCTTGAGTGGGCCGTGCGTCGCTTCGCCGGCAAGTCGCTCGAGATGCTCGAGGCGGGTCCGCACATCCACGCAGTCCTCAAGGGCGTGCCGAGCGACTACTTCGTTCGCCATGCGTATTTCAAGAGCGAGAAGCCGAAGCCCGACCGCGCCGATCCGGACGGCGACGACATCGGGCTCATCTGGTTCGCGCCGATCGCGCCGATGGTTGGCGACACCGTGACGGAGCTTCTGGCGCTCTGCCGCACCCTGTTCGAGCGTTTCGAGTTCGACTTCTACGCGGCGCTGCTCGTCCAGAATCCGCGCTCGATGATCATTCTTACGTCGATCTTCTACCGGAAGGACGACGCCGGTCAGACCGACAATGCCCGGGCGCTGTACCACGCGCTCGGCGAAGCCACGAGCCAGGCCGGATATCAGACCTATCGCATGGGCGTCGGCAGCATGGCCCAGCTCGCGCGGAACGCACCCGAATTCGTCGCGTTCGCGCGCAGGCTCAAGCACGCGGCCGACCCGGACGCGGTGCTCGCGCCCGGGAAGTACGGGGCGTGAGTCGCAGGCGGGTTCTCTTCGTCGCCGAAGCGGTCACGCTCGCGCATGTCGCGCGCCCCGTCGCTCTGGCGAGCCGTCTCGACCCGCAGCGCTGGGAAGTTCGGCTCGCGACCGACCCGAGGTATGCCAAGGCAATCGGCGCCGTGCCCTTCCCGACGGAAGCGGTGTGGTCGATATCGTCGGACCGCTTCTCGCACGCGCTCGCTCACGGCACGCCCATATTCGACGCGCCCGCGATCCAGCGCTACGTCGAAGAGGAACTCGTCCTGTTCGACCGGCTCCGTCCGGATGTCGTCGTCGGCGATTTCCGTATTTCGCTCGGCATCAGTGCGCGGCGCGCCGGAGTTCCGTACATCAACATCACCAACGCCTACTGGAGCCCCTATGCGCTCATCCGGCACGTCGTGCCGGAGATCACCGTGGCCAGGCTGCTCGGTGCGCGCATCGGGCAGGTCGCATTCGATGTTTTCCGACGCGCGGGCTACGCAGCGCACGTCGTTCCCGTGAACCGGGTGCGACGCCGCTTCGGCATGCCGCGGCTCGCGGCGGACTTTCGCTGGGCCATCATGGACGCCGACGAGACCCTCTATGCCGACATTCCCGAAGTCGTTCCCACCAAGCCGCTGCCGACGACGCACCGCTTCATCGGGCCGATTCCGTGGGTGCCCGCCGCGTCCCTTCCCGCTTGGTGGCCGGAGGTCGAACGCGTGGCGGACAGGCGGCCGGTGATCTACGTCAACCTGGGCAGCTCAGGCGCCCCGGGGGCTCTGGAGAAGGTGCTGCACGCGCTGGACGGGTTGGACGCCACGATGGTCGCGGCCACCGCGGGCAGAAAAGTGGCGGGCGCGACACCCGTTGATGCTCTCATCGCCGATTTCCTGCCAGGTGACCGCGCCGCGTCGCTCGCGGATGTCGTCGTGTGCAACGGCGGCAGCCCGTCGAGCTATCAGGCGCTCGCTGCCGGCAAGCCGGTGATCGGCATGGCAGCCAACACCGACCAGTTTCTCAATATGGCAGCCGTCGAGGACGCCGGCGCGGGAGTGCTCCTGCGCGCACATCGCAGCTCCGCGGCGGAGATTCGCGGCGCTGTGGTCGATGCGCTTCGCGGGGGGCGCCTGGCGGTCGGGGCGCGGCGCATCCAGAATGCGTTGAGCGGGTTCGATCCGTTCGCCCATTTCGACACGGTTTTGCGCAATGTGTGCAGCGATGCGGACACTTGACGCACGCGATGCGGCCGCAGAGCGTTGGGACGCCATCGTCGTAGGCACGGGCGTAGGCGGCGCGACGTTGGGCCATGCGCTCGCGCAGGCCGGCTGGCGCGTGCTCTTTTGCGAGAAAGGCCGGGCGCGCGGCGCGGGCGAGCACGTCGGGGACTACGCGGAATCGTTCTTCGCCGCGCCGGCCTATCCGTCGCCCGAGCATGCCGACACGCTGCGCCGTGCGGGGCGTTGGGCCGAAGAGATCAAGGACGCATCGACATCGCGCCCTCGGCGCTTCGTGCCGTTCATCGGCAGCGGCGTCGGGGGATCGAGCGCGTTGTACGGCATGGCCCTGGAGCGGTTCTTCCCGTCGGACTTCGAACCTGGCCGGATCCATGCCACCGGAACGGGCGCGGATCTGCCTGCGGCCTGGCCGATTGCTTACGAGGAACTCGCGCCGTTCTACGCCGCTGCCGAGCGTCTCTACCGCGTTCGCGGCACCGCGGATCCACTGCGGGCCGATCGACCGGAACTCTTGCCGGCCCCCCCGCTCACTCGGGCGGGAGCAGGACTGGCGCGGCACTTCGAGTCGCGCGGGCTGCATCCCTACCGATTGCCAAGCGCCTGCGAATACGTAGACGGCTGCCGGTCTTGTCAGGGCTTCCTCTGCCCGAACGACTGCAAGAACGACAGCGTGCGAGTGTGCCTGCGGCCGGCGATCGAGGAGTACAGCGCCGCGCTACTGGACGAATGCGAGGCCGTCCGGCTCATCGCGTCGCGGCGAGCCGTGGATGCGATCGAGTGCCGTTGTGGCGACCAGGTGGTTACCCTGCGAGCGCGGATGGTGTTCGTCGCCGCTGGCGCGCTCGCCACGCCCGCGCTACTGCTGCGATCCGCCTCCGACGCTTGGCCCGCCGGACTCGCCAACGAATCGGGACTCGTCGGCCGCAATCTCATGCGGCACCTGGTCGACCTTTACGCGGTCGAGGTGAATGACGCGCAGGAGAGCGACAATCGCGTCAAGGAAGTCGCGCTGAACGACTTCTACGAGCGGGACGGCCTAAAGCTCGGGACCGTGCAATCGTTCGGACGCTTTCCGCCGCTCGACGTCGTGATGCAGGCGCTGCTGAACGATGTCAGGGAGAGCGCGTTCGCATGGGCCGTACCGTTC
>JALOSW010000260.1 GCA_025458245.1 Burkholderiales bacterium
CTTGCGCGACGTGAGGTGCAGCAGGTTGATGTTGATGCAGTTCGTCTCGTGCGCGAGGTAGGACGCGATGCAGATCGCGAGGCCCTCGGAGTGCGGCGGACGCGCGGCGCTGTAGGCCTTGAGGCCCGTGAGCTTGCCCTCGCGCTGCACGAGCTTCGTGTAGGCCGCCATGATCTCGGCCGTCTCGCAATGCAGGCTCAGGCTGATCGACTCGCGACGGTCCTTGAATTGCTCCATCGCGCGCTGCACGCCCCGCATCACGAACTCGAAGTGCGCGATGTCGTACTTCTCCTCCTCGTCGATCATCAGGAACTCGTGCTGGTGGCTCGAGGCGCCGTGCAGACCGTAGCCGCCGTAGAACATGTAGATCTTGAACGAGGTCACGCCGTGCTTCTCTACGAGATCCGGGATCTCGTCGATGTGCCCGCGGTCCATCGGCGCGGCGCGAGGTGGTAGGCGTAATCGACGTGGAAGCGATCCCTCGAAATGTCGAGCACTTCCGGGAAAAACTTCGCGTAGGGGCCGCCCTTGTTCAGGTAGTAATGGCCGGTGCGGAAGTAATTGAGGCTCGAGGTGACGCCGCCCTGCGCCGCCGCGCGGCTCTCGGTGATCGCGTCCTCGGCGAGCGGCGAGTAGATGCCGCAGTGCATGTGCGGATCCACGAGCCCGGGGAATGCGAGCAGGCCCTTGCCGTCCACGACCTTGCGCGCCTCGCCGGCCGGGATCTCGCGCCCGACGCGGGCGAACTTGCCGTCGGCGATCGCGACGTCGCCCTTCTGCACCGACGCCTTGCCCGGGCGGACGATGCGGACGTTCTTGACGAGCAGGTCGTACTTCTTGGCGGACGGCATGAGGGAACCCCCGGGGTCGTTCAATCGGCCGATTTTACGCCCGGGCCCAGCACGAAGGTGGAATCCGGAATCGGCTTCCCGATCTCGGCGGAGCGCCAGTGGATGTCGACCGACTTCACGCCGTCGTAGTAGTGCCGGACCCGCCCCGGCTGCACGAAACGCGAGTCGACGAGCTGGTAGAACTCCGAGTACTGACGCATGTGCCAGCCCTTCGTGGTCTGCCATTGCGCGGAAAGTACGTAGAAATGCTCCTTGTCGATGCCGAACAGCGTCCGCGTGCCGCTCGGGTCCTTCACCCGCACGAAGAACGCCGGCCGGCCCTCGACCTCGTCATCGCTCAACCTCTCGACCTCGAAGCCGCTCTGCAGGGCGAAACGGATCGCGCTGAAGCCGAACGCACTCATCTCGTCGCTCATAGCGCGCTCGGGCGGCAACGGCCCGTTCTGGTCGTAGGAACGTTCGCCGTCGAACGCGACCTCGAAGATGCGCTTGTCGCCGCTGTAGGCGTCGAGGCGGAACTTGCCGCTGCCCGCGTGCGCGCCGTGCGCCAGTTCGGTCGGATACACCCGATACATCACGTAGCGATCCGCATACACGCACTTCGCCGGGTCGCCGTCGCGACAAAGCGTCGCGTCGCCGCGCATCACGTTGGTGCCGGCCTCGAGCCACGCCTTGCCACCCGCCGCCGCGTGCACGCGCTCGACGATCTCGCGCGCCGTCAGCTCCGCGGCACCGGCCGTGGACACAAGGGCTGCCAGTGCGAGCAGGCAGGCGGCGAGCGGTCGTTTCATCGGGCACCTCCGGGTGCAGGGCCGCTCGCGAATCCGAGCGGCGCGATGCGGGGAATGAGCAGCATCACCGCGAGCGCCGAGGCGATGTGCATCGTCGATACGATCGCAAAGACGGGCGTGTACGAGTAGTGGTCGATCAGCCAGCCGATGAACGGCTGCGCAAACGCGGCGGCCAGGCTGCCGGCCGCGCCCGACAGGCCCCAGACCGAGGCGACGTCGCGCGATGGAAACAGGTCCATGGGCACGGCGAACAGCGCGGAGGACTTCACCTGGATCGCGAAGAGCGCAGCCGACACGAGCAGCACGGCCACGTACGGCGACTCGACGAACACCGCCGGCATCGCCACCGGCACCATGAGCGCGCCGAGCCAGATGACTCGCTTGCGGGCGGCGTCGAGCGAAGCGCCGCGCGCAATGAGCCTGCCGCCCAGCCAGCCGCCGAACAGCGCGCCCAGGTCCGCCGCGACGAATGGCAGCGCGGCCACCCACGCGATCTTCACGATGTCGAAGCCGCGCTCGCTGTGCAGGTAGTTCGGCAGCCAGAAGGCGAAGAAGTAGAACGCGCCATCGCCCGTGAAGCGCGCGAGGATCAGGCCCCAGGTCTCGCGGTGACGCAGGTAGTCGCGCCAGCGTCCGGCGAACTTCGCCTCTGGGAAGGGTGCGCCTCAGGCAGGTGGAACCACCGCTTCCACGCCAGCACCCACAGGAAGCCGACCGCACCCGGCACCAGGAAAGCTGCCTGCCAGCCATGGAAATGAATCAGCAGGCCCACGAGCGGCGGCGCAACGATCGCACCGATGCCGGTGCCGGCCGTCACGATGCCGGTGGCGAGCGAGCGCTCGTGCTTCGGGAACCACTCGGCCACCGCCTTCAGCGCCGCGGGAAAATTCACCGCCTCGGTGACGCCGAGCGCCGCGCGCAGCCAGAAGAAGCCGAGGAAGCCGCGACCGAGGGCGTGCAGCATCGCGGCGACGCTCCAC
>JALOSW010000033.1 GCA_025458245.1 Burkholderiales bacterium
GGCTTACTGGCTCACCTCGCAGCCCGAGCAGTGCGGCGTGAAGAACGGCTACCGCAATCCGGCTCAGCTCGGCTCGGACCGCTGGGCCGCGATGATCGGGGCACGCGGCATCGTCGGCGCGAAGTCCGTGCTCGTCGTGGTGTGCGGCACAGCAACGACCATCGACTTCGTGAGCGCCGAAGGCGAGTTCACCGGCGGCGTGATCCTTCCGGGAGTCGGCATGATGATCCGCTCCCTGCACGAGGGGACCGCGGCACTGCCCGACGCCGACGGCGAGTTCGCCGACAACCCGAAGCAGACCATCGACGCGATCGTGACGGGCTGCCAGCACGCGCAGGCCGGCGCGGTCGAGCGGCTCTTCCGCCTCCACCACGCCAAGCACCCCGACCTGATCTGCGTCATCTCGGGCGGTGCCGGCAAAGCGCTCGCGCCGCGCATCGCCATCCCGTTCGTGTACCAGGACAACCTGGTGCTCGAAGGCCTGCACCGGATCGCGGCAAACGTCGAATAGGCGGCGCGCCGGCCCGCGCGGTTTGCGCCCGGTCAAGGAAGCGGCGAGTTCGGCGTGCGATGCTCGCGCCGCCTTCCCCGGCGGGCTCCTGGAATCGGGGCTCTATTTCCGGCCTGTTCGGGAACGCCCGCGTCGGCCTGGAGTCATGAGAAGCATCGGATGCCGCCGCGCCGGCAGGCGATGGGGATGGCGGGACGATTCGTCAGGAGACGGTCCATGGCAGACATCGGCGACAGGAACAGGCTCGAACCGAGCGCACCGCAGCTTCCGGTATCGGCGTATTTCGACCCGGCCGTGTTCGAGCGCGAGCTGGAGGTGTTCTTCGCGCGTGGGCCGGGCTACGCCGGGCACGAGTTGATGGTTCCCGAAGTCGGCGACTACATGACGCTCGAGCGGGCGAAGCACGGCCAGGCGCTGGTCCGCTCGAAGAACGGCGTGCGGCTCCTCTCGAACGTCTGCCGCCACCGGCAGGCGCTGATGCTGGAAGGGCGCGGCAACACGCAGAACATCGTGTGCCCGGTGCACCGCTGGACCTACGACCTCGAGGGCCGCCTCATGGGCGCGCCGGAGTTCGAGACGAAACCCGACATGCCGCTCAAGAGCACCCCGCTCTCAGCGTGGCAAGGGCTGCTCTTCAAGGGTCCGCGCGACGCGGCGAAGGACCTCGCCGATTTCACGCTCGCCGACGACTACCGCTTCGATGACTACGTCTTCCACCACGTCGAGGTGGAAGACCTGCCGTTCAACTGGAAGAACTTCCTCGAGTTCTATCTCGAGCTCTACCACGTCGAGCCGTTTCATCCGGGCCTGCGCAAGTTCGTCGACGCCGGCAATTACCGGTGGGGCTTCGGCGAGCGCTGGTCCTACCAGATCCTCGGCCTCAAGGACGAGCTGCGCTTCCAGAGCTCGCCGAACTATCTCGCGTATCGCGACGCCTACCTGCAGTGGAGCGGCGGCACGTTGCCCAAGTACGGCACCGTCTGGTCGATCCTGTATCCCAACGTGATGCTCGAGTGGTACCCGGGCGCGCTCGTCGTCTCGACCGTCCATCCGGTTTCGCCGTCGCGCACGGTCAACGTGGTCGAGTTCTACTATCCGGAGGAAATCGTCGCGTTCGAGCCCGGGCTCGTCGAGGCGCATCTCGCGGCCTACAAGGAGTCGGCGGCCGAAGACGCCGCGGCCTGCGTGCACCTGCAGCGCGGCCGCGAGGCGCTTTACGCCTTAGGCGAAAACGACTCGGGGCCGTTCCACTCGCCGCACGAGGACGGACTCGTGCACTTCTACGAGTTCTGGCAGCGGGAGATGGCGGCCGGCTGAACGCGTCCGCTGGCTCGCCCGGCCGGCGGATGGATTCGAGGCGCAGGCCTCGCGCGCCGGGCGTCAGGCCGTCGGAGCGGCTTCTTTCCGCTCCGGCTGGTAGCCGACCGCCTTGATCACCTGCGCGAGCGCCGCGTCCATGGTGCTCGCGTGCAGCCGGAACCACTCGGGCAACTCGCGCGCGAGCACGCGCCCGAGCTCGATCTGCCCCGCCGCCACGCGCTCGCGCACTTCTCGCAGCAGACCCATCACGTTGTCGTGCTCACCCTTGTGGCAGTGGATGGGCGGAAACATGATGTCCACCATCCACGCGTTCTCCTGTGCGAAGTGAGCATCGGTATGGGCGATGAAGGCATCGAGCCGGCCGAGCAGCTCCGCGTCGGAGGCTTCGGCGAGCGCGTTCAGCATGTCGACGAACTCGCGATGCGTCTCGTCCATCACGGACACGTCGAGCACGAACTCAGGAGACCATTCGAGAAGCGGCATGGGGTTGAGGATTGAGGACGAGGATTGAGGATTGAGGATTGAGGATTGAGGATTGAGGTTCGAGGCTGGATGCTCAATCCTAGATCCTCAATCCTAGATCCTAGATCCTGGATCCCGGACGAGTCCGGCGGGCCCGTCAGTCGCCGGCGCGGATGTTGTTGTCCTTGATGACCTTCGACCACTTCGCCATCTCGCCGTCGACGAACTTGGCGAGTTCGGCCGGGCTCGACGCCACGACGTCCAT
Organism: Burkholderiales bacterium; assembly: GCA_025458245.1. Classification (GTDB taxonomy): domain Bacteria; phylum Pseudomonadota; class Gammaproteobacteria; order Burkholderiales; family SG8-39; genus JAOAEA01. Next base: position 2,559 of record JALOSW010000033.1, read on the forward strand.
ACCCTGCGCCGAGAGCTTCTCGCGCGCCTCGGGGTTCTTGAGCACCTTCACGAGTTCCGCGTGCATCTTGTCGAGGATCGGTTTGGGCGTGCCGGCGGGCGCGAAGAACCCCCACCACGCGAGCGCCTCGAAGCCCGGAAAGCCCTGCTCGGCGACGGTGGGCACGTCCGGCGACGAAGGGATGCGCTTGGCGGAGGTCACCGCGAGCGGCCGTAGCGCACCCGACTTGATGTGCGGGTTCACGAGGAACGCCGATCCGATCGCGATCGGCACGTGGTTCGCGATCGCATCCTGCATGAGCGGTCCGCCGCCTTTGTAGGGGACGTGCACGACCGAGTAGCCGCCGAGGTTCGCGAGCTGCGCCATCGCCAGGTGGCCGAGGCTCCCCGCGCCGATGGTGCCGTACGCAACGGAGTCCGGTTTCGCCTTGGCGGCCTTGACCACGTCCGCGAAACTCTTGTACGGCTGCGAGTTGTGCGTGGCGATCGTCATCGGCGCCACGCCGATCAGCATCACCGGCGCGAAGTCCTTCCGGGTGTCGAACGGCAGGTTCGGGATTAGGAAGGGATTCGTCGCCTGCGTGTCGAACGTGATCAGGAACGTGTAGCCGTCGGGCGGCGACTTCGCGGCCTGCGCCGCTCCGATCGAGCCGGACGCGCCGCCCTTGTTGTCCACGATCACCTGCTGGCCGAGCGCCGGCGAGAGGTACGCCGCGAGGATCCGCCCGACCTGGTCGGTGGAGCCTCCCGGCGGGAACGGTACGATCAGCCGGATCGGCTTCGTCGGCCATTCCTGCGCAAGCGCGACCCCGGAGAGCGCGAGGGATGCGACGACGAGCAAGACGGTGGCGACGCGTTTCAGCATGGCAGGTTCTCGGTTCGACTCGGGGAGCCGCCCCGACATGCGGGACGGGAATGCGCAAAGATACCCGGTCGGGAGGCGGCGCGAAAGCCCGCGCACACGCGGCGTGGAACGCTCCCGCTCGCTGCGATAATGCGCCCCGCCATGACCCGCCGCGCGCATCGCTCCGTCGCCCTCGACACGGCGCTCGCGTGGTACTTCGTGGCGGTCTGGGGTTCGGGCTATCTCGCCACCAAGATCGGTCTGCAGTACGCCGCGCCGTTCACGTTTCTCGCCCTGCGCTACGCCTTCGGCATCCTGTGTCTCGCGGCGATCGTCGTCGCGGTGCGCCCTGCCTTTCCGACATCGCGCCGGGAGCTCGCGCATCTCGCGGTCGCGGGCCTGCTCATGCACGCGATCAACCTGAGCGGCAGCCACTACGCCCAGTACCTGGGGCTGTCCGCCGGCATCACGGCCCTGATCCTCGGGCTGCAGCCGGTGCTCACCGCGGTCGTCGCGTGGCGCTGGCTGCGCGAGCCGCTCTCGGGCGCGCAATGGCTCGGCGTGGTGCTGGGGCTCGCGGGCGTGGCGCTGGTGGTCGCGCACAAGATCGACATCCACGCGGTGACGGCCGGCGCCGTCGTGGCGGCGCTCGTCTCGCTCGCTGCGGTCACCGCCGGAACGCTCTACCAGCGCGTCTTCTGCCCCCACGCGAATCTCTGGGCGGGCGCATTCCTGCAGTTCGCGCTGTCGCTCGCCGTGCTCGTGCCGCTCGCGTGGGCGGTCGAGGGACTGCGCGTCGACTGGTCGTGGCAGATGGCGGGCGCGATCGGGTTCCTCGTCGTGTTCGCGTCCATCCTCGCGGTGAACGCGCTCCACACGCTCATGCGCCACGGCGAAGCCACCCGGGTCACGAGCATCCTCTACCTCACGCCGATCATCGCCGTTGCGCTCGAGTACCTCCTTTTCGGAGTCGCGCCGACCGCGCTTGCGTGGGTCGGGATCGTGGTGACGTCGGCGGGTGTCGCGCTGGTGGCGTGGCGGCGCCGACGCTGAGCGGATGCCGAAAAATGCCGCGCACCGCGCTCTCCGCGCGCGCTACCCTCGGGCCGCGATGCCTTCAGCCCTTTCCCGCACCCTCCTCGCCGGTGCGCTCGCACTGCTCGCGGGCTGCGACGCGTTCCAGTCGTTCGAGACTGTGTGCGAGGAGCGCCTCCCGGCGGCGAAAATCGAGGTCGTGGCCGAGCCGGTCACCTACTCCACGGATCTCTCGCGCTCCTCGGCCGAACTCGCGGCGAAGAGCACCCACTCGGGCAGTCGGACCCTGATGGGGCTGGTGACGGCCGATCTGAAGAGCGCCGTGTCGGTCGGCGGAAGCGGCATCGCGAACCGCGACCGCTCGCGGTTCTGCATGCGGCCCGCCGTCAAGGTGAACCTCGCGTTCAGCCCGATGATCGTGCACGTCGCCCGGGAACTGCCGGAAGGCTCGTGCGGCCATCGCATCACGCTCGCGCACGAGCAGAAGCACGTCAGCGTGTACGAGCAATATCTCGGCGAGATCTCGCGCGAGATCGACGAGTCCCTGCGCGCGGAGCTCGGCCGCAAGGTGCTCTATTTCCGCTCGGAGGCCGAGGGCGACGCGCACGTGCAGAAGATCCTGCAGGAGCGCATCGGCCCCTACGTCGAGAACGCGATGCGGCAGGTCGTGGTGCTGCAGAAGCAGGTCGACTCGCCCGAGGAGTACGCGCGGCTGGATCGTGCGCAGGCGGAGTGCGAGGCGCGCAACGCGAAGGATGAAGGACCGGGGCAGCGCTGACGCGCCCGGCCGGCCGGTGCGCCGGCTTCGCGGCTACAGCGTGCGGACGGCGACGGCGTCGCCGCCGGATTCGCGGGCCGAGGCGAGCGCGGCCTCGGCGCTCTTCACCAGCTGGTCGGGCAGCCACTCGCCGCCGGTCTCGGTGGCGGCGACGCCGGCGGTGATCGTGATGGGCACGCTTTCGCCGCCGACGTAGATCGGCACCTTGCGCGTGCCGTGGCGCATGCGCTCGGCGAGCTTCGCGGCGTTCTCGAGATTGCACCGGGCGAGGAAGATCAGGAACTGCGCGCCCTGCGAGCGGCCGACGATGTCGGAGCGACGCACGACGTCGCGCAGGCGCCGCGCGACCTCGCCGATCACCGATTCGCCCTCGCCGTGGCCGTGCCGCGCCTCGAGCCCTTCGAACCGGTCCACCTCGACGATAATCATCGCCACCGGATCGCGCTCGCGCCGGGACCGATAAAACTCGCGGTCGATCAGCTCGAACATCGCGTGCCGGTTCCAGAGCCGGGTGCGCGGGTCGAAGAGAGCCTGACGCTTGAGCTGCTCCCCCTGGCTCGCCAGCGTGTCCCGCGCGCGGCCGAGCAGCGCGGCGCGGACCTCGGTCTCCGCGAGCCGCCCGAGATCGCGCAGCAGGAGGAGATCGCCCTCGGTCAGCGCGTTCGGCTCGCGGTCGGCGACGCCGAGCACGCCCGCAGGGCGTCCGTCGAGGGCGAGGATGGTGCCGGCGTAGAAGCGCAGACGCGGCCCGCCGACGACCCACGGATGGGTCGCGAACCGCGGGTCGCTCGCGAGATCGGGAACGACGAGTGGACCCGCGTGGCGCAACACCTCGCGGTCGAACGCGAGCTCGGTGCCGAGCGCGCTCGCGGGCGTGCCTTCGGCGGCGACGACGCGCAGGGCCCCTTTCGAGAGCACGGAGATCTCGGCGATCGGCGCGCGGAAGAGCCGGCGCGCGACGCGCGTCACCATCTCGAGGCGCTCGGGAAGCGATTCGGCTTCCGCAGCGGGCTCGGTGTCGCCGACGGTTTGGACGCGGTCGTTCATCGGATCGGACAAGGTAACAGGAAAAATGATGCGTTGCATTGCCGCGTGCCGTCTACGTTTGCCGGACGCGGAAACGGGGAAAGTGCCGCCGGGCGCCGGCCGCAATGCGGGAACCGCCGCGGCCGGGTGATGTCAACAACTGTAAAGATCCGGCGCTAAGCTCGTGTCCATGAATCCGAATCCGGCACGGCGCCTCGCTGCGGCACGGCGGCGCTCCAATTTCTTTCTCGGGCCGCCACTGCCGCGCGCGCTCGCCGACGAGGCGGGAGCCGATCCACTCGCGGCGATGGTTGCCCTCTACGGCAACCGAGCCCTCGCGGCCGATGCGATGTCGCCCATGCGCGACGACTGCTGCGCGCGCCGCGAGCCGATAGCGAGCTATCTCGCCAACACGACGCACGTGTCCGCCTCGACGCTACGGCGCGTCGCCCGCGGCGAGCCGGCGGCGGAGGCTGCCCTGCGACGCCATTGGCCGGCCGGGCCGGGCGACGCCTTTCACGCGTTCCTGCTCGAGCCGCGGCGATTCGAGCGCGAGTACTTCCGCCCGCGCACTGCCTCGGGTCGAGGCGTCGAGGCGATCGGCGAGCGCATCTGGATGTCGGAGCGCGAGTACGCCGCGCTCGAACGCATGCGCGACGCGGTGCTCGGCTACCGCGGCCTGCCGCTCGCCCGATGGCTCGGCGAAGGCGCGCACGAGCTCTCGATCTACTGGACCGATGCGAACGACGGTCGCTGGAAGGCGCGGCCCGACTGCTTCACCGAGGACGTGATCCTCGAGCTGAAGACCGCGGCCGACGTGCGCGCGACGCGGTTCGCGCGAACGCGATCGCGCTTCGGCTACGACCTGCAGGCCGCGCACTATGTCGAGGCCGTCGGCAGGCTTGCCGGCCGCGCGCCGCGGTTCATCTACGTCGCAGTCGAGCCGGCTGCACCCCACTACGTCTGGACTCACGAACTCTCCGCCGTGGAGCTTGCCGAGGCGCGCGCCGCCCTTCTCCGCGCTCGGGCAGCGCTCCGGCTGGAGGCGGAAGACGCGCGACGCGGCTAAGATCGGCCCATGCCGATCAAGGCGCTCATCCGCACGATCCCGCATTACCCGAAGCCGGGGGTGATGTTCCGCGACATCACCACGCTCCTGAAAGACCCCGACGGCTTCCGGCTTACGATCGCCGAGATGGCGGAGCCCTGCCGCGGCCGCCGCATCGACAAGATCGCGGCCATGGAGTCGCGCGGCTTCATCGTCGGGGCCGCGATGGCATCGGTCCTCGGCACGGGCTTCGTGCCGCTCCGGAAGCGCGGCAAGCTTCCCGCCGAGACGATCGGCCATGATTACGCGCTCGAGTACGGGGCCGACCGGCTGGAAATGCACGTCGATGCGGTCGAGCGCGGCGAGCGCGTCCTGATCGTGGACGACGTCCTCGCCACCGGCGGGACGGCCGAAGCGGCGGTAAAGCTCGTGGGCGCGACAGGCGGCGAGATCGCGGGTTGCTGCTTCGTGATCGAGATCGCCGGCCTCGGCGGGCGAGCGCGCCTGGAGCGCCTCGGCCTCGCGCCGTTCTCGCTCGTGCAATTCGACGCCGACTGACCCGCGCGGGTCGACCGCTACACTGCGCGCCATGACGCACCGCCTCTTCTCCCGCCGCGAGTGGCTGAAGCGGACGGCCCTCGCCACCGCCGGACTCATGACGAACGCTCACGCCGCCGACCTGCCGCTCGCCGCTCGCCGCATCCCGAAGTCCGGCGAAGCGATCCCCGTCGTCGGTCTCGGCACGTGGCAGACGTTCGACGTCGCGGGCAACGCCACCGGGGTGGCCGAGGCGCGGGACGCGCTGTCGCGCTTCGTGGCGCTCGGCGGCCGCGTCGTCGACAGCTCGCCGATGTACGGCTCCTCGGAGGCGGTGCTCGGCGATCTGGCCGCGAACCTCGGCGTGCAGGACCGGCTCTGGATCGCGACCAAGGTGTGGACCACCGGGCGCGAGGCCGGCCTCCGTCAGATGGCAGACTCGATGGCGAAGCTGCGCGTCGCGCGGCTCGACCTCATGCAGGTGCACAACCTCGTCGACGCGGACCGGCATCTCGAGACGCTCGCGCAGTGGAAGCAAGCCGGACGGATCCGCTACGTCGGCATAACCCACTACCACGCCGGCGCCTACGCCGAGGTCGAGCGCTACGTGGCGCGAGGGGAGCTCGACTTCCTGCAAATCAACTACTCGCTCGCGGAGCGCGATGCGGCGAAGCGCCTGCTGCCGCTCGCCGCCGAGACGCGGACCGCCGTTATCGTCAACCGGCCGTTCGCGGAAGGCGCGCTGTTCGCCAGTGTGAGGGGCAAGCCGCTGCCCGCTTGGGCCGCGGAGATCGGCTGCGCGAGCTGGGCGCAGGTGTTCCTCAAGTGGATCCTCGCGGAGCCGGCGGTGACCTGCGCGATCCCCGGCACCCGCAACGCTCGGCACGTTGCCGACAACCTCGCCGCCGGACGCGGGCCCATGCCCGACGCGGCGGCGCGCAAGCGCATCGAAGCGCATCTCGACGGGCTATGATTCGCTGCGCACGGCGTGCGCGCGCCGACGATCCTTTTCCTCCCCTACCGCCGGAACAACCATGAACGACCGCGTGGCCGATTTGCGCAAGGAGTACCGGCGCGAGCACCTCGACGAGGCGCACGCGCGCCCCGACCCGTTCGCGCAGTTCGCCGCCTGGTTCGACGAGGCGCTGAAATCCGAGCTCCCCGAGCCGAACGCCATGGCGCTCGCAACCGCAGACGCGTCGGGTCGCCCCTCGCTGCGCATGGTCCTCATCAAGGGCTTCGACGCGCGGGGCTTCGTCTGGTACACGAACTACGAAAGCCGCAAGGGGAAAGAGCTCGCCGCGAACGACCGCGCGGCGCTGCTCTTCTTCTGGCCGGAGCTCGAGCGCCAGGTGCGCATCGAGGGGCGCGTCGAGAAGACTTCCGCCGAGGAGTCGGACGCCTACTACAAGACACGGCCGCTGCCGAGCCGCATCGGCGCATGGGCGTCGCCGCAAAGCCGGCCCTGCGGCAAGGCGGCGCTGATCGCTCGCGTCGCGGAAGCCGGCGTACGGCACGGCGCGAGCCCGTCCCGCCCGCCGCACTGGGGCGGCTACCGGCTCGTGCCGGACGCGTTCGAGTTCTGGCAGGGCCGGCCCAGCCGTCTGCACGATCGTCTCGTCTACCTGCCCGACACCGGCGGCTGGACGATCGAGCGGCTCGCGCCGTGATTGCCCGCGCGTCGCGCCGAGCCTTGCGGCGCGACGCCGGGTCGCTAGAATGGCGCCGCGCCGTCCGCCGCGCGCCGACCTCCGTTTCTCCGGGAGCCCTGCCATGAAGCGCATCGTCCTTTTCCTTCTCACCAACCTCGCGGTTCTGGTCGTCCTCACCGTCGTGCTCCGCGTGCTCGGGCTCGACCGCTTCCTGACCGCGGAGGGAATCGACTATCGCGCGCTGCTCGGCTTCTCGGTCGTGGTGGGTTTCGCCGGCTCGATCATCTCGCTCTTCATGTCCAAGGCGATGGCGAAGATGTCGACGCGGGCCCAGGTGATCGACGGCTCGGAGAACGCCGACGCGCGCTGGCTCGTCGACACGGTGCGGCGGCTCGCCGAGAAGGCGGGCATCGGCATGCCCGAAGTCGCGGTGTACGAGGGCGCGCCGAACGCGTTCGCGACCGGAGCGTTCAAGAACTCGGCGCTCGTCGCCGTGTCGACCGGCCTGCTGCAGTCGATGAACCGCGACGAGGTCGAAGCGGTGCTCGGGCACGAGGTCGCGCACGTCGCGAACGGCGACATGGTGACGCTCACGCTCATTCAGGGCGTGGTGAACACGTTCGTGATCTTCCTCTCGCGCGTCGCCGGCTTCGTCGTCGACCGCGCGGTGTTCCGCTCCGACAACCGCGACGGCGTGGGCCCGGGCTTTTTCATCGTCTCGATGGTGCTGCAGATCCTGCTCGGCATCCTCGCGTCGATGATCGTCGCGTGGTTCTCGCGCCAGCGCGAGTTCCGCGCCGATGCCGGCTCGGCGGCCTACCTCGGCTCGCCGCGGCCGATGATCAACGCGCTCGCGCGGCTCGGCGGCGCCGAGCCGCCGCACATGCCGGAAGCGGTGCGCGCGTTCGGCATCAACGACCGGCCGAGCTGGATGGCGCTCTTCTCCACGCATCCGCCGATCGAGGCGCGCATCGCCGCGCTGCAGGCGCGCGGCGGCTGATCACGAGCGCTGCGCGCACCCCACGAGAGGCGCACGGCCCGGACGCCGGCGCGGCCGCGCGGCGCACGCTCCGCGCAGGAAGGAACGACGAGTGATCGATTTCTACACCGCAGGCACGCAGAACGGCCATCGCGCTGCCGTGATGCTCGAGGAATCCGGCCTCGCGTATCGCGCGCACAAGCTCAACCTCGCCGCGGGCGATCAGAAGAGGCCCGAATATCTCGCGATCAACCCCGCCGGAATGATCCCCGCGATCGTCGATCACGACGGGCCGGGCGGCACGCCGCTCACCGTGGTCCAGTCGGGCGCGATCGTGCTCTACCTCGCGGAAAAGTGCGGCCGGTTCGTTCCGCAGGATCCCGTCGCGAGAACGCTCGCGATGCAATGGTTCATGCAGGCGTGCACCGATTGCGCGCCGGCGAGCGGCGCCGTGTTTCTCGCGGCGAACGTCGTCCCGGAGAAGTCGCCGGCCAACGTCGCGTTCTTCGAGCAGCGGCTGCTGCGCCTGCTCGGCGTCGCCGATGCGCGTCTCGCCGCAGCCGACTGGCTCGCCGGAGAACTGTCGGTTGCGGACTTCGCGCTCTACCCCGTCGTCGCCTCCCGCATGCCGCTCGTCGAGAAGGCCGGCGGTTTTTCGCACCTGCGCCGCTGGGCCGCAGCCATGGCAGCACGACCGGGCGTCGCGAAAGGCATGTCTGTCTCGGCTTGAGCGCCGGCCGGCGATGTGCGCGCCGCGCATCCGGGAATGCGTCGCCGCGGCGGCGGCGTGCCTCCTGAGCCTCGGCCCTTACGCCCCCGACGCGGCAGCCCGGGACGAGGGGTGGCACGCCTACGAGCGGGGCGACTTCGCCCAGGCCGCGCGCGCCTATGAAGCCGGCGCGAAACGCGGCGAGCGGCTTGCCCAGTACAACTACGCGATGATGATTCTGCGCGGCGAGACGCCCGGCGCTGCGCCGGATGCGTTCGCGCTGCTGCGCGCGTCAGCGGCGCAGGACTACGCGCAGGCGCAATTCTCCCTGGGGCTCCTATACGAAAGCGGCGCGCTGGTGCAGAAGTCGCTCGCCGACGCGACCGTCTGGTTCCGGCGCGCCGCCCTGCAGGGGCATGTCGAGGCGCAGATCGCGATCGGCACGCAGTACTTCCTCGGCCGCGGTGCGCCGAAGGACGAGACCGAGGCGTGCCGATGGTACGAGCGCGCGGCCGACGGCGGCGACGCGGGCGCGCAGTATCTCGCCGCGAGCTGCTACGAGCACGGCTATGGCGAGTGGCCGAGGGATCTGGAGCGCGCGCTCGGATGGTACGTGCAGGCTGCGCGCGGCGGCGACCCGGCGGCGGCCGCGAAGGCCAAGGCGTTGGTCAGGCAGCGGTGACCGAACGCAAAGACGCAAAGGGCGCAAATCGGCGCGAGGAACAGACTCCCGAGACGGCGTAAACGAACCGGACCGCGCCACCCGCAGGGCGCCAAGGAAACACGCCCGTTCCCGATTCACGATCCTTTGCGCGACATTTCACCCTTTGCGCCTGTGCGTTGAAATGGACGGATCATCGACATGCCCACGATCAGCTATCTCACCACCGTCCAGTTCGATTTCGGCGCGATCCGGACGCTCGGCTCGGAGTTGAAGCGACTCGGCCTCGAGCGTCCCCTCGTCGTGACCGACGCCGGCATCGAAGCGAGCGGGCTGTTGCACCGGCTGCGCGCGGAGCTCAGACCGCCACTCGCGTACGCCATCTTCGCGCAGACGCCGGCGAATCCGACCGAAGCGTCGGTCCGCGCGGCGCTGCAGCGCTACCGCGAAGCGGGCGCGGACGGCGTGATCGGATTCGGCGGCGGATCGTCTGTCGATCTCGCCAAGGCGGTGGCGCTCGCGGCGACGCACCCCGCGCCGTTCGCCCAGTACGCGGCGGTCGCCGGCGGCGCGGCGAAGATCACCGCGGCGATCGCGCCCGTCATCGCGATCCCGACGACGGCCGGCACGGGCAGCGAGGTCGGCCGCGGCGCCATCATCGTGCTCGACGACGGCCGCAAGCTCGGCTTCATCTCGCCGCACATGCTCCCGAAGCTCGCGATCTGTGACCCGGAACTGACGCTCGGCCTGCCTCCCGGGCTCACCGCCGCGACCGGCATGGACGCGCTCGCGCACTGCATCGAGACGTTCCTCGCGCCCGCGGTCAACCCGCCCGCCGAGGCGATCGCCCTCGACGGCCTCGCGCGCGGCGCCGCGCACATCGAGCGCGCGACCGCGAACGGCGCCGATCGCGAGGCACGCTGGCAGATGATGATGTCCGCGATGGAAGGGGCGATGGCGTTCCAGAAAGGCCTCGGCGCCGTTCATTCGCTCTCGCATCCGCTCGGCGCCCTGCCGCAGAAGCTGCATCACGGCACCTTGAACGCCGTGCTGCTGCCGGAAGTGATTCGCTTCAACGCATCGCATGTCGGAGACAAGCTCGCGCGCGTCGCCGCCGCCATGCGGCTCGAAGAAGGCGCGGACGTCGCCGGTGCGATCCGCGCGCTGAACGCACGCCTCGGCCTGCCGGGAGGCCTCGGCGAGATGGGTCTGCCGCGCGAGGAACTGCCCGCCATCGCCGAAGCGGCGACGAAGGATCATTGCCACGCGACCAACCCGCGACCGGCGAGCGCCGCGGACTACCTGGCGATCCTCGAGGCGTCGTACTGACATCGAACCGCAGCGCGGCGCACGGGGTCGAGGAGCGCGAGTCAGGATCCGCGAGGCGGCGCGAGCGCGTCGCCTGCGGCGCGGCGCGCCGCTCGCTGAGCGCACTGCCGGCGACACTCGAACCGTTCCGCGCGCGTGGCGTGATGCCGCAGCACGTGTACGATTGGCGACCGCGCCGACGAGGCCAAGACCCCGGAGGCGGTCGGGTCATTCCCGCCGCGTTTCGTGATCCGCCGCAAAGCATCGCGCAACGCGTGCGCGCAAGAATCGGCGCATGAGCGCGCCCAACGACAGACTGAGTTTTCGACCTGCTCCCGTGCAACGACCCGACACCGCATCGCCGCCGCGTTTCGCCCTGTTCGCCCTCGGATTCCGTCCGTTCTATCTCCTCGCCGCGATGCTCGCGGCGCTCTCCGTCCCGCTATGGGTCGCGCAGTACGTGGGCGTGTTGCCGTCGCCGGGGCCGATCGCGGGCCTCGCGTGGCATATGCACGAGATGGTGTTCGGCTTCGCGGTCGCGGTGGTGACGGGATTCCTCTTCACCGCGGGACGGAACTGGACCAACCAGCCCACGCCCACCGGCGCGACGCTCGCCGCGCTCGCGGCGCTGTGGCTCGCGGCGCGCGTGCTCGCGGTCACCGGCCCGTCGTCGGTCGCGGCCTGGGTCGACTTCGCGTTTCTGCCGCTGGTCGCGTGGTTCCTGTGGCGCGCGCTGAAGGCGGCGAAGAACAAGCGGAACTACTTCTTCGTCGCGCTGCTCGGCGCGCTCGCGCTTTTCAACATGACGTTCTGGTTCGCGGCGTTCGGCATCGCGCCCGTGTCGCCGCTCCTGCCGATCAAGGCGGCGCTCTACGTGATCGTCGCGATCGTGGCGATCATGGGCGGCCGCGTCATCCCGATGTTCACGCAGAACGCGATCCCGCAGGCGCGCGTCCGCCGCGACGTGAAGATCGACCGCTGGGCGATCGCGCTCCTCGCCGCGGCGCTGGCGCTCGACGTCCTCGCTGCGCCGGCGTGGCTGCTCGCGCCGGCCGCGCTCGCCGCGGCGGTGCTGCATGCGATCCGGCTCGCCCTCTGGGATCCGATCGCCACGCGCGGGAAGCCGATCGTCTGGATCCTGCATCTCTCGTACGCCTGGATTCCGGTCGGCCTCGCGCTCCTCGCCGTGGCCGCCCTGACGCCGAAGGTCCACGAGGTGTACGCCGTGCACGCGTTCGCCATCGGTGCCGTCGGCGGAATGATCATCGGCATGATCACGCGCACGGCGCTCGGGCACACCGGCCGCACCCTCGCGGCGGGGCTCGCAGAAACGTTCGCTTACGGCCTCGTGCAGGCGGCTGCCTTCACCCGCGTGGTGATCGGACTCGCGATTCCTGCGGCATACGGCCAGACGCTCGCACTCTCGGCGCTCTTCTGGTCGGCGGGTTTCCTCGTCTACACCATCGCCTACATCCCGATCCTCACCCGCCCGCGCGCCGACGGCCGGCCGGGGTGAAACCGCCGACGCTCTCGCTTCGGCGCGGGAGCGCATAACTCGCGCACGCGAAAGCCCGACCTCCGCGCGGCGTCCGGGCGAGACTCTCGCCGTGTGGCGAAGATGCGGGCGGCACTCGGCCGCCCGCGCAGCGCGCCGAATTCCTGCTTCACGCCCGCTCGGAGCGACGGCCCCGTCGCAGCGCGGCGCCGCTGCGATTCGCCCGTGCCGCGCCGGCCCCGCACGTTCGGCCTGATACCATTCCGCGACGAACCCATGGGTAGCGAAATCGACCCGCCGTCGCAGTCGCCACTGCGCGCACTGCGCCACCGGAACTTCCAGCTCTACTTTGCCGGGCAGGGCGTGTCGATCCTCGGCACGTGGATCCAGCACGTCGCGCTCTCTTGGCTCGTCTACCGCCTGACCGGCTCGGCGGCGCTTCTCGGGGTGGTCGCGTTCCTGGGACAGGCGCCGCAACTCGTCATCGGGCCGCTCGCCGGAGCATGGATCGACCGGCACGACCGCCGGTCCATGCTGATCGTGGTGCAGGCGCTGCTCGGCGTGCAGGCGCTCGCCCTCTCCGTGCTCACGTTCGCCGACCTGGTCGGACCGGCGATTATCGTGGCGATGGCGCTCGTGCTCGGAGTGCTGAACAGCTTCGAGACGCCGCTGCGGCAGTCGCTCCTCGGGCAGCTCGTCGACGACAAGGCCGACCTCGGCAACGCGATCGCCGTCAACGCGATGCTCTTCAACTCGGGCCGCTTCGTCGGGCCGCCGATCGCGGGCGTGCTCGTCGCGGCGTTCGGCGAGGCCATGTGCTTCGCGCTCAACGCGCTCTCGTTCCTCGCCATCGTCGGGGCGCTCGCCGCGATGCGCGTCACGGCGTCGCCCCGTGCGGCGGGGTCGATCGGCTCCGCGTTCCGCGAGGGGCTCGCCTACGCGTGGCGCTCCTATCCGACCCGCGTGCTCCTTTCAATGGTCGCGTTCCTCAACCTCTTCGCGACGCCTTATGTCGTGCTGATGCCGATTTTCGCGGAGCGCGTGTTCGGCGGCGACGCCCGCACGCTCGGCGTGCTGCTCGGCGCCGCCGGGGTCGGATCGGTCGGCGCGGCGGTCTTCCTCGCGACGCGGCGCGCCCATGCCGCACTGGTCGGCTACGTCGCGCTCGGGTGCGCGCTCTCGGCCGTCGGGCTCGCCGCGTTCTCGGCCACCGATCGCCTGGGCCTCGCGATCGCCGCGCTCGTCGCGGGCGGTTTCGGCATGACCTGCGCGAACGTGTCGTGCAACACGACGCTGCAGACCATCGTCCCGGAACGGCTGCGCGGCCGCGTCGTGTCGCTCTTCACTTCGGCGCTCTGGGGCATGCATGCGATCGGCGGACTCGCGGCCGGCGCGATCGCGACGCGCATCGGCGCGCCGCGCACGATGCTCGTGGGCGCCGGTCTGCTCGCGGCCGCGACCGTCTGGTACGCGACGCGCCTCGCCGCCGTGCGCGAGGGCGTGGCACCGCGGACCGCGCCGTCGGAGCCGCGAGGCTAGAAGAGCGACCGGCCGATCGCCCAGAACGCGGCCGAGATCAGGGCGGAGGCCGGAATCGTGAACACCCACGCCCACACGATGTTGCCCGCGACGCCCCAGCGCACCGCATGACGGTGCTGGGCCGCACCGACGCCGACGATCGCGCCGGTGATGGTGTGCGTGGTGGAGACCGGGACGCCGAGCCCGGTCGCGACGAAGAGCGTGATCGCGCCGCCCGTCTCGGCGCTGAATCCGCCCACGGGCTTCAGCTTGGTGATGCGCTGGCCCATGGTCTTGACGATGCGCCAGCCGCCGAACAGCGTGCCGAGGCCGATCGCCAGGTAGCACGAGATCACGACCCACATCGGCACCGGGTCTCCCGCGGCGGTGAAACCGCCGGCGATCAGCAGCATCCAGATGATGCCGATGGTCTTCTGCGCGTCGTTGCCGCCGTGCCCGAGGCTGTAGGCCGACGCGGAGACGAGCTGCAGCCGCCTGAACCATCGGTCGACGCGGCGCGGCGTGGAGCGGAAGAAGAGCCACGAGACGGCGATCATGATCGACGAGCCGAGCACGAAGCCGAGGAGCGGCGAGATCAGGATGAAGGCGATGGTCTTCATGACGCCGGTCCAGACCAGCGTGTCCACGCCGCCCTTCGCGAGCGCGGCCCCGACGAGACCGCCGATCAGCGCGTGCGACGACGACGACGGGATGCCGTAGAACCAGGTGATCAGGTTCCACGAAATCGCGCCGACCAGCGCGCCGAAAATGACGTACTGGTCGACGATCGCCGGGTCGATGGTGCCCTTGCCGACGGTGGCCGCGACCTTCAGCTGGAACACGAACAACGCCAGCACGTTGAAGAACGCCGCGAGCCCGACCGCGGAGAGCGGCTTCAGCACGCCCGTCGAGACGACCGTCGCGATCGAGTTCGCCGCGTCGTGAAAGCCGTTCATGAAGTCGAACGCGAGCGCGAGCGCGACGAGCATGATCATCACGCCCATGCCGATGTGGATCGCATCCATCGGCGCGCCCGCCCTAGGCGTTCTCGAGGACGATGCCCTCGATGATGTTCGCCACGTCCTCGCAGCGGTCGGTCACGGTCTCGAGCAGTTCGTAGATCGCCTTGAGCTTGATCACCGTGAGCGGATCGCGCTCGTCGCGGAAGAGCTTCGAGATCGAGGCGCGCATCACCCGGTCGGCGTCGGACTCGAGCTGGTCGATTTCGCGCGCCACTTTCAGGATCGCCTCGGCGTTCTTCATGTCCGAGAGCATCGCCACCGCGGTCGTGACCCGCTCCGCGCAGGAAAGGCAGATCTCGGCCAGCTGACGCGCCTCCGGCGTGATGCGCTGGATGTGGTAGAGCGAGAGCGACTCCGAGACGTCCTGGATCATGTCCAGGATGTCGTCCATCGAGGTGATGAGCTGGTGGATCTCGTCGCGGTCGAGCGGCGTGATGAACGTCCTGTGCAGCAGTCGGATGGTCTCGTGCGTGATGCGGTCCGCCGAGGTCTCGATGGCGTCGATCGCGCGGATGTGGGTCTCGACGTCCTGGAAGTTCGCCATGAGCGCCGCCAGTTCGCGGGCGCCGAGGACGATCTGCTCGCCGTGAGCGTTGAAAAGATCGAAGAAGCGCCGCTCGCGCGGCATCAAGCGTCCGAACATGGCCGTCCCTGTGTCTGGTCTTGTCGTGGCGCGCCGGCCTGCCATCCCTGCCGTGAGCGCTGTAACCTGATTGTCACATAGACGGCGCGGCGCCCGTGTCGCGCTTCGCGGCGCGCCGCCGCGGCCCGTCGTGCCCGGCCGCGGTTCGTCCCGCGATTTCGCCGTTCCGTCGCACGCCGGTCGCGGCGCCATCCGGCTCGGGGAAGAATCGGCTCCATCGATTCAACGACTTGCCCCGAAAGGAGACGCTCATGGCCGCATCGCTCACTCCCGCAATCGCCATCCACGCCGGGGCCGCGATCACCGCGCTCGGCATCGGCGCCGCCCTGCTCGTCATGCGCAAGGGGTCGAGCCGCCACCGGCTGCTCGGACGCTCGTGGGCCGTCGCGATGCTCGCGGTGGCGCTCTCGGCCTTCTTCATCGGAAGCGGCTTCTCGTGGCTGCATGCCCTCGCGGTGGCGGCGCTCGTCGGGCTGGCTGGGGCGGTGCGCTACGCGCGGGCCGGGAATCCGCGCGCGCACCGGAAGGCCGTGGTGGGCCTCTACGTCGGCGGGCTCGTGATTCCGGGCCTGTTCGCGCTCTTGCCGCAGCGGATCCTCGGCGGATTCGTCTGGTCCGCGCTCGGCCTCGCCTGAGCGCGCTGTCTTGCAACGCATGGAGAATCAACATGGACGTGAAACTTCGCACCGCCCGCCGCAACGCCAGGCTGAAGCTCGGCTGGATGATCCACGCGGCCGTGTATGTCCTCGTGAACGCGATGATCGTCGCGACGAATCTCGCGACGACTCCGGGGCTGCGCTGGTC
>JALOSW010000148.1 GCA_025458245.1 Burkholderiales bacterium
CTACGAGGACCGGTTCGTGATCCCCACCACGCACCGCGAGTACGCCGAGAACGCGTACGACCTGCGCGGCGGCTGCGGCTTCAGCTTCGGCAACGGCTGCTCGGATGGCGCGTCGGAGACCACGCTCTTCGGCGGCAAGAAGAAGAAAACCATTCCGGTGAAGGCGGTCTGAGATGAAGCCGACGACACAGGCATCGCTTTCCCCGGCTTCGGGGCTCACGAGGGGGCGCGGCTGCGTCGCCCTGCCCCCTCGCTGCATGCAGATCTGAGAGGCACACCATGACGATCACTCTCAAGGCGCTCGGAGCGCTTCTCACCTACCCCACCCCGGCGCTCCGCCAGGCGCTTCCCGAAGTCGTGGCGGCGCTGGAGGCGGAAGGTCTGGTCGGCCGCAAGGCGCGCGCGGCGGTCAAGGCACTCGCCGACGAGATCGCCGCCGGCGAGCCGCTCGAGACCGAAGAGCGCTACGTGAGCCTCTTCGATCGCGGTCGGCGCACGTCGCTGCACCTCTTCGAGCATGTCCACGGCGACTCGCGCGACCGCGGCCAGGCGATGGTCGACCTGCGGACGGTCTACGAGCGCGCGGGATTTCACCTCGCCGCGAACGAGCTGCCGGACTATCTGCCGGCCGTGCTCGAGTACCTTTCGTATCGCCCGCTCGCCGAGGCGCGCGAAATGCTCGTGGACTGCGCCCACATCGTCCGCGCGCTGGGCGAGACGCTCGCCGAGCGCGACAGCCGCTACGCCGCGGTGTTCGCGGCGCTGCTCGAGATCGCCGGCGAGCCCGGTCTCAAGCCCGGCCGCTCGGGCGTGCCCGTCGAGGAAGACAAGCCGCTCGACGAGGAATGGGCCGAGGAGCCCGTCGTCTTCGGGCCTGCCGCCGCGCCCTCGGCCTGCGGCACCCATGCATCGTTTCTTTCCAAGGGGCCCGTTCAGGGCGCCCGGCGTTAAAGGAGTCGCACCATGGCAAGCTACATGAACGAGCTGCTCTTCGGGATCTATCCGTACGTCGCGCTGTCCGTGTTCGTGATCGGCAGCATCATCCGGTTCGACCGCGAGCAGTACACGTGGAAAAGCGACTCGTCGCAGCTCCTCGCGCGCGGCCAGCTCCGGCTCGGCTCGAACCTCTTCCACCTCGGCATCCTGGGCATCTTCTTCGGCCACCTGGTGGGTCTCCTCACCCCGCTCGCCGTCTGGCACGCGCTGGGGGTCTCCGCGGGGGCGAAGCAGATGATCGCCATCGTCGCGGGCGGCCTGTTCGGCGTGATGATGCTCGTCGGGCTGCTGGTCCTCGTCCATCGCCGGCTCACCCAGCCGCGCGTGCGCGCGACGACGAAGGTGATGGACTGGGTCGTGCTATGGCTGCTGCTCGCCCAGCTCGCGCTCGGGCTCGCGACGCTTCCGCTCTCCGCGCAGCATCTCGACGGCAGCGAGATGGTGAAGTTCATGACCTGGGCGCAGCACGTCGTCACCTTCCAGGGCGACGCGGCGTCGCTGATCGCGGGCGTGTCGCCGATCTTCAAGCTGCACCTCCTGATCGGCATGACGATCTTCCTCGTGTTCCCGTTCTCGCGCCTCGTGCACATCTGGAGCGGCTTCGCGTCGGTCTTCTATGCGATCCGGCCGTACCAGGTCGTGCGCAGCCGCTAGCGATGCAAAGGAGCAAGCCATGAACGATCGCGCGAATTCGGCGTTTTCGGAGCGCGACGGCGCCGCCCAGCTCGCCGCCGTCCGATCCCTTCTTTCGGCGCGCGCCGCTCTGCTCGGGCTCGAAGGCGCCGACGAGGAGGCGCGCATCGAGGCCCTGCTCGACCGGGAGGTCGCGGTGCCCGAGCCCACCGACGAGGAATGCCGCCGCTTCTACGAGAACCACCCCGAGCTCTTCACGGCCGGCGAACTGGTGGCGGTGCGCCACATCCTGTTCGCGGTGGTGCCGGGCACACCCGTCGATGCGCTCGCGCGCACGGCGGAGAAGGCGCTCGCCGACGTGCGCGCCAACCCGGACCGGTTCGCGGACGTGGCGCGACAGTTCTCGAACTGCCCGTCGGGGCAGCACGGCGGCAACCTCGGCCAGCTGCAGCGCGGCGAGACCGTGCCCGAGTTCGAGGAGGCGGTGTTCGGCGCGGATTCCACGGGCGTGCTGCCGCGCCTGGTGAACACGCGCTACGGCTTCCACGTCATCTGCGTGGACGAGCGCATCGCCGGGCATCGTGTCCCCTTCGAAGCCGTGCGCGACCAGGTCGCGGCGAACCTCGCGGAGCGCGTGCGCGCCAAGGCGCTGGTTCAATACGTGCGGATCCTCGCGGCCGAAGCGGGCGTGGACGCGCTGCCGCTGGCGGCGGTAAGCTCGCCCCTCCTTCAGTAACGCAGGCGGGCGGGTCCGCCCGGGACACGACGCTCGCATGCCCGACGAAATCCTCGGCCGGCTGAAGCGGTTCCAGCACCGCTACTTTCCTCGGTTCCGGTCGAAGTACCGCGAGCTTGCCGAAGGCGGTCAGCAGCCGACCGCCCTCTTCATCGGCTGCTCCGATTCGCGGATCGTGCCGAACATGCTGCTCGACAGCGGACCGGGCGAGATCTTCGTCGTGCGGAACGTCGGCAATCTGGTGCCGCCTTACGACGCATCGCACGGCCATCACGGCACTGCGGCCGCCATCGAGTTCGCCGTGCTGATGCTCAACGTGCGCGACATCATCGTGTGCGGGCACAGCCATTGCGGCGCGATGAAGGCGCTCTACGCCGACCCGCCCGCGGAGGCGCCGCACCTCGCGCACTGGCTCGAGCTCGCGCGCGGCGCCACGTTGCCGGTCACCCCGTCGGAAGAGGCGCTGCGACGCACCGAGCAGCGCTCGGTCGTGATCCAGCTCGAGCGGCTGATGGCCTATCCGATGGTGGCCTCCCGCGTCGAGAAGGGCGAGTTGTTCCTGCACGGCTGGCTCTATCACATCGAGGACGGCCGCGTGCTGGTGCTTGACATCGAGACGGGCGAGTTCGTCCCGCTGGACGACGCGACCGCCAAAGCCGACGCGGAGCACATGCGCGGCGTGAGCCTGCTCCAGTAGCCCCGCGCATGCACCGCCGCAACCGTCTGTTCGTCGCGATCGGCCTCCTCTACGGGCTGGCAGGAGGCCTGCTCGCCCTCGCGCATCTCGCCTCTCCGGGCGTCATACCCGGAAACCTGCCGAAGATCCACGCCCACATGATGCTGGCGGGGTTCGTGCTCATGACGATCTACGGCATCGGCTTGCACGTGATGCCCCGCTTCGGCGGCTACCCGCTGCGCTCGGAGCGCGTCGCGACGGCGCAGTTCTGGCTCGCGAACGCCGGACTTCCGCTGATGATCGCAGGATGGCTCGCCTGGGCGAACTGGCTCGTCGCGGTCGGCGGCGCGCTCACGGCGGCGGCGATGGCACTCTTCGTGGTCAACATGATGCTCACCGTGCGCCTCAAGGGGCCACTCGACTAGCGGCACCGGCGCGGGAGACGGACCTCAATCATGGCGACCAATCGGATCCAGGCGCAGTCGTTCCTCGCCAACCTGCCGCTCTTCAAGGGGCTCTCGGTCGAGGAACTCGACCGCATGGCGGCGGCGACGCGCCAGGTGCACGCGGAGCGCGGGCAGGTGCTCTTTCATCGCGGCGACCCGGCCAACGGGTTCTACGTGGTCGTGTACGGCCAGGTGAAGCTCGCGTTCGTCGCCGCCTCGGGATCGGAGAAGGTCGTGGACATCCTCGCGCCCGGCCAGAGCTTCGGCGAGGCGGTGATGTTCATGGAAGAGCCGCACGTCGTCACCGCGCAGGCGCTCGTCGACTCGCTGCTCCTGCACGTCGCCAAGGACGCGGTGTTCGAGGAGGTGGCGAAGGACCCGCGGTTCGCGCGGCACATCATCGGCGGGCTCTCGCGCCGGATGCGGCAGCTCGTCGCGGATCTCGAGAGCTACTCGATGCGCTCGGGCACCGAGCGCGTGATCGGCTTCCTGCTCTCCAGCTGCACCACGACCGCGCCGGACCAGAACGAGCTCACGGTCACGCTGCCGACGGCGAAAGGCATCGTCGCCTCGCGCCTCAATCTCACGCAGGAGCACTTCTCGCGCATCCTGCACGACCTTGCCGCGGCGGGGCTCATCGAGGTGCGCGGGCGCGAGGTGCGCATTCCGGACTGCCAGCGCCTGCAGCTCGTCGGCACCTGAGGCGCGCCGCGGGCGTCGGGGCAGAGGTCCCGTTCGCCACGGGAACGGGGGCAGCACGGAGAACCTCCCGTGCGGCGCAACCCGCATCGAAGCGAACGCTCCAGCGCAGGACAACGGCCCTCGCCACCGCAGCGCGTCCCGGCGCTCCGTGTCGTCTGCACCTGACCGGTGAGGTCAGCGCGCCCGTCGCTCGCGGATTCGCACCTCGACGCGCTCGCCATCGTCGTGGTGCGTCGTGGTCCATACGTAGCCGTTCCGCTCCAGCACCTGGTAGAGCGGCGTCGGCTCACGCTCGAGCACGAGGACGATCTCCTCGCCCGGCGCGAGATCGCACAGCGCCTCCATCACCAGCTCGAACGGCTGCGGCGGCGGCAGGCCGCGGGCGTCGATCACGCGCGCGCCGCTCACGAGGGCTTCGTCCGGGCGAGCAGCGCCGCGAGCGCGATCACGACCGCTGCGGCGACGATGTTGTGCGCGACGGCAAGCCCGAGGGGCTGTCCGCCGAGCACCTGCGCCGCGCCGAGCGCGAGCTGCGCGAGCGACAGCGCGAGGAGCGCGAGCCCACTGGCGCGCACCCCCGATCGCGCGGCGCGCACGCCGATCCATGCGAGGAGCGCGAGCGTGGGCAGCGCGAGCCAGCGGTGCGCGAGATTCACGGCCTGGCGCGCCGGATCCGTGCGGTCCGCGGCGCTTCCGGGTGCCGCCATCTCCCGCCAAGGGTCGAATGCTCCGACCTGCGCGCCGCTCGGCCACACGGCGCCGGCGCAATCGGGGAAGGATGGGCACGCGAAGGCCGCGTGACGCGCGGCGATCAACCCGCCTGCCGCAATCTGCAACGCGACCAGCGCGAGCGCGACCCAGGCCCAGGGACGCAGCGCGCCCGCCTCGACTGCCGGCCGCCTGCGGCGAAGCGCCACGAGCAGCCAACCGCCGAGGGCGAGCATCGCCATGCCGCCCAGCAGGTTGCCGAGCATGACCGCAGGCAAACTCGACGGCGTGTACCTTCCCAGCCACGCGAGGAGCGCGGCGAGCGCGAGCAGTCCGATGGCGGCCACGCGCTCGCTCGGTCGGGCGCCGCCCCAACCCACGAAGAGGATCACGAGGATCACAACCCCTGCCGTGCTCGCGGCGATCCGGTGCAGGGCGCGTGCGGTGGTCTCGCCGACGTCGCCAGCCGATGCCGCCTCCGGCTGCCGCTGCGCATAGCAGTCTGGCGCGCCGGCGCACGAGAGGCCCGTCTGAGCGAGACGGATGTACGCGCTCGTCGTCGTAATGACGAGCAGCAAGGCGAGCAGCACACCGGCAAGGACCCGCATGCCGTTCAGCGCCCGCGGCGACGCGCGAACGCGGAGAGCACGATCACGAGGAACAGCACGCCGCCTGCGACGGCGACCAGGCCGCCGATGCCCATGAGGGCCATGCCGGCCGTCTCCTGGGGCGTGCGCAGCACCTGCGCGGCACCCGCGACCTTGCGCTGCACGCCGTAGCCGCCCGACCAAACCAGGCCGACGATGTGCAGGAACTGGCCGCCGCCGTACACCCACGGCTGCCATGTCGCGAGCCGCGCGTTCGGAGTGCCGAGGCCGAGGCGCGGCATCAGTGCATAGGTGAGGCCCATCATGGCGAGCGTAATGCCGACGATCGCGCCATGGTAGTGCGCCGGGATGCGAACGTCGCTTCCCTGGATCAGGAACCCGATGGCGCCGCCCGCGGCGAACAGCAGCAGCGACGCGACGAGCGCTGCGCGCAACGCGCGCGCCGACGCATCCGCTGCCGGGCCGGCCCGCGCGAGCGCCGCCGCCACCGCGAGCGACATCGGCAGGATGGCGAGCCCGCCGCCGAACCGCATTTGCCACGTGAACATCTTCTGGTGCTCGACCGCGGTGACGTCCCAGGCGAGATAGATGATCGGCGTCACGAACACCGACGCCAGCGGCACCGGCGCCCCCGAGAGCGAGGCGAGCCAGAGCCACGCGACCAGCATGATGAGCGTCCACGCGAACTGCACCACGTGGCCCGGCCCCCAGAAGAGAAGCTCGTAATAGGGCTTCCCCGACAGCACGCGCGGCACGCCGCCCCAGGACCACGCGAGCGCGACGATCGAGAGCGCCGCCGCGACCGCGGCCGCGTTCAGCCCGAAGCGCAGCGCGCCTTCGGGCGCGAGATCGAGCCCCACCTTCGCGGGCGCCGCGAGCGCGCGCAGGCTCGTGGCCGCGAAGCCGAGGCCGAACAGCATCAGCCCGAACATGAACACCGGCTCGTCGAGCACCGGCACGTAGTTCGCCATCACCGGGCGCCCCGCACCCATGAACGGCGCGGCGGACATGATCGCGGCACCGAGGGTGGCGAGCGTGAAGCCGACCCACGCGAGGTCGAGCATGCGGTCGCGGCTCGCGAGCGTCCACAGCATGCCCGCGAACGCGACGAACCAGACCAGCACGGAAAGGTCCACGTGCACGACCAGCGCCGTGTGGAAGAAATCGGCGGCGGGAAAGAACGGCGCGAGGAACGGCGCGCGCGCGGCGACCAGCAGGATCGAGAAGATGCCGGACCCGATCAGCGCGGCGACGCCGAGCAGGAGCCAGGCCGACGCGAGCCGACGGCGCTCGCCGTCGGGGACGGCGAGCTCGTAGTGATGGCGGGCCGCGAGGCCCTCCAGCCACGCGCGCATGCCGGTGCGGCCGGCGGGCCGCGAAACAGCGGCAGAATGGTTCATCGGATGATCACCCCTCCCTGCTCGGGATTGAAATCGATCAGCACCACCTGGCCGGGCTTGACCTCGACCCGCGCGGAGCGCTCGAAGTTGAACCCGTCGACGCGCACGTCGTCGTTGAACTGCACGCGCAGCGTGTGCGTGCCGGC
>JALOSW010000034.1 GCA_025458245.1 Burkholderiales bacterium
GATCGACGAGGCGATCGTGAAGAACGACCTCGTCTGCGCCGCCGTGCTCTCGGGCAACCGCAACTTCGAGGCGCGCATCCACCCGAACATCCGCGCCAATTTCCTCGCCTCGCCGCCCCTAGTGGTGGCCTACGCGATCGCCGGCACCGTCCTGAAGGATCTCCGCACCGAGCCGCTCGGCAAGACCAAAGACGGGCAACCGATCTTCATCGGGCACATCTGGCCGACGCGCGACGAGGTCGAGGCGCTGATGAAGTACGCCATGGAGCCGAAGACGTTCAAGAAGCTCTACACGAACCTCGGCAGGTCTACAACTGGCCGAAGTCGACCTACATCGCGGAGCCACCCTTCTTCGAGAGCTTCTCGATGAAGCCGGGCGCAACCGCGGGCATTTCCGGCGCGCGCGTCCTGGGCGTCTTCGGCGACTCGGTCACGACCGACCACATCAGCCCGGCCGGCTCGATCAAGGCGACCTCCCCGGCGGGCATCTATCTCCTCGAGAACGACGTCTCGGTGCCGGAGTTCAACAGCTACGGCGCGCGGCGCGGCAACCACGAGGTCATGATGCGCGGCACGTTCGCGAACGTCCGCATCAAGAACCTGATGCTGCCGGCCAAGCCCGACGGCACCCGCGTCGAGGGCGGTCTCACGCTGTTCCAGCCCTCGGGCGAGCAGATGACCATCTACGACGCGGCGATGAAATACATCGCGCAAGGCACGCCCACCGTCGTGTTCGGCGGCGAGGAGTACGGCACCGGCAGCTCGCGCGACTGGGCCGCCAAGGGTACGCAGCTCCTCGGCGTACGCGCGGTGATCGCGCGGAGCTTCGAGCGGATCCACCGCTCGAACCTCGTCGGCATGGGGGTGTTGCCGCTCCAGTTCCTGGGCGACGACTCCGCCGAATCGCTCGGCATCAAGGGCGACGAGCAGATCGACATCCTCGGTCTCGACGACATCCGGCCGCAGCAGGAGCTGACGCTGGTCGTCACGGGCAGGGACGGCTCGAAGCGGCAGGTGAAGGTCAGGTCCCGGATCGACACGGCGATCGAGGTCGACTACTACAAGCACGGCGGCATCATGCCGTACGTGCTGCGGGAGCTCCTCGCCGCCGCCTGAGTTCCGGCAAGGCCCCCCAGGCGAACGCCCGGCCTCGCGCCGGGCGTTTTGCTTTCGGCACGCCACCGGGGACACGCTCTAGAATCGGCCACCATGACGTCCGTCCTTACCGAAAAACGCGTCGCGCTCGAAGTGGTCCTCGACCGCTTCCGGCGCGCGGGCGAGGACCCGATCGAGTGCTGCCGCGCGCTGGTGGCGGAGATCCGGCCGCGCAAGCCGGGCGACGCCGCGACGGCGGTCGCGAACTTCCGCGAGCTGCTCGACCTGCTCGCCGCGCGCGAGGACTATCGCAACGGCCTCGGCAGCGCGGTGCTCGCGCTCCTCGCCGACACGCGCTCGGTCTCGTTCTATACCGACGCGGGCGTGCTGCCCAGCACCGGATTCTTCTCCGAGCTCTGGCGCCGCCTCTCGCAACGCGTGCTGCCCGAGGTGCCGGACAGGGGCTACCTGAAGGACGTGATCCCGCTCGTCTTCGACCGGCGCAGCGACTTCCGCTGGTACGCGGAACTGCCCGACGAGGAGCGCGCGCGGTTCTGGCAGACGCTTTTCTTCCAGCGGCGCGGCGACGAGGCGGCGCGCCAGCGCATCGCCGAGTCGATGCTCGACGCTTTCCTGGTGCTCGGCTATCGCGTGGGCGCGATGGGCCTCGAGCCCGAGCTGAAGCGCGTCGCGCCCGACATCGACGACTTCAAGTCGCCGTTCATGGGCCTCGGCGCAGAGGTGCAGCGCTTCGCGTCCGACCTGCGCAAACGGCTCGCGAACCCGACGCTCGAGATCGCGGACGAGAAGTTCGTCCTCGTCTTCGTGAAGCAATGCGAGGATGTCGTGCGCCGTGCGCGCCGCACCGCGGCGCACGAAGGCGCGTCGCTCGAACTCACCTACCTGCTCGTACGCATTCAGCAGAGCCTCGACCGGATTCGGCTCCTCGCCGGGCTGCTCGCCGTGGTGACGCAGCCCGAGGAGGAGGCGGGACTGCTCGAGCAGTGGATCGCGTTCACGCGCGAGGCGATGCTCGGGATCATGCAGCGGAACTCGATCCGCGAGCAGTTCCGCAGCCTGGTGAGCCTGCTCGCGCTGCGAGTGACCGAGAACGCGGGCAAGACGGGCGAGCACTACATCGCGGCCTCGCGCGACGAATACCGGCAGATGTGGCGCTCTGCCGCGGGGGCGGGGCTGATCATCGCACCGATGGCGCTCCTGAAGGTCCTCGTCGCCAAGCTCGCGCTCGCGCCGCTCAACAACGCCTTCATGGTCAGCATGAACTACGGGCTCGGGTTCGTCCTGATCCACATGCTGCACTTCACGATCGCGACCAAGCAGCCGGCGATGACCGCCGCCACCGTCGCGCATGCGGTGAGCCAGGTGCGAGGCCGCCTGCGGAATCTCGGCCCGCTCACCGACCTGATCGCGGACGCCGTGCGCAGCCAGGTCGCGGCGATCCTCGGCAACGTTCTGGTCGCGTTCCCGACGGCCCTGGTGCTGGGGTTCTGGCTGTCGCGCTGGCTCGGTCATCCGATCGTGTCGCCGGAGAAAGCGATCCACCTGCTCGCCGACCTCGAGCCCTTCCGCGGCCTGAATCTCGTCTACGCCGCGACCGCAGGCGTCTATCTCTTCCTCGCGGGGCTCATCTCGGGCTACGTGGACAACAAGGCCGTGTATGCGCGGTTCCGCCAGCGCGTGCAGGCGCTGGGCTGGCTGCGCGCGCTGCTCGGTCCCGCGCGTGCCGACCGCTTCGCCGCCTGGCTCGACGCCAACATCGGCGGTCTATCGGGGAATTTCCTGTTCGGCATCATGCTCGGCGCCACGCCCACCGTCGGCCTGCTATTCGGGCTGCCGCTCGACATCCGCCACATCGCGTTCTCGGCGGCGAACTTCGGCTACGCGCTCGTGGCCCTCGACTTCGCGCTGCCCTGGCAGACCTACGCCTGGAGCATTCTCGGGATCGCGCTGATCGGGTTCATGAACCTCACGGTCAGCTTCGTGCTGGCGCTGTGGGTCGCGCTCAAGTCGCGCGGCGTGAGCTTCGGCCAGACGCGCCAGCTCGCCGTCCTGCTCTGGCGCCGGTTCTGGTCGCGCCCCGGC
Organism: Burkholderiales bacterium; assembly: GCA_025458245.1. Lineage (GTDB taxonomy): Bacteria > Pseudomonadota > Gammaproteobacteria > Burkholderiales > SG8-39 > JAOAEA01. Next base: position 3,199 of record JALOSW010000034.1, read on the forward strand.
TCGTTCTTCCTGCCGCCGCGCGCGGCGTCGACGACTACCGACTGAACCGCGGAGACGCGACCGGCGGGAACGTTGCGCGAATGCCTGCGTGCCGTGACTCGCGCTGGCCTCGGCGCATCCCGGCAGACCGCGTCGAGGAACTCGGCGAGAGGGCACACCACCCTCCGCTCGCACGCCATCGCGCCTTCGCAGCTCCGCCGAAACCTCAGTGATGATGCCCGCCCGGCCCGTGCGCATGGCCGTGGGCGAGCTCCTCCGGCGAAGCCGGCCGCACGTCCATCACCGTCCCGCGGAACTCGATCTCCTGCCCGGCGAGCGGGTGATTGGCGTCGAGCGTCACTTCGTGCTCCGCGAGCTGCGTCACCCGGAAAACGACCGGGTGCGCGTGGTCGCCGTGGGTCATCTCGCCCTCGAACTGCATCCCGACCTTGATCTTGCCCGGGAATTTCGCGCGCGGCTCGCGCCGCACCAAGGTCGGATCGCGCGGCCCGAACGCGTCTTCCGCGCGCAGGCGCACGCGGACCTTGTCGTTCACGCCCTTGCCCTCGAGCTCGCGCTCGACCAGGGGAAACATGCCGCCGTGGCTGCCGTGAAGGTAGACGAGCGGCTCGCGAGCACGCTCGAACGCGTTGCCCTCGCCGTCCATGATTTCGTACTTCAGCGTCACGACGCTGTTGCGGATGATTTTCATCGCCTCTCCAATGACCGTCCAGCCCCGCTCGGGAAAGGCGCGATAATAGCCGGGTCTTCCGCGCCCCGCGAAAGGGAACCCTGGTGGCACGCCTCGCAAGGATCGCTCTCATGCTCGGATTTCTCGCCTCGCTCGTCGGCTGCGACGTCGCCATGGACCAGCTGAAACCCGGCATCTCGACGTTCGCCGAGGTCACCAAGGTCATGGGCAAGTACTCGGGCGAATGGCGGAACGCCGACGGCACCACCACCTACGAGTTCACGCGCCAGCCCGAAGGCGTGGTGAACTATATGGTGACCATCGGCCCCGACGGAGTCCTGAAGGCGATCGATCAGGCGCTCACCGACAAGAACTTCGCCCGCGTGACGGCGGGGCTCACCAAGGACGAGGTCCGCCGGCTGCTCGGCCAACCCGCGCAGAAGATGAGCTTCGACCTGAAGAAGGAAGAGGCCTGGTCCTACCGCTACCAGCCCGAGCCCGGCCGGCAGATGTGGTTCAACGTGAGTTTCGATCTCTCGGGCAAGGTGGTTTCCACCTCGCGCACGCCGGCCGACACGACCGCCTGAGCCCCGACCGACCGCACCGAGGGCCGCCCCTCGGCCGCGACCGGCTCGGTCGCGACCCGCCGTCGCCCGCGACGCCTCTATTCCCGACTGCGTCCGTTGGCGCTACAGTCGCCCTCATCGGTTCCGGGGGAGCAGCGCTCGTGCAGCCGCCAGACAGAGCAGCGCGCCGTCTCCGCAGCCCGCGCTGGGCGTGGATGTGCCTGCGCACCGTCGCCGCGGCGGCATTCGGGCTCCTGCTGCTCGGCGCGCCCGATCGCGCGCACGCCGACCCGACCGTCTGGCTCGAAGCCGATTTCGCGCGGTCCGAGAACGGCGAGCCGCCGCGAACCGACTCGGCATGGACGCGACAGAGGCTGCCCGACGATTGGCGCACGACACGCCCCGGCGTCGCCGGCTACGGATGGTACGGGTTCGATCTCGACCTGCCGGCGCCCCCGGGTGAACTGCACGCGATCTACGTGCCGCGGCTCGGCGTGGAGGCGGTCGTATTCGTGAACGGCCAGCGCGTCGGCGACACGGGCCCCGGCGCGGAGACGGAGCGCCGCACATGGAAGCGCCCGCAGCTCTTCACGGTGCCCCCCGCCCTCCTGCGCGCCGGCGCGAACCGGATCGAGTTGCGGCTGCGCGGCGATGCCGCAGGCGCCGGCCGAAACGATGCATGGAACGGGCTGGGCCCGGTTTCCATGGGCCTCGACCGCGAGCTGCGTCCGCTCTATCAAAGTCGCATGACGTGGCAGGTCATCGCCCCCGTGGCGCTCGCCGGCGCCATCGGCCTCACGGGCCTCTTCTTCATCGTCTATTGGACGAGACGGCGCGCGGAGGCGCTCTACGGACTCTTCGGCGGTGCGGCGATGCTGTGGGCGGCACGCACCATCGCCGACCTCGTCTTCCACCGCGAGCTCCCGCAGCCGCACTGGGACGTGTGGCTGACCGCGGCCTATGCGCTCTACGCCACCATGCTCGCGAGCTTCGCGCTGCGCTTCGCCGGCACGCCGTGGCATCGCGTCGAGCGCCCGTTCTGGCTGATGGCGCTTCTCAGCCCGCCGCTCCTCTACGTCGCCACGTGGCTCGGATACGGCTCGTTCGGCGCGCGCGCGCTGCTCCTCGTGGTGATCCTGTTCGTCGCAGTCGCATCGGCGGCAGTGGTCGCGGCCGCCTGGCGGCAGCGCAGCCTGGGCATTTCGCTGATGGCGCTGACGGGCGTGGTCTCCCTCGGGTTCGGCGTGCACGACTGGTTCGCCGCGATCCGGCCCGAGCTCTTCGACCGCATCCGACTCGTGCCCTACTCGGCCATCCTCTTCATCACCGTCGCGGGCTGGCTGCTGCTCAACCGCTTCGCGCAAAGCACCGAGGCCCTGGAGCAGCTCAATGTCGAACTGGACCGGCGCGTCGAAGAGAAAAGCGCCGAGCTTCAGGCCAACCTGCGCGAGCTCGAACGCACCAAGGCGCAAGCCGAATCGGCGAACCAGGCGAAGTCGCGTTTCCTCGCCGCCGCGAGCCACGACCTCCGGCAGCCGCTACACGCCATCGGCTTGTTCGGCGCGGCGCTCGACATGCGCGCGAAGGCACCCGACGTGCGCGGGCTGGTCGGGAAGCTGAACGCCTCGATCGCCGCGCTCGAGGATCTCGTGAACGAGCTGCTCGACGTCTCGAAGCTCGACGCGGGCGCGGACAAGCCCGAGTTCCGCGATTTCCCCGTGCAAGTCCTGCTCGAGCGCATCGCGATCGACTATGCGCCGCTCGCCGCCGAGAAGGGACTGCGGCTGCGCGTGCGCGGCTCGATGGAAGTCGCCCACAGCGACCCGGGCCTCCTGGAGCGGCTGGTGCGCAACCTGGTGTCGAACGCCGTGCGCTACACGGAGCGCGGCGGCATCCTCGTGTCGTGCCGGCAGCGCGAGGGCCGGCTGTGGATCGAGGTGTGGGACACGGGCGTGGGCATTTCGCCCGGCGAGCGCGAGCGCATCTTCGAAGAGTTCTACCAGGTCGGCAACGTCGAGCGCGACCGCACCAAGGGGATCGGCCTCGGGCTCGCGATCGTGCGCCGCATCGCCGACCTGCTGGGCGAGCGCCTGGAGGTGAAGTCGCGACCCGGGCGCGGCTCGATGTTCGCGGTGAGCGTGGCGCCCGGCGGCGCCGCACCGCGCCGCGAAGGGCCCGCCGCGCACGCTCCGGCCCCGCTCCTTGGCCGCCGCCTCATCGCCCTGATCGACGACGACGTAGTGGTCCGCGACGCGATGGTCACGCTGCTTGCCGAGCAGGGCCTCGACGTCACCGCCGCAGCGTCGCTCGAGGAGGCGCGCCGCGCGCTCGCGGAGCGGCGCCGCGCCCCCGACCTCGTGATCGCCGACATGCGGCTGGCGGCGGGCGCGACCGGTGTCGATGCAGTGCGTACTCTGCGCGCCCGCTATGGCGCGGACCTTCCGGCGCTCCTCGTCACGGGCGAGACGACGCGCGATCGCGTCGCCGAGGCAGTGGCGAGCGGCATTCCCATCCTGCAGAAGCCGGTCGCCCCGGCGCATCTCCTCGCCGAAATCGATCGGCTGGCGCGCGCGCCGGCCGTCAAGCGCCGGTGACGCGGCGCAGCCTGCGGCCCTCGCGCTTGGTCGGCCGTCCGCGGATGTCGGCTGCAGGCTCGACGAAGTCGCGGCGCGCCGCGAGCGCCAGCTCGCGACGCGCACGGCTCGCGTCGCTTTCCTCGTAGAGCTCGCGCGCGACGGTCGCGGGGCCGCGGCGGTCGGCGAGCTTGCGCACGGTCACGATCCACTCCTGACCCCCTGCGGCGATGCGCAACTCGTCGCCCGGACGCAGCTCCTTCGCGGGCTTCACGCGCGCGCCGTTCAAGTGCACGCGACCGCTTTCCACTGCCTGGGCAGCGAGGCTCCGCGTCTTGAAAAAGCGCGCGGCCCAAAGCCACTTGTCGATTCTCGGACGGGATGCGTCTTCCACGGTCGCCTTGCGGAACTCTTACCTAACGGGCGGGCCGGAGTTTGCCATACGATCCCTCGACCCCAAGGAGGATCGCATGCAGCTCTTCGGCTCCTGCCACTGCGGCGCCGTGATGTTCTCGTTCGACACCCGGACACCCTATCCCTACATGCGCTGCTACTGCTCGATCTGCCGCAAGACGCAGGGCGGCGGCGGCTACGCGATCAACATCATGGGCGAGGCGGGCAGCCTCGAAGTGGTGGGCCGCGAGAATCTCTCCGTCTACCGTGCGCGCATTTTCAAGGACGGCAAGCCCGCGCGCAGCCCGGGCAAGCGGCACTTCTGCGCGAAGTGCGGCAGCGCGCTGTGGGTTTGGGACCCGCGCTGGCCGGAATGGATCTTTCCGTTCGCCTCGGCGATCGACTCGCCGCTGCCCAAGCCGCCCGAGACCACCCACATCATGGTCGAGTTCGCCGCTCCGTGGGTCGAGATCCCGGAAGGACGGCGCGACACGCAGTTCGCCAAGTATCCCGACGAATCCATCGCCGATTGGCACGCTCGTCTCGGGCTCGCCTCTCCGAAGCCCGAGAAGCCCGCCGGGACGCGATCCGCCGCAGCGACGAAGCGGCGCGTCGCTGCATAGCGTCCGATCCGCTGCGGCTGCGCCACGCGCAGCCGGGATGACCGCCGCGTCGGCTGATGCGATCAGGCCGGCGCGGGCCGGCGCGGCCGACGGCCGACCTGAAGCGCGGTCGGAATGGCGAGCAGCATGAGCAGAGTCGCCCCCGCGAACACGAGGGCGGGCGCGCCGCGATCCACGGCGAGGCCGAACACGAGCGGCGCGACCAGGCCGCCCAGATCGAGCCCCGAATAGACGAATCCGTACACCTTTCCGCGCGACTCGGCCGGCGCGATGCCCCGGATCAAGATGTCTCGCGAGGGTCCGGTCGTGCCGAGAAAGAAGCCTGCGACCGCGGCCACCACCGCAAGCAGTGCCGCAGGCACGAGCCCCGCCCCGAGCAACACCGAGCAGAACGCCGAGACGAGCAGGCCGACGGCCGCCACCAGTGCGTGCCGCTCGGTGCGCGCCGCGACGAAGCCGCCCGCGAAAACGCCGAAGGCGCCGCCGAGCAGGAAAGTCGTGAGCGCCGTGGTCGCCGCGACGAGGGGCACGTCGTAGATCTTCACCAGAGCCGTCGTGCCGAAAGTCTGGTAGCCGATAAGCGCCATCGCATAGAGCAGAAAGAACAGAAACGCGAGCACGACTGCCGGACTCGCGAGCAGCTGGACGTCGGCAGCGAAGCTGCGTGGCGCGGCGGCGTGCATCGCATGCGCCGCACGGGTGCGCAGCCGCGACTGCATCGCGAACAGCGCAAGGAACGCGAGCCCCAGGACGCCCGCCGCGACCAGCGCGCCGCGCCAGCCGACGAGAGCCGATACCGCGACGCCGAACGTCGGCGCGAGCGCCCAGCCGACGTTCCCCCCGATGCCGTGCACGCTGAACGCGTGGCCGAGCCGCGTCGGCTCCACCTTGGCGTTCAGCAGGGCGAGATCCGCCGGGTGGAACACGCTGTTGCCGAGCCCGGCGATGGCCGCGGCCAGCAGAAGGAACGCGTAGGACGGCGCCGCCGCGTACAGCATCGTTCCGATCGACGCGAAAGCGAGTCCGAAGACGAGCACGTTCCGCGCGCCGAGCCGATCGACGAGGAACCCCGCCGCAGTCTGCATGATGCCCGACACCGCGTAATAGACGGCCATCACGATGCCGAGCTCCGCGTAGGTGGTGCCGAACTCCGCTCTGATCAGCGGGAAGAGCGGCGGGAGCGCGAGCTGGAAAAAGTGGCTCGCGCCGTGCGCCACTCCGACGAAGCCGATGACCTGCGCGTCGTGCCGAAAGGAATGCGAGGGGGCGGTCATGATCGCGATCCGGGCGGGGTCGGCGCCATTCTAGGGGCGATCGGCGCGACTCGCGCTGGCGCGAAGGCCGGCTAACGGGCTGCGGCAGCCGACGGCCTGCCCGCCCGACCTCACTGCGTGGTGCCGTCGCGACGCTGCGGTGGGCGGCCTTGTGCCCGCTCGCGGCAGACCCGGATCACCTCGGAGTTCGGGCCGGGCGCCTCGTAGGCTTCCTGGATGACGCGCACCGCCCAGCCGCGCTCCTCCGGGGTCGCGTCGCGCCACTCCTTGCGCGCGAACGTCTCCCGGACGGTGGTCTCGACCGGAAAGCCGGTCTGCGCCATGCGGATGGCCGTCTCGCGCGTGCCGAAGAGCTGGGCACAGAGCTGCTCCGTCTGCGCGGACGCCGTTGCGGCGCTGCAGGCGAGAAGAAATACGGCAAGCGCGGGCTTCATGCGTATGTCATCCGGGCGGTGCGGGAGCGCCGGATTCTATACGCGCGGCGGCGTCACTGCCGCGGCAGTGAGGCGACGAATGCCGCTACGGCGGCGAGCGTCGCCTCCGGCTGGTCGCGGTGCGCCGAGTGTCCGCAGTCAGGCAGCTTCAGGAGTTGCACCGGGCCGCCCGCCTGCGCCGCGATCGCGTCGATCTGACGCATCGTGCCGTATTCGTCCGCCTCGCCCTGGATGGCGAGAATCGGCACGCGGATGTCGGGCAGGAACCCCTCGATGTTCCAGGCGCGGAAGTCCGGATGCAGCCAGACGTCGTTCCATCCGTAGAAGGTCTTCGCCGGGTCGTCGTGGTAGCGCGCGAGCTTCCCGCGTAGATCGGTCGTCTCGAACGTCACCCTGGCTCTGGCGATGCTCTCGACCGAGATGTCTTCCACGAACACGTGCGGCGCGAGCAGCACGAGGCCCTGCGCCCGATTTCGGGCGCCCGCGTAGATGATCGCGATCGACGCGCCGTCGGAGTGCCCCACCGGCAACGGATCGTCGATGCCGAGCTTGTCCAGAAGCTCGGGCAGCACGTCGAGGGCCTCGCGGTGCATGTAATCGACCCGGTGCGCCCGCTCGAGGCGGTCGGATCGGCCGTAGCCGTAGCGGGAGTAGACGAGCGCGCCGCACCCGGTGGCCCTCGCTGCACGATCGGGGAAGTCCCGCCACATCGCGGCCGAGCCGAGGCCCTCGTGCAGGAAAACGAGCGTCGGGCGGGCCGGATGCGACGACCCGATGCGCCGATACTCGAGTCGACGCCCCTGCACGGTGACGAAAGACGGTTCCATTCGCGATACGCCGGTTCGGGAGGAAACGGGAGGCGGGCTCAGAGTTTCAGGGGGCGCCAGTAGCCCGTCAATTCGAGATAGCCGCGGCCCATCTCGCGCCCATCGGCGATCGCGCGCACGGCGCCTTCCCAATAGACGGTCCCGACGCTCGCTCGGGAATCGAGTTCCTGATCGTCCATGAGCGGCTCGATCGAGAGCGAGAGGGCTCCCGCGCGCAGGCGGAACGCCGTCGGATACTCCACGCCGGTCCGCGACGATCGCCAGCGCCGCGTCGGTGCGAACTCGATGTCGTCGGGCGGGAACGTCCGCACCGAGCCGGCGGCGTCACGGAGAGTGCCCCCGGCCCAAACCGTTTCCCCCGACTTGCCGCGGATGCGAAACGCCATCAGCGCCCCGCCGTCCGCGAGGTTGAGCCCGACCCAATCCCAGCCTTGGGCGTCGCGCGAGAGCACCTCGCTCGACCACTCGTGATCGAGCCACGCGCTGCCGGTGACGGATCGGGCGGTGCCGTCGACGTCGAGCGTGCCGGTCACGGCGAGGTGCGGCCGCGTGTAATAGAAACTCGCCTGCGCGCGGTCGGGACCCTTGCGGCTGTAGCCGCGATCACCCTGCAGCAGGATGGGCTGCGTCGGCTTGAAAGCGAGCTTCAGCGCGAAGTCGCGCCCGGTGACGTCGGCCCGATAGACCTCGCCATCGAGGCGCAGCGACCAGTCGTCGACGCGCACGTCCGTCGTCGCTTCGGAAGCAGTCACGAGCCCGAATCCCGCACGGCGCGCACGCTGGTCGTGTCGCAGCCGCTGGTGGCGCGGGTCGGCGACCGCCGCATGCGCGAAAAGAAGCTGCCGCGGGGCGAACGCGCTGGCGCTGGACTCCGCGAGCCCGGGCCGGTTCCGGAAGAACGTCACCTGGACCCCGAAATCGTTCCCGGCTGCGTCGCGGACCCAGCCGGTCAGGTACCACCATTCGGTGCGGTACTCGGGGTGGCTGCCGTGGTCGCGCGGAAAGGCGAGCGCTCGCGGCTCCACCAGCGGGTAGGCGACCGGCTCGGCCCGCAACTCGGGCGCGAGGAGCGCGAGCGGCGCGGCGAGGAACGCCCTGCGCTTCACGGTACGCTCGCCTCCATGAGAGCCGATCGGAGCGTAAATCCGGATCGCGAATTCCCCGGGGCGGAATCCGGAGCGCTCGAGCCGGAATCCCGAATCCCGACGCTCACCAGTCGTCCTTCACGGCGCGAACCACGTCCACGCTCATCGCCCGCCGGCCGCTGACGAGCGCCGTGAGCGTGGCGAGGGCGAGGAGCGCCGCGCCGAGAATGCCGAGCCCGATCCACGGGACGTGCAACTCCATGCCCCAATGGAACGACTGCCGGTTCACCACGTAGATGAGGATCAGGCTGATCAGCCAGCCGATCGCGAGGCCAACCGCGAGCCCGACGGCGCTCACCGCGAAACCTTCGGCGGCGAGCATCGCGCCGACCTGGCGCCGCGTCATGCCGAGGTGCCGCAACACCCCGAACTCGCGCCGTCGTGCGAGCACGAGCGCGCCGAAGCTCGACGACAGGCCGAACAGCCCGATCAGCACCGCCGCGGCTTCGAGCGCATAGGTGACCGCGAAGGTGCGATCGAACACGGTGAGCGACACGTCGCGGATCTCGCCCGGCGTCGCGACCTCGAGATGGCCGCCGCCGGGGATCGCCGCCACCAGCGCGCGGCTCACCGCGTCGAGCGTCGCGTCCGGCGCGAGCCAGAACGCCACCGCGTTCGCGTTCGCGTCGCCGGTCAGCGACACGAGCGTGTCGCGCCCGATCATCACCGCGCCCTGCTGCCGCGCGTAGTCGCGCCAGACGCCGGCGACGAGGAACGGCACTCTGCGTCCCGCGATCGGCAGCTCGATGCGGCTGCCCGGCGTGAACCCGTAGATGTCGGCCATCGGCTCGGTAACCCACGCGGGCGGCGGATCGTCAGACCCGGGCACCACGAACGTACCGACGATCGGCAGCTGCTTCGTCGGATCGGTCGCGTCGACGGGCTTCGCCAGCAGCGCGACGCTGGCGCGATCGGGGTCGAGCAGGATCTGCTGTGCGCGCAGCGGCTCGATCCGGCGTACACCCGGGACGGCAGCGAGCCGATCGAGATCGGCCGGCGACAGATAGGCGGTGTCGGTCGACATGCTGGCGCGGACGTAGAGGTCTGCAGGCAGCACGCGGTCCAGCCAGTCGTCGACCGATTGCCGGAACGACGCGACCATGATCGCCATCGAGACCATCAGCGAGACACTGGCCACCACCGCCGCGAGGCTCACGCTCGCCTGCCCGGGCGCGCCACGCAGCTGATCGAGCGCGAGGGCGCCCGGCACCGCGCGCGGCCTCGGCGCTGCCCGGAGCAGGGCATGCGCCACCCGCGGCATGAGCATGATGGTTCCGACGAGCAGGCACGCGATGGCCACGTAGCCGAATACGGGCAGGCCCCGAACCGGCGGCAGGAAGCTCGCGCCGAGCCCCGCGAGCCAGAGCGCGATGCCCGGCCAGGGCGTGCGCAGGCGCTCCAGCGCGCGCTGTTCATCGCCCGCCTTCAACGCGCTTCCGGGTTGGGCGCGCGCCGCCTCCAGAGCGGGCGCAAGGCTTCCGAGAACGGCGGCGCCCACCCCTAGCGCAAAGAACAGGAACGCGGCCCATGGCTCGACGCCCAAGCGCGGTTCGACGCCGCGAAAATAGCCGGCGCCGAGGTCGCTGCCGAAGAACCGCACCGCGACCGCTGCGAGGGCGTAGCCCGCCGCGAGGCCGAGCGCTGCGCCTGCCGCGCCGACGATCGCGCCCTCGGCCACCAGCTTCCGCGCGAGGTCGCGCCGCGTCATGCCGAGCACGCGCAGCAGCGCGAGTTGCGTCCGCCGGCGCACGATCGCGAGGGCCTGGGTCGAGAATACGAGCAGCCCACCCGTGAAGAGCGCGACCAGCGCGAGCACGTTCAGGTTGACCCGATAGGCGCGGGAAAGGCTCGTCGCCGCGCGCAGGCTCGCCTGGGGTTTTTCCACCGCGACGCCGGGCGGCAGCGTCGCCCGAAGGCGCTGTTTCAGCGCGTCGGCGTCCGCGCCCGGCCGCAACCGCAGATCGATGCGCGTGAGGCGCCCCGTGCGGCCGAAGCGGTCCTGCGCCGCGGCGATGTCCATGACCGCGAGGCGGCCCGTAGCCTGCGCCGAGAGCACGCCCGCCACGCGCAGTTCGACCGGGCTCAGGCCGACGAGCACGTCGACCGTATCGCCGCGCCGCACGCGGAGCGCCTCCGCGGCCGAGGTCGACAGGAAGATCGTGTCGGGCCGCAGGGTGTCGAGTCCGTCCTCACCCTCGCCGATCAGCCCCGGCTGGATCGGACCCGCGCGAAAAACGTCGATGCCGAGGATGCGCAGTTCGCCGCTCTCGCGCGCGAGCTTCGCGTCGACCTCGACGACGGGGCTTGCAAGCGCCACTTCGGACTCGCCCGCGAGCTGCACGAAGAGCTGCTCGTCGAAGCCCGCGCGCGGACCGCGTATCTCCAGATCCGCATCTCCCGCGACGGTCGCGAGGCCGGCCGACAGTTCGTTGACTGCGGCCTGGTTGATGAGCTGCACGGCGTAGCCGAGCGCGACACCGAGCGCGATCGCCGCGACGGAGAGCGCGAGCCGGCCGGCGTTCGCGCGGAACGCGCCGCCGGTCACGGCGCCCCAGGACGTCACGTGGGACCGCATCACGCGTGCGCGCCGTCCCGCAGCCCCGAGCGCGTCAGCGTGAGGATCCGATCCGCCGTTCCGGCAGCGGCGTGCGAATGCGTCACGAGGATCGCTGTCGCGTCGCTCGCCTTGATGCGCTCCCGGAGAAGCGCCAGGATCTGCGCGGCGCTTTCCGGATCGAGGTTTCCGGTCGGCTCGTCGGCGAGGACTACCGCGGGGCGATGCACCAGGGCACGGGCGATGGCAACGCGCTGCAGCTCGCCGCCGGAGAGCTCGCGCGGCATGCTCGCGCCCCGGTCGGCCAGACCCACTGCTGCGAGCATTTCGGCGACGCGCGCGTCGGCATCGCGGCCGGGAACGCCGAGCAGCGCGAGCGGCAGCGCGACGTTTTGCCCCACGGCGAGGTAGGGCAGGACGTGAAACGCCTGGAACACGAACCCCATGCGTGCGCGGCGGAGCACCGTGAGCGCGTCGTCGTCGAGCCGGGTGACGTCCACGCCATCGACCAGGATCTCACCCGCGTCCGGCCGGTCGAGGCCCGCCACGAGGTTGAGAAGGGTGGATTTGCCGACGCCCGACTCGCCCATGACCGCTATGTAGTCGCCGCGGGCGAGCTCGAGTCGGATCCCGGAAAGCACGGTACGCGTGCGCGGACCGGCGTAGGCCTTGGTGACGTCGCGAAGCGAAAGCACGGACGGAGAGTACGAAAGACGCCGGCGACTGCGCAAGCGCGGCCGGATGCCGCGCACGCCCGCGACGCGGTTACACGCCGAGATACCGCTCGTGGAGCGAGGGCTCGGCGCGCAAGCTCTCCGACGTGCCGGCGAAGACCACCGCCCCCTTCACGAGGATCACGCAGCGGTCGGAGATCGCCGAGACCGCCTTGAAATTCTTGTCGACGATGATGGTCGCGATTCCCGACGCCTTGATCTCGCGCACGATGCGCCAGATCTCCTTGGAAATGAGCGGCGCCAGCCCCTCGGTCGCCTCGTCGAGGATCAGCACGTCCGGATTGGTCATCAGCGCGCGGCCGATGGTGAGCATCTGCTGCTCGCCGCCGGAGAGCTGACCGCCGCCGTGGTGGATGCGCTCGCGCAGGCGCGGGAACGCGTGGAGCACCCGCTCGAGACTCCAGTCGCTCCGCCCCTCCGCCCCCGTGCGCGCTGCCATTACGAGGTTCTCGTACACGGAAAGGTTCGGAAAGATTCCGCGCCCTTCCGGCACGCAGGCTATGCCCGCAAGGGCGACCCGGTGCGGCGCACTGCGCGTCATGTCGGCGCCCTTTATCTTCACCGTGCCGGATCGCGGGCGCACGACTCCGAGGATGCTCTTGATCAGCGTCGTCTTGCCCATGCCGTTGCGGCCCATCAGCCCGAGCGTTTCGCCGCGCGAGAGCGAGAGGTCGACGCCGTGCAGCACGTGGCTCGCACCGTAATAGGTGTGGATGCCGCGGGCGTCGATGAGCGGTTCAGTCATGCTCCTCGTCCCCGCCGAGATACGCTTCCTGCACGGCCCGGCTGCCGCGGATCTGCTCCGGCGGGCCCGACTCGAGCACGACCCCGTTCACCATCACGGTGAGCTTGTTCGCCAGCGCGAACACGGCATCCATGTCGTGCTCCACGAGCAGCATCGCGTGGTCCGCCGCGAGCCGCTTCAGCAGCTCGACGATGCGCGCCGCTTCTTCGCCGCCCATGCCCGCGAGCGGCTCGTCGAGGAGCAGCAGCTTCGGGCTGGTCGCCAGGGTCATCGCGATCTCGACCTGACGCTGCTCCCCGTGCGAGAGCGCGGCCACGGCCACGCCCTCCCGCCCCGCGAGCCCGGCCTCGCCGATCGCGCGCTCGGCGGCATCGTTGACGTGCCGAAGCGACGCCGCAGGACGGAAGAACCGCAGCGAGCTCGGCAGCCGCGACTGCGCCGCGAGCCGCGCGTTCTCGAACACCGTGAACGGCAGGAACACGTTCGTCTTCTGGTAGCTGCGTCCGACACCGAGCCGCGAGACGCGATCGGACGAGAGCCCCGTGATGTCCCTGCCGTCGAGGCGCACGCGGCCGCTCGAGGGCGGCAAATCGCCCGATAGCAGGTTGATGAGCGTGCTCTTGCCCGCGCCGTTCGGCCCGATGACCGCATGAACCTCGCCCATGCCACATTCGAGCGATACACCGCTCACGGCTGCGAGGCCGCCGAAATTGCGCGAGAGCCGCTCGACCGAGAGAACGGAGGCCGCCATCAGCCGTCCTTGCGTCCGAAAAGCGGCCGTGCGAGACCGGCGATGCCGTGCGGAAGGAAGAGCGCCACCAGGACGATCGTTCCGCCCATGAGAAGCTGCCAATGCTCGGTAAGGCTCTGAAAGAGGAGTTCGAGCAGCAGGAACGCGGTGGCGCCGACGACCGCGCCGGTCAGCGTGCCCATGCCGCCGAGGATCACCATCATGAGCACCGACCCGGACAGATGCCAGCCCAGCATTTCCGGGTTCACCGCGCCGTACTGGACGGCGCCGAAATAACCCGCCAGCCCGGCGAGCGCGCCGGCCAGGATGAACGCCGCGAGCTTGTACCGGAAGGTCGAGTAGCCGAGCGATTTCATCCGATGTTCGTTCACGCGGATGCCCTGCACCACGCGCCCGAACAGCGAGCGGAGCACGACGCGCAGGAGCACGTAGACGGCGACGAACGCGACCAGCACCACGAAGTAGAGCTGGACGAAATCGGCGAGATCGAACGGCGTCCAGCCCGCGATCTTCGCGTCGGGCCGCACGTCGATGAATATCCCGTCCGACCCGCCCGCGATCTTGGTGTCGTGGAACACGAAGTAAACCATCTGCGCGAATGCGAGCGTCACCATGATGAAGTAGATGCCCTGCGTGCGCACCGCGAAAAAGCCGATCGCGGCGGCGAGCAGCGCGGCCCCGCCCACGGCGAGCGGCAGGCTGGTCCAGAAGTTCGCCGCCTGGTACTGCGGCGCCGCCAGCGCCACGAGATACGCGCCGAGCCCGTAGAAGGCCGCGTGGCCCAGGCTCACGAGGCCCGCATACCCGACGAGCAGGTCGAGGCTCATGGCGAACACCGCCATGATCATGATCTTCGTGGCGAGCTGCACGTAGTACTTGCCCGCGAAGAACGGCAGCGCGACGAGCACGAGCAGCAAGACGATCCCGAGCACGGTGGCGGTACGGTCGGACCGCATCAGAGCCGCTTCCCGAAAATGCCCTCGGGACGCCACAACAGCACGCCCGCCATCAGCAGATACGTCGCCATGCCCGAGAGTTCGGGAAGGACGTTGAAGCCGGCGATCTCCAGCGTAGTGACCTTGCCGAAGGTATCGACGAGGCCGATCAGGATGGCCGCCACGAGCGCCCCTTTGACCGAGCCGATGCCGCCGATGACCACGACCACGAACGAAACGATCAGCACCTGCCCGCCCATGCCCGGGAACACCGAGGACACCGGCGCCGAGATCATCCCGGCGAACGCGGCCAGCGCCACGCCGAAGGCGAACACGAAGCGGTAGACCATCCGGATGTTGATGCCGAGAAGCTGCACCATCTCGCGGTTCGCGGCTCCGGCGCGGATCATCATGCCGAGCCGGGTGCGCTGGATGAGGAAGTACATGGCGATGGCGAGCACCACGACGACCGCCGAAATCCAGAGGCGGTAGACCGGGTACGAGAGCGTCTCGGTGAGCGGGATCGACCCGGTGAACGGCGCGGGAACCGTCACGCCGTGCACGTCGTTGCCCCAGATGATGGCGCGCAATTCCTCGAAGGCGAGGATCAGGCCGTAGGTGAGCAGCACCTGGTAGAGGTGGTCGCGCGCGTAGAGCTTCTGGATGAACAGCCACTCCATCAGCATGCCCAGCGCGACGGTCAGGACGATCCCGACCGGCAACGCGAGCCAGAAGCTGCCGATCTTCGCCGTGAGCGACCACGCGAGATACGCGCCGATCATGTAGAAGCTGCCGTGGGCGAGGTTGATCACGCCCATGATCCCGAACACGAGCGTCAGGCCGCTCGCGATGAGGAAGAGCAGCAGCCCGTACTGGATGCTGTTCAGGAGCTGGACGAGGAAGCTGCCGAGATCCATGGCGAGTCCGGTTCAGCGGCGCGCGAGGCGGCCCGGGTGCGCCCGGCGCCGCGGATCGATCGGAGAGATCGTGGCCATGAAAAAGCCGGTGCCCTCGCGGACACCGGCACCCTTCCCGTTTCCGGTGCTCAGCCCGGCATCTTGCAACGTTCGGCCGGCGGATAGTCGAGGGCCTTGACCGCGACGCCCGTGCTCTTGTTCTCCTTGCCGACCACCTTGCGCAGGTAGAGATCCTGGACCGGGTTGTGCGCCTTCGACATCCGCCACTGGCCGCGCGGGCTGTCGATCACGGCGCCTTCCATGGCCTTGATGAGCGCCGGCTTGTCCACCGCTCCGCACGGCATAGACGTCGGGTTGCAGCTTGTACGTCTTCGCGTAGGCGAGGCGGAAGGCCTTGTCCTTCGCGAGGTCGAGCGAATCGGCGTAGTGCAGCGTGGTCTCGACACCCTCCGCCGCGTCGCCCGCGCCTTCGAGAATGCCGTCGGTGAGGAAGCCCGCGCCGTAGAGCGGAATCTTGCCCTTCAGTCCTGCCGCCTGATAGTCCTTGAGGAACTTGAGCGCGCCGCCGCCCGCGAAGAACGTGTACACGGCATCGGGCTTGAGCGAGGCGATCTCGGTGAGCAGGGGCTGGAACTCGACGTTCGGGAACGGCAACCACAGCTCCTTGACGACCTTGCCCCCGCCCTTGGTGAACGCATCCTTGAAGCCGGCCACGCTCTCCTCGCCGGCCGCGTATTTCCAGGAGATCGTCACCGCGTTCTTGATCCCGCGCTCGGCCATCACCTT